>JAZQVI010000001.1:0-55585 GCA_045631745.1 Eubacteriales bacterium
ATGGATAACGGTCACTATCACCCCACCGAGTTGGTTTCGGACAAGATATCGGCACTGCTCTGTTTCCATCCCAAAATCGCGTTGCACGTCACGCGCGGCGTTCGTTGGGATTCGGATCACGTAGTTCGCTATGACGATGAAACACAGGAAATGATGAAAGAAGTTGTTCGCTGCAACGCGCTCGACCGCGTGATTCTCGCAACCGACTATTTTGACGCTTCCATCAACCGAATTGCGGCATGGGTGATCGGCATGAGATCGGTACAGAAGGCATTGCTCTCTGCGTTGCTCACCCCCAATGCGGAGCTGACCGCTTTGCAGAACGCCGGCAAGACCACTGAACTCATGATGCGCCAGGAGGAGCTCAAATTCTATCCAGTTGGAGACGTATGGGAGGAATTCTGTTCGCGTAATGGTGTCATTGGGAACGAAGCTTGGTTTGATGAGGTTAAGAGCTACGAGAACGAGGTTCTCCTCAAAAGAGTATAATCAATAAAAAAGATCGTTGGAAGACTTCCCTTCCAACGATCTTTTTTTCACCATACAAACGGTAACAGTCGGTATTTGACCTTCTTTTGATAGTCTTGATATCCTTCCAATTCCCTGCTCAGTACGGATTCCTCGTTCCGAATTCGTATAACAATCACTGCAACATAAGGGACAAAGCAAAGCAGTGACCACCACGAGCCAAGCACGATGGGAATGGATAGGAAAAGCCAAATGGTTACTGCATACATCGGATGGCGGACAATTCCGTAAAGTCCCGTGTCAACAACCTTTTGATTTTCCTGGACCTCAATCGTTCTGGAAAGATACGCGTTTTCTCGCATAACCTCCGCATATAGCGCATAGGAAATTAACAATACAACGGATGCCGCAACCACCACCCACGAAGGCACAAACGACCAGGAAAAGCGATAGTCAAGTCCGGCAACCACAAAGCCTGCCAAGAACAATAATGCAGAGGCTCCAACAACTGCCTTCTGCGTCTGTTGCTTTTCCTTGGAATTGAGTCTTTTTTTCAATAATTCCGGTGCTTTGATATAGAGCACAACACCGAGCATCAAAATCGGAATGAAAAGCAGCGCAAGAAATAACCAGCCTTTTTTGTAGTGGAATCCACCGGCAGGTACAAAAATCAATGCGCCGACAAAAAAGAGTCCGACAAGAAATTTTGTTAATCCTTGAAATAATAATTTCATGTTTTATCTCCTCCTTAATCAGTATCCCGGAGGCGGTTCATCCGGCAGTGGGATTGCCTCCCCAAAAATAGGGGCAACAGGACGAGACTGTATATCAGTTCCTGTGCCGGAGGGCGTTTTGGGCGGAAACGCAAATACAACCTTCCCGTTTTCAAGCTTGAGGATCGCTTCGAACGGCTTCCCTGTTTTGGACGATACAAATCCATCCAAAACATCGGTTTTTCCCTCTGTAAGCAACTGTTCGAGAAGGGAGAGCGAGATCACGCGCTTGCAAATAGAGAGATTGACCGAGAACTTGCACCCCTCCTTATATCCGCTGCACCCATAAAACGTGCGCTGGCGCTTGAGTTCCTTGCCGCATATCGGGCAAATGCCCACAACATCACCGAAAAAGCCGGTATCGCGGTCATTTTCGGGCGTAACGTCCGTTTGCTTGGAAAAGACCTCTGCAATTTCAGCTTCAGCGAGCTTGACACTGTCACTCACACTGATCGTGCCGTGATAAACCTTTTTAAGTGCTTGTCCAAGCTCTGATGTCTTATATTTATCCATATTGATCTGCATTTGAACCAGCGATTCGATCAGAAATTCTCCACCCGGCAAAATGCGGTAAACGTCCTTTTTAAGCTCGATATAGCCGCTCTTTCTGGCGTTATCAATGATTCCCGTTCGCGTCGCCTCTGTTCCAAGCTCAAGTCCCTCAAAGATCGCCTTGTAATCAGCCGCGTCGTCGGCTTCAACCCCGTCCTCCTGCGCCTCACGTTCCTTGGCGGCGCTTTTTTCATCCTTGAAGGGATTTTTCAGATAATTGTTGAGTGTCTCGATGGTGTAATGCTTTGGCGGAGAGGTTTCTTTTTCAACAGGCGCAAAGCGAATGTTGACAACATCTCCCTTTTGCAGATTGGGCAAGATCTTGTCCTTCTGCGAGAAATCATCGTACTTGGTCCATCCCTTTTCCAAAACCGTCATGCCCTTGAGCGTGAAGGTCTCGAGTTCTCCCACCGCAATCGTAATCTCGGTCCTCGAAACAATACAATCCTCAGCGCAGAATACCGCCACAAAGCGTCTGAATACGGTGGAATACACCTGCATCTCTGCTTCGGTTAGCTGCCCTTTTTGCGGGATCTTGTAGGTTGGGGTCAGAGCCGAGTGCGATTCAATCTTACTGTCATCAAAAATACTCTTCTGATCCTTAAAAACAACCGGATAACCGATTTTTTTGCATTGCTCAAGGATCTGTCTGATCTTCCCTTTCTCCGCAGTCGCCAAGTACTCGGAGTTCGTTCTGGGATAGGTCAGATACCCCTTTTCATAAAGCCCCTGGACGATGTTAAGGCTGTCCTGCATGGACATCTTATACTTCTTACCCAGTACATTCTGCAGCTTCGACAAGGAGTAGAGTTTACCCGGGAACAGCTTGTCTTTTTTGTTTTTGACACCCGTTACGATGGCACCCGTTGTATTGTAGAGCGCACACGTTTGTTCTGCCTTGGTACGTTGATCCTGATCGAATTTGTGCTTGGAAACCAGCTCGATCAATTCCCCTTTTGTTGTTTCTGAGCTTACAAGCGCATAGTATTTTCCGGGAACAAAATGACGGATGGCCATATCACGGTCATAAATCGCCTTTACGATGGGAATGATAACACGACCGACTCGAAGCAAGGAGCCGGTTTTCAGTGTCGCATAACGCGTGAGATTGACGCCGTACAGCCAGTCAATGTACGTGCGGGCAAAGCCCTCCGATGCAAGAAGATCATAGTTGCTCTCATCCTTCATCTCTGTCAAAGCCGAGGCAACTGTTTGGGGCGTTTGGTCAGGAAGCCATAAACGCTTGAGTGTTTTAGGCGTCTCCAGGGCATGCTGAATGCACAGACGAACGATAATTTCTCCCTCTCGATCTGCGTCTCCCGCATTGACAATGGTATCCACATCGGGACGGTTGCAGAGCGATCGAATGACCTCAAACTGGCGGACAACACCACTGTCCACGCGTTTGTCCTCACCCTTGCGAAGCTCAAAACGGAACTCCTTTGGGAAGCACGGCAAGTTTTCCATGCTCCAACGAGTTGACCCGTCGGCGCGCGGAGAATAAAAATCAATGTCACATAAGGAAAATAGATGTCCGAACGCCCAGGTGATAAGATAACCGCAGCCTTCCAGATACCCGTTTCTCTTTTGCATTTGTCCGATGCCTGCCGCAATGTTGCGCGCAAGGCTGGGCTTTTCCGCAATAATTAAGATCATGCCGTACTCCTTTCCTCGATAATGAAATGCCGCAATTCTGTACGAACGCATTCACACAGAATCGCGGCATTTAAAGATCAATAAAAATTTAAATCAATGCCTTTACACTTGCGGGAAGATCCTCTTCTGCCATCGAAACGGTCATGGTCAGGTTTACATCGGTCTTGCCGATGAGCGCATTCAATGCCTGCACCATCTTTTCAAAAGCGTCGATATCCTGATTGCAGATCTTCAGCGTTCCGTCAATGAACAGATCGGTTACGTCATGATTGCTTGCGAGTGCACCTGCAATAAAGCCATAAAGGGACTGCGCGTCGGATACCATATATTCATTCACGTCGATCAAGCGAGCAGAGGATTTGATGTCGTATCTGAGCTTGGTGCCCTTTTCCACAACAACAACGTCACCCTTGGTCACTTCCAATGCGGCGTTAACCATATCAATCAAGGTCTTGGTTTTTCCGGTGCCTTTTACACCGATAATCAGTTTAAGCATACGTTTGATACCTCCCATAAGTCAGGATGAAAACAAACTCATCCTGTGACTATATTATACCAAAGACGTGGCATAAAGTCAAGTGTTTTTGGTGAAATTTGCTTGTTTTTCTTTAAGAATTCAGTCTCTTATTGAGCTCGGCTCTGAGATCCTCGTATCCGGGCTTTCCAAGGAGTGCAAACATATTCTTCTTGTACGCCTCAACGCCGGGCTGATCGAAGGGGTTGACCGAAAGAACGTATCCGGAGATCGCACAAGCAAGCTCGAAGAAGTACAAAAGCTCACCCAAAACAAAGGCAGATCTCTCGCTTACCTCGATGAGAATGTTGGGCACCCCGCCATCTACATGCGCAAGAACGGTTCCCTGCATTGCAGTCTTCTTCACCATGTTCAGATCCATGCCGGAGAGGAAGTTCAAACCGTCAATGTTGTGAGGATCGTTGGGAATCTCAAAGGTGCTTCCCACATCCTGAATATCGAGAACGGTCTCAAACAGCATTCTGCTTCCGTCCTGTACATACTGACCGAGCGAGTGAAGGTCGGTGGAGAAGATTACGGAAGCCGGGAAAATACCCTTTCCGTCCTTTCCTTCGCTTTCTCCATAGAGCTGCTTCCACCACTCATTGAGCATTGCAGAGAACATTTCGTATCCTGCAAGAATCTCAACGTTCTTTCCCTTGCGGTAAAGAATGTTTCGGATTGCTGCATACTTGTAGCAATCGTTCTCCTTGATATCGGGGTTTGCATAGATGTGGCTTGCGTGTGCAGCGCCCTCCATCAGCTTCTTGATATCAATGCCTGCTGCGGCGATGGGCAGAAGTCCAACAGCGGTCAGAACCGAGAAACGGCCTCCAACGTCGTCCGGTACCACGAAGGTCTCATATCCTTCATCGGTGGAGAACTGCTTGAGCGTTCCTCTTGCCTTGTCGGTGGTTACAAAGATGCGCTCTCTTGCGCCATCCTTGCCGTATTTCTGCTCCAAGAAGCTGCGGAACACGCGGAATGCAACTGCCGGCTCGGTGGTGGTACCCGACTTGGAAATCACGTTTACGCAAACATCCTTATCTGCGCAAAGCTCGAGAACCTCATTGAGTGCATCTGCACTGATGCAGTTTCCTGCATAGAAAATAGCAGGAGTTCCCTTTCTGTTGAGATTATAGTTGGGAGACTTCAAAAACTCGATCACAGCTCTTGCACCAAGGTAAGAGCCTCCAATTCCGATCACAGCCAAAACATCGCAGGTCTTGCGGATTTTTTCAGCGCACGCCTCGATTCTGGCGAACTCTTCCTTGTCATAATTGTCGGGAAGATCTACCCAACCCAGAAAGTCGTTTCCGGGGCCGGATTTCTCGCGAAGCATCTTATCCGCCATGAGAATTTCGGGCGCGATGTTCTCATATTCATGAGGTCTGATGAAACTCGAAAGGTAGGAATCGTTGAGTTTAATTGCCATTGTTTTTTACCGTCCTGTGTAGAATATAGTTTGATTTATTATACAACAATTTTCAACAGATTTCAAGGTCTTTTATCAAAATATTATCTATTATTTGAGTTTTTTTACAAACAATATTCAGATAAGCAGGAAGGACGCCAGCATTCGCTTGAGAATATCAAAAAAGTTCATTTTCTCGATCGTTTCTGTTGCCAAAATCTGCGATCTTCCAATCTCTGCTCCGTCCGAGACATAGATCACCTCACCGATCGGTGTGCCTTTTTGAATCGGGGCAGAAATAAATTCTGGAAGTTCGATCTTTTTCTCTACGCTCTTGATTTTTTCCTTGGGCAAGACACAAGAAAAGACGTCTTGGGAAGCTTGGCAAGTGTTTTTCACGCCTCCCTTAACAGCGACAGGAGCGATTTCGGCGCTCGGTGCGGTATAGAGTCCATAATTCGCAAATCCCCAGTCCAGAAGTGTGGTTGCGGCGGCGTTGCGGACGTCTCGCGATTCTGCTCCCATAATCACACAGACGAGTGACAAGTCCTCCCTTTCCGCCGTCACACTGATGCAAAAGCCTGCTTTTGACGTAGAGCCTGTTTTAAGCCCTGTACACCCCGGATAAAACCGCACCAGTCGGTTGGTATTGGTCAGTCCGAATCCTCCGTTTCGGATGGTATCCATCCAAATGGAGCTGTACTCCAGGATCGTCTTATGCTTTATCAGCTCTCGTGACATGATCGCGATGTCTCTGGCTGACGTGAGGTGGTTTTGTGCCGTGTCGTCAAGACCTGTCACGTTCTCAAATTTGGTATTCTCCATTCCAAGCAGCTTTGCTTTCTCATTCATACGAGTGACAAAGGATTCCACACTTCCACAAAGGTGCTCTGCCAAAGCGACCGCCGCATCGTTGGCAGAAGCGATCACAACGCTCTTGAGCATATCAACAAGGGGCATCTGCTCCCCTTCCTTGAGAAAGACCTGCGAGCCTCCCATGGACGCCGCATTTGCTGAAACGGTGACCGTATCAGTCATTTTGAGCTTGCCCGAATCGATCGCCTCCATCACCAGCAGCAGTGTCATGATCTTCGTCACCGAGGCAGGCGGAAGTGCCTCGTCGGGGTTTTGCACATACAGGATGCATCCCGTTGTCGCCTCCATCAGAATCGCACTTTGGCATTTCAAATTTAGCGCACCATCCTCAATCCCCATATCAGACGTGTTTTTCTGTTCCTCCGAAATCAGGGTCGCTTCTCCTTCCTCTGCATATGCAGAAATACACAAGTATCCAAAAAGCATGGAAAATGCAAGCAAAAACAGACAATTTCGTACCAAAAAACGTTTCATATCGTCACTCCTTTCATTCAGAATATGTTTATGAAGAAAATTATTGGAATATGACGGATGATTTTTGTGATCAAAAAACCGCCTTTTGCAAGGCGGTTTGATATAGAAATGTGTAAAATGCAGGCTATTATACTTTCGAAGTCCACTTTTGCGCCCACACAAACAACTCTTTGGAAGCTTCGACGAGCTCTACAGAGGCACCGATTCTGAATTTTAAATGTGTTTCAGTAATGAATCGCTCATCCGGAGAAATGATTGATAACAGTTCTTTTTGAGAAGAAACGTGTCTTCCAATTCGCTTATGCGTAATGGCTTGAACAACAAACGAGGCCGATTTATACAAGGATTTCAAAGTTTCCACACTTTTATCATGGAGCATATTATGAACACAACCATGATAAATGTTGCATATACCGATTTTAATCGCTCTGTCAATCGCACTATCGTCAAGCAAAGGTAGCAGTGCGTCGAGACTGCCTTTGATTGGGATGGTATCATAATAGAACTGAAACAGATCGGAAGGCTCCCAATTCAAAAGCTCGTTTTTGCCGGAAAGAAAACCGCAGATCAACTCTCGATACGGCAAAGTGTTCAGCATAAGATCATACGTCATAATATCCATGGCGGAAAGTTCATCCAGTATAACCACAACATCGATATCGCTCGAGTCGGTTGCTTCGCCGCGGCCATAGCTGCCTTGGAGGCCCACAAACCACACTCGATTTCCAAAAGTATCATTCAAAGATTTAAGAAATGTTTTCATCCAATCTTTAATATTAATCATTGTTTTCTCTTTTGTTGTGATAGGGACATACTCTGTGGCCGATCCTTCATTTCGGATAAAAAAATCCGAGAACAATGTTCTCGGATTTTCTGGTGGAGACAGCTGGGTTCGAACCAGCGACCTCATGCATGTCAAGCATGCACTCTAACCAACTGAGCTATGCCTCCAAAACAACCGTTGTGACGTTGGTTGATTCACAACGGTAGTATTATATCACAACTCATAACGAATTGCAATACCTTTTTTGATTTTTTTCAAATTTTTTCTCTTTTTACTGCTGTTCGAACACTCTTTTTGATTCCGACGACATCTTTAACCATCCTCAGGCTATCCCGAACAAGACGAATTTTGGACTCGCGGTGATGAATGATCTTGACGGGATACTCGAAAACCATCATTCCCAGTGTCTCTGCCCACAACAGCACCTCGAAATCAAAGGAAAACCCGTTGAGCTTGCATCTGGAGAAGATCTCTTTTGCTGCCCTTCCGGTAAACGCCTTGCAGCCACATTGCGAATCGGACATACGGAATCCTCCGATCAGGCACAAAAACTTGATGTAGATCTTGGATGCCAGCTTTCTCAGGAACGTATAGCTCTCATATCCGCTCTTGTCGACGTTCCGCGAACCAATGATAACGTCTCTTTCCGGATTCTTTAAAAACGCATCGGCAATTCCCTTGATTACATCGGTTCCGTATGCAAGATCAGCATCGGTAAAGAGAACATAATCCCCCGTCGCCTCCAGCATCGCAGCTCGCACCGCCGCACCCTTTCCTTGGTTTACAGGATTCTCGAGCACCCGAACGTTCGGAAGATTCAGAGATTTTACAATTTCAGCAGATCCGTCTCGGCTTCCGTCGTCGCTAAAGAGGATCTCATAATCTTCAAACGTAGAGGACATATACGCAGAAAGCGTTGTTGCCGTATCGGCAATGATGGCGCTTTCGTTATACATCGGAATACAAACAGTCATTTTCATGATGTCAGAGACCCTTTCTGTAAATGTAGATATCAAAGTCAAGCTCGGTTTCCAATTCCTCGAGTCCGTCTAATTTCCGACTGTCGGCAGGCGACGTTCTCCAGTAATAGGGGGTCATGGAAAACAGCGCGCGAATCATATCATTCCCCTTGACCGATATGGTGGTGCGGAGCGTCCTTTTTTCGACGAGTGTCATCTGCTGTGGGAGATCGTTTCGCTCGGGATTGAGGTACTGCGTATCGTACAATACCTTTTTAAGTCCCATCAAATGCCGCTCACCAGCGCCCACGAGGATCAGGTGTCCCCCGGGCTTGAGCACGCGTAAAAACTCCGATTCACAGCACGGCGCAAAAAGATTTGTGACAGCATCAAAGCCGGCATCCTTGACCGGAAGCTCGAAGATACTTGCTACTGCGAAGAAAGCGGTTGTTCTCTCTGATTTTGCGGTTTTGGCGCCTTTATCAATGCCAAATTTCGAGAGATCTACTCCCAAAACCATGCTTGCTACCTGTGCCATGCGGTTGGTGTAATATCCTTCTCCGCAACCTGCATCCAAAACGCTTTGCACACCGATCTGTGACAGAATCGCATTGACCTCGTTTGAAAGCGGAAGGTAGTATCCTTCCTCCAAAAACGCACTTCTCGAGCGGATCGCTTCCTTCAGATCCCCTTCCTTTGCAGAAAGGCAGAGATTGAGGTATCCGCTCTTGGAAAAATCAAAGGAATGTTGCTTTGGCCCGTGGCAATAGAAGCGCTTTCGCTCTTCGTCCGTCTCTCCGCCTTGCCCGCAAACCGGGCATCGCAACAGATTATAAACCGATGTTGTCATTTTTATCTCCTACGTATTCGTCAAAAAGATCTTGCGGCGGTGCCGAGATGGGCAATTCAAACCAAAACTCTGACCCCTCTCCCAATTTGCTTTCCACCCCGTAATCCGCACTATGGATCTCAAGAACGCCCTTAACGATCGACAAGCCAAGACCTGTGCCCACTCGTGCAGAACGGTGTGTTTTATCAATTTTATAATAACGATCCCAAATCAGATCCAGCTGATCCTCCGGAATCCCTTCTCCGGTATCCCGAACAGAAAACCGAACGCTTCCATCGCTCACGGTTTGTGATACAAAAACACAAAGATCCTCTCCCGTGTAATGGATAGCATTGTTGATCAAATTGTAGATCACCTGCAGAATCATACCGCGATCGGCAAATACAGGCACATTTTGATCGGCATCAAATGTGATACTGTATCCCTGTGACTTGGTAAACGCCTCATAGCGGAAGAGAACCTCTCGAATCACCGACGTCAGATCAAAAAACTCCATCACAGGAGCCCGCACGCCAGATTGAATCTTTGAGAGATCCATCAAATCGTTCACAAGCTCGGTCAACCGCTCGGTTTCATCAATCAAAATTTGAAGATTCTCAGGCGTGTTTTCCTCAGGAATGTCCCGCATGACCTCTGCATATCCGCGAATCATTGTCAGCGGCGTGCGAAGATCGTGAGAGATGTTGGCTGTTAGTTCTTTTTGCATGCGATCTGTTTTCGAAAGCTCCCGCGACGCATACGTCAGTGTTTCTGCCAGCTCCCTTGTTTCTTTGTATCCGCGATTGACGCCAAAATCAGCATCATAGTCCCCTCTTGCCAGCTGCTTTGCCGCCTCGTTCATGTGAACCAACGGACGCGCAATCCTTTTTGACATCGGAATTACATACGCGATGGAGAACAATACAAGGATCACAAAAATCCAAATAAACTGCCGCTGCAGCGTATGCACCAAGGGCGCCATCGGCTCAAGAGATGCGCTGAGAAAGAGCATATACTCATTCCCGTCATCATCATTGTGGAGACGAATATGCGCCAAGTGTATCATTTCTCTCGAAACAGCCGTCTCTGATTTTCCGTATGCGCGAGGAAAAAGCTTTTGAAACAATCCCGTTTTGACCTCTTGACCGCCAAACGTCAGCTGGGTATGATATACTCCCTCGTTTTTCTTGGCATTGGTATAAAACCTTGCCAGGCTTTCAGAGGATACGAGCGAGATGGAGCCCTCGTCCGTATTAGGCGTTTCCGATGCGATCGACAACGCGTATGAGCCGTCGATCCGATAGACCTGAATATTCAAAAGGTTGTCCATAGAAAGCATATACACGGTCTGACTGAATCGTTTTGTCCCGATCGTGTCAACGATCTCGTCTGCGGCCTTTTCCATGTCCTTCACGCGTACCTTTTCATAGAGAATGTTTAAAAGACCGACCTGGAACAGCCACGTTACGAAAATCACGACCACAAGAAAAATGACCAAAAAGCGAAGCAAATAATATCGAAGACCGACATCCGTTGCCGATTTGATTTTTCTCCCCTTACGCATTGTCCGCATCATTCTCCTTCAAAGCGATATCCGACACCGCGGAGCGTCACGATACACCGCGCATATTTTCCCAAGCTCTTTCGAAGCAGCTTGATATGCGTGTCAAGCGTGCGTGCATCTCCAAAAAAGTCGTACCCCCATACCTCACACAAGAGCTTTTCTCTGGACAGTGCGATGTTTTTATTGGAAAGCAGATAGAAGAACAGATCATACTCCTTCGGGGACATCTCGATCCGCTCGCCGTCAATAAACACAAGACGTGCGGTAAGATCGGCTTTCAGGCCTCCGTTGTCGATCTCTACCACAACGTTTGGCGTTTGATTTCCTTGCTTTGCACCGCCCTTGACGCGCTTCATAATGGCATCTACGCGCAGCATCAGCTCCTTTGGAGAGAAGGGCTTGACAACGTAATCGTCAACGCCTACCTCAAACCCATTGATGCGATCATACTCCTCTCCACGCGCCGAAAGCATGATGATCGGGGTGGCTGTGATCTTTCTGATCTCGCGGCAGGCGGAGAATCCGTCCAGCTCGGGCATCATGATATCCATGATGATAATATCATAAGTATTGGCACGGCAGGCGAGGACGGCCTCCATGCCGTCCACTGCCTCGGTTACCGTGTGACCTTCAAATTCCGCATATTTGCGAATCAGCGTTCGGATCCGCGCTTCATCATCAACAATCAGAATGTGATACATATATACCGTCCTTTTTTGTGAACGGAGAACCTCCGTCACATCTTCTTATTTTTGAAAATCAATCGACGCATCGGGCTTATATTCGCCGAGCGTAAGCTGTGTTTCTGAATTTTCGGAATCTCGCTCATATACGATCGTCAGTGTATCTCCGATCTTTCTCTGATCGATGATTGCATCAAACTGTTCAATCGTTTCAACTGTGACACCGTCAACCGAAATCAATCGATCTCGATTTTTCAGATCATTGTTAATCGCAGAAGAAATCACATAGACTCCGGTATTTTTTATTCCATATTTTCTGTTGTAGGCCGACAGATTTTCACTGTTAATCTCAAGCAGCGTGAGGCCGTGGTCAACAACGCCGCGAACATAACCGAACTCGATCAGATCACATTCCACCTCATAAGCAGAGTCAATGGGGATTGCAAAAGCAAGCCCCTCTACGCCGGATGCCGCATATTTCGCGTTTACAATGCCGATCAGCTCGCCCTTCAGATTGAACAATCCTCCTCCGGAGTTGCCTGAGTTGATGGCTGCGTTTGTTTGGAGAAGCGTCATTGTTCCGTTTTCAGTGGTAATGGTTCTCTCGGTCGCGCTGATGATACCGTCGGTCACAGTCCCTCCGAGTGTACCCAAGGGATTTCCGATGGCAACCACGCGCTCGCCTACAACCAGATACCCGCTCTTTCCGTGCTTGGCTGCGGTCAAGGGTTGCTCGGCCTTAGGCTGAATCTTCAAAACTGCCAAATCAGATGCCTCGTCACTCCCTACCGCAGATGCCTCGTACACCGAGACACCATCGCTAAGCGTAACGTAGACCTCGCTTGCATTTTCAATGACGTGATAACACGTCAGAATGTAGCCATCCTCATGAATGATCACACCGCTCCCGGCGCCGGTCGATTCGGTCGGTCTTCCAAACATATCATAACTGAGGATCTTGGCGTTGATGACAACCACAGAGTCGCGTACCATTTGTACCACCTCGGAAATTGCGTACGCATTTTCTCCAGCAGAACCATAAGGAGAATACTCGACATTAGAACGATCCAGCAAATTTTCAGGATCACTGTTGTGCAAGGAACCCTCCGCCGGGGCTTTGTTGATCTCTCCTGATGCCTCTCCGGATAAACCTAACTGACGCTTGGCAAACACCACTCCTCCAACACCTGCACAAAAAGACAAGGTCACACAGAGCAAAACCGTTAAAAAGGTTCTAGCAAAACCGTTGCCGAAAGAACTTGAACTATATTTGCCGTAATTCCCGTAATCTCCGTACATAAAGCACCTCCGATAAATAGATCGATTACAAAAAGTATAACCCCGTTTTGTGAAGATTTTTTGATGTTGTCAGAAAAAAAGTTTGAAAATGAGGTTTTTTTCTTGTATTTTTTCGACTTTTTTGATATAATGAAAAGGAAAGGCAAGCCTTTTTGCTTCATTTGGTTCATCCGTTATATTATAACATACTTTTTAAAAAAGAGGAAGAAATGTTTTCATTTTTAACAAATTTTTTTTTGGAGAAAGGGATTGACCTCGTCTCCCCCATTTCACTGGTAGATTGCAAGATTCTCAAGCCTTATTTGCTTGAGAAGCACGGCATTTCGAACGGAACCGCAATCATGATTGCAGTTCCCTATTTCTCCAAGGAGTGCATGGACAACAGCCGAAATGTATCCTGCTATGCCGTGTCCAAGGATTATCACGGTTTTTTTAAAGATTTATTTGATGAACTTCTCCCTCTTTTGCGTGCAAAATATCCGCAAAACAAATTTGCGGGATTTGCCGATCACTCCCCTGTTGCAGAAGTAGACGCAGCCGCTCGCGCAGGATTGGGCGTGATTGGCAGAAATCATCTGTTGATTACGGAGAAGTACTCATCCCTGGTCTTTCTTGCGTGTCTTGTGACAGACGCGATTCTTCCCTGTACGGCTATTGACGTCACCTACTGCGAGAATTGCGGCAAATGCATTTCCGCCTGCCCCACGCAAACGACGATCGACGGGTGTCTGTCGGCGCTCACGCAAAAAAAGGGAGACCTTAACGAAGATGAGCGAAAAAAGATCCTGCAGCATGGATCGGTATGGGGATGTGATATTTGTCAGTTGTCTTGTCCACACACGGAAAAAGCGATCCGAAACGGAACGATTTATTCAAACGTCCCCTATTTTCAACAAGACAATATTCCAAAGCTGACGCTGTCGATCTTGGATCAAATGTCCGACGAGGAGTTTTCTGCTCGCGCCTATTCTTGGCGTGGAAGAGAGACTGTGCGGCGAAATCTTTTGCTGATGTCAGAACAAGAATCTTAAAGGAGGTCCTATGCTTCATTTGGTTTGCGGCGCTTCCGGTGCCGGAAAAAGCCGTTTTTTGCTCGATAAAATCCGCATGGATATCCAAAATCAAAGAAGATGCTATCTTTTGATCCCCGAGCAACAGGCATATATTAGTGAGCGCGATCTTTTGGATGCACTTCCTCCGGAGGCCGGGCTCTTTCTTCACATTACCAATTTTTCAAAGCTTGCCGACGAGATTTTCCATCAGTACGGCGGTGTAACGCAGCTTCCGACTACCGGCGGCATCCGATCGGTTCTCATGTGGGAAACCCTTCGTCAAGTCTATCCGATGCTGTTGCAATACGGAAAGAGCAGACTTGATGCAACGATTACATCCGAAATGCTTGCAACCCTTGAGGAATTCAATCATAACGGGGTTGATGCGGAGAAGCTTGAAGAGGTCGCTTCCATGCTCGAGGGTGGGACGCCGCTCCAAAAGAAGCTGACAGATCTTTCGCTGATTCTGTCTGTATACAATCAAAACACCTCCACGCGGTGCGGGGGCACTCTTTCCGATCGCATTACCGAAGCAACAAAGCAACTAAAAAAGCATCATTTTTTTGAAAATTGCAACGTATACGTGGATTCCTTCAGCAGCTTTACTGCACCTGAATACGCATTTCTGAAGGAATTGCTATCCCAGGCAAATGCGCTTACAATCGCGCTTTGCACCGATCAAATTCCATCGGATCTCCCACATTTTGAAAGTATTACAAGAACCGCAAGACATCTTGAGCGGATTTCCAAGGATGCCGGTGTTTCCAGCGACGTTACCACACTCAACGATCATTCCGCGGACAAGCCCGCAGAGCTACGTCTCCTTGAGAGAGGTCTATGGGATTTTCGCCTGACCAAATCCACAAGAGCGCTTCCCTCCGAGCATGATCCGATTGCAGTGCATATGCAGACCTGCTCCAATATGTACGAGGAGTGTGAGGCTTGTGCGATTGAAATTTTGGGATTGGTACAGTCTGGCATCCAATACGGAGAAATCGCAGTTGTCGCGCGTGAAAGCGATACCTACAGAGGCGTTTTGGATGCGGCCTTGGAGCGCCACGGGATCCCCTATTTTCTCTCCGAGCGCACCGATCTTTCCTCCAAGCCACTCTCAAGGCTCATACTTTCGGCGCTTCGGGCCGTTTTCCAAAATTATCAAACGCAGGATATTCTTACCCTTCTTAAAACAGGAATCAGCGGGGCGGATCTGCGCGACGTAGCCTTGTTTGAGGAATATTGTGAAACATGGCATATTAGCGGAAAGCGCTTTACGGATGATGCTTGGAGCATGAATCCCGACGGATTGACCGACAAAAAGAGCGAACGAGGCAATGAAATTTTGCTTGCCGCCAATAAGGTGAGAAGAATTGTTATAGAGCCCCTGGAACGTTTGAAAGCCGATCTTCACGCATCGCGGAAGATGCCCGATCTTTGCCGTTCTCTGTATGAGTATCTTTGCCGTTTAGATGTTCAAAAGCAATTATCCGAGCAAGCGAAAAAGGAACTGCTCCTTGGCGAACGGAGAGAGGCGGGTGAGACGCTTCGTCTTTACCGTTTTATGACCGAGACCTTGACGCAGCTTTCAGAGCTACTCCCCGATTCCGAGCTTACAGCAGAGGAATTTCTCTCAGTTTTGACGATTTTCTTCGCCGCGACGGACCTCGGCTCTGTTCCCAATGTGCGTGACTGTGTGGTCATCGGATCCGCGAATACGCTGCGCGTCGAGCAGGTGAAGGCATCCTTCCTTCTCGGCCTTTGTGAAGGAGAATTTCCGAAGGCAGTAACCGACACGGGACTTCTCACCGAATCAGACAAGATGGCACTGGAGGAATTCGGCATAGAACTTGATTCCAGACAAAAATTGCGATCCTCTGAAGAACTCTTCTATGTTTATCGCGCGATGACAAAGCCGACGAAACTACTCTATCTCTCCTATCCCCTGATGCGGGCAGACGGCTCTCAGTTGACGCCGTCTATGGCAATCACAAGAACGCAATTTCTTTTGGACAGATCTCCGAACACGGTAAAAGCCTCTGCGTTTTTGGCCAATAATATCGAAAATACCGAGAAAACCACACAAGATCACAAGCTTCCTACCCTTGGTGCCAATGTGAACTTGCATCTGTCTCAGTCATCGATTCAGACCTTTGCGCTCTGTCCGTATCGCTATTATGCGTCCCATCGTTTGAAGCTTCGAGGTCAAAAGGACTCCGATATCAGCGCGGCAGATGAAGGAAATTTCTTGCACTTTGTGTTTGAACGATTTTTAAAAAAATGTCTAACAGAACCACAAACGCTATCACTTCCCTCCCAAGATGATCTTCCTGTTCTTGCAGATGAGGTCATTGCGGAATATTTGGCCTGTGTATGCCCGATCTCTCCAAAAGAAATGGATCATCGTCTCTTGCATCTTTTAAACCGACTGAGAGGACTTGCGATACTGATCCTGCGCGAGATTGTAGGAGAGCTCTCTTCCGGAAAATTCACCCCCATCGGATTTGAACAACGTCTGGGCGGCAAGGAGCAAAACGCCCTTCCTGCAATTCTTTTGAATCTGACCGACGGTTGCACGGTAGAGCTTCACGGGACGGTTGACCGCGTGGATGTGTATGAAAATGACGGAAAGCTATACGTTCGAATTGTGGATTACAAAACAGGAGAACATAAATTTTCCTTTGACAAGGTTCGAACAGGCGAGGATCTGCAGCTGATTCTCTACCTTTTCGCCGTTGTTTCCTCAAATCCCGACCGATATGTTCCTTGCGGCGCAGAATTCCTCTATTCCGGCAAGGAAAACGGCAAAACAACCGTTTCAAGAAGCGGTTTTCTTTTGGATGAAGAAGAGATCCGACAGGCAGCCGATGCGTCCCAGACACAGGGATACCTGAAGGGACTCAGCTCAACAACGCTCGATCAGATCTCACAACTCACTGAAGAAATGAAAAATGCCATTCGATCGATCGCCGAGCGAATCCTTTCGGGCGAGGCTTCCAAAACGCCCTCCCCCGATGCTTGCAAATTCTGCGATCTAAAACACCATTGTGACGTTGCTTGTCACGAGAAAAAATGAGAAAGGAGGAGCGAAATGGCAGACCGAACATGGACTCCGTCACAGGAGTCTGCAATGAACATACGAAACAAAATGCTTTTGGTTTCCGCGGCGGCGGGATCCGGAAAGACAAGCGTTTTGACCGAGCGAATCATACGATTGCTGACCGACAAGGACAGTCCTGCTGATCTTTCCAGGATCCTTGTCGTAACCTTTACAAGAGCGGCAGCTGCCGAGCTGAAAGCGCGTATTTCTTCCGCACTGACAGCAGCTCTTGCAGAACGACCGGGCGACCCCCACCTTTCCAAACAGTTGTTTTTGCTCGGAAGCGCGCAGATTTCAACCATTGACTCCTTCTTTCAGAAGGCGGTACGCGACAATTTTGAGCAGTTGGATATTCCCGCAGCCTTCCGACTTGCTGACCAGGCGGAAGCAAATGAGATTTGTCTGCGCGTATTGGATGAAACGATTCAAGAGCTATATGCGCGCCACGGTCAGAAACCTGCTTCCGAGGACGATCCCTTTTCACATCTTGCCGACAATCGGTTTGCACACGCAATGGATGATCTGCTCGGCAACCGAAGCAACGCCGATTTCGACGAAACGTTGTTGCTGTTTTATAAAAAATTTGCCTCCTTCCCGGTTGGAGTCACAATGCTGAAGGACTATGCCGAGAAGCTGCGGAATTCTGTTGAGCTTGATTTTATGGAGTCGTTGGCGGGAGCGTCCTTGCGCCGTTATCTGTTGCAGGCGTGTGATTATTTTCTCGCCCATCTCCAAGACACAGGCGATTTTTTGGAAACAGACCCAGATTGCAAGAACTGTTTCGGAGGGGTTCACGAATATGATACCTCCTTTTTCAAATCTCTTCAAAGAGATTTGAGTGCAGGCAAGACCTACGATCGGATCAAGGGTACCGTGAGCGGTTACCAAAAAATCAGATTCCCGTCCATGCGTGCAAAGCCTGCCGAAATGGACTTTTACAAGGATTTGCGGACAGAGATCAAAAAGACGATCGATGACTGGAATACGCGGTTCTTCGCTTATTCAAATGATGAAATCCGCACACAAATTCTCCGAAATGCAGAGTTGTGCGAGATGCTCTACCAACTCTTTGCCGAGTACGAATCGCGTGTATGGGAGGAGAAAAAGCGGAGAGGAATCCTGGAGTTTGACGACGTGCGAGCGTGTCTCTATCGTCTTTTGGTGCTGCCAAGTGGGACACCGTCCCCCTTTGCGGAATCGTTGTCTGAACAATATGACGCCGTTTATATTGACGAATATCAAGACGTTGATTTTATGCAGGATCAAATCTTTGCCCTGATCGGCAAAAATCGCCGTTTCATGGTTGGAGACATCAAGCAAAGTATCTACGGTTTTCGCGGAAGTGAGCCCACGATCTTTACCGGTTATCGCAAATCCATGCCCCGACACACAGAGGAAACGGCAAAGGATGCGGATGCAGTCTGCGTTTTCATGTCTGACAACTTCCGTTGCAACCGCCCCATCATCGAGTATGCCAATCTCGTGTGTGCGTTCTTGTTTTCCGGATGCGAGGAGAGCGTCGGTTATCGTCCGGAGGATGACTTGAGGTTTGGAAAAGGAAGAAACGAAGCGCTTCCCGCGGCAATCCCGGTTCAAACAGTCGTTTTTGAAGGTTATCCTCGAAGAAAAGCCGGCGACGATACACAGGACGAAGAACGCCCCAATCGTGAGGCTGTTTGGGTAGCATCCGAGATCGCTCGGCTGATTCGCGAGGAGAAGCTTGACAACGGAGAGCGGATTTCCCCTTCAGACATCACGATTTTGGTGCGGAATGCCAATCAGGGAATCCCCTTCCTTGACGAGCTGAAGAAAATCGGAATCCCCGTTTCTGCCGCTGTGGGTGACGATATCGCAAATTCTCCGCTTATGACGGACCTTCTGAACCTCTTGCGCGCCATTGATAATCCCCACAGAGACCTACCTCTCTCGGAATATTTGTTGTCTCAAAGCGGAGGATTTACGCTGGAGGAGTTAGATCTGATCCGTCAAATCTGTTCGGATCAGTATTCGCTTTACGATGCGCTCTGTCAAGCATCCAAGCTCGAGGACTTCCCCTACCAAACGAAATGCGCCAAGTGGGTGGCATGGCTTGAGGGCTTCCAAAAGCTTGCCGCCGTTCAGCCTGCCGATCGGTTTCTGCGATTGCTATATGCAGATCCAAGTCTCATCGCCTATTCTGCGAGCACAGAGCTGCTGGTTCTGTATGAGTATGCTCGATCCTACCAGCGCAACGCGTGGTGTGGACTGTTTGGATTTTTGCAATACTTTGAACGCCTTATCGAAGGCAATCATGTATCCTGCGGAGGCTTCCGCGCTCCCGATTCCTCGGTGCGCGTTATGACGATGCACACCTCCAAGGGACTGGAGTATCCCGTGGTGTTTCTTTGCAGCTGCGAAAAGCGATTCAATACCAAATCACTGGAGGAAAATCTTCTCTTCCACCGCAAATTCCCCTGTGCTTCAAGATGCTTCAACCCCGCAACCTCCGACAACGACAGCGGAATCCTCCGCGAGGTCGCTAAACTGGAGATCCAGGCGGAGGAGGCGGAGGAAAACATTCGACTGCTTTACGTTGCCCTCACGAGAGCAAGAGAACGGCTTTATGTCACCGGAACACCGGACGGAAACTATGATAATCTCATGAGCAGCGCCCGCAGGATTCTTCGAGATTCCGGATATTCGATTCTGTATTACGGAAATTTCCTGAGGTGGATTCTCGCGGCATTGCAGCAAAAAGAGAACAAAAACGCCGAATTTCCTTGCACTTTCCGCCATATTCCCTTATCAGAGGAGGTCAAAGCAGGCGCTTCCCAAGAAACAACAAGCACCGATGTGCAAACGCCTACACCAATGAGCGGAGCAATATCCGAGAAATATTCTGCGATTCTTGAAAAGCAAAACACCTTTGTTTATCCTTTAGAGCAATTCCGCGAATACCCCACCAAGCTTGCGGCATCCAAGCTTTCCTCGGATTTGTTAGATCACATCAGTGACACTTCCGAGGACGAAGCCGCCCTGGAGGAGCAAATTCATTTGTTGAGCGGCCCTGCCCCGACTTTTGAAACCCTGCTTGGAAAACAAAAGACGGCAACCGCTGCAGATATCGGAACTGCAACGCACGCCTTCTTGGAATTCTGCGACTTTGAGAATTTTTCCTCAGCAGGCATCGATGCTGAAATTTTACGCCTGATCGAAAAGCGCTTCCTTTCTCCCGAAACAGCCGATTTGATCAATCGCGATCAGTTGAATCTTTTTTTGAAGAGCCGTGTCATGAAATGGATTTTGGACGCGGAGAAGATTTACAAAGAGCAACAGTTCAATCTTTCCGTTCCGCTCTCCGCCCTCACCGCCTCGAAGGAAAAGCAAACGGATCCCCTTTATCAAAACGAAACGGTATTGGTTCAAGGATCGATCGACCTGTTGCTTCGCATGAAGGACGGTCGACTGCTGCTCATTGACTACAAGACCGATCACGTTTTCCCGGCCGAGCGAAAGGACTTCTCGCTGTTGCAAAAGAGCATGACTGAAAAACACGTCAATCAGCTTTCCTGCTATGCACTGGCAGTGAAAAGGATGTTTGGAAGAATTCCGAACGCTTCCTATATCTACTCTCTGCCCCTTGGAACGGAAATTCCGATCGAGGTAGAAGCATAAACATTTATTGAATGAGCTGCGGCTTGATTCGTCTTTTTGCATTTTTCTATTGACATCCCTTCCAAAATCCTGTATAATGTGTGGGTTGTCATAAAATAGAAGGAGAGATAAGATGAATCGCACCGTAGCTCATTTTCTTCGCACACATCTGCCGCGCCTTCACGTCGGCGATTTCCTTGCGTTTCTAAAAAAGAACATCGTTTTATGTATTGCATTTTCTCTGGCGGTCGTGACATCTCTGATTGTGCCTCCTGACGCCGCATACGCCGATTACTTTGATTGGAAAACACTTGCGTGTCTTTTTTCTGTTCTTGCGGTCGTTTGCGCGCTGAAAAACATTCGATTCTTCACGATTTTAGCGCGCAAGATCGTAAGCCTGACCGGAAACCTGCGTGTCGCAGTCATCGCGCTGATCTACATCACATTCATCGGCTCAATGCTGATTGCAAACGATATGGCACTTCTGACCTTTTTGCCGCTTGGATATTATGTCCTGCACGCGACTGATAACGAGCGCTATATGGCACCTGTCTTCATTCTGCAAAACATCGCTGCAAACCTTGGCGGAATGCTCACCCCCTTTGGCAATCCGCAAAACCTTTACATATACTCCTATTTCAACATTCCTACAGTGGAATTTATGCAGATCATGCTCCCGGCTTTTCTTCTGGCGATCACATTGATCACAGTATGCTGCCTCTTTTTCCCCGCTCGCTCGATTGAACTCACCGAGAAAACAACAAACCGTTTGCCCTCAAAGAGAACAATCTTTTATCTTGCATTGTTCGCCATTTCCATCATTATGGTTTTTCGGGTGCTTCCCTATTGGATCGGACTGATCATGGTCGCAATCGGAATTGGACTGACAGACCGCAAGGCTTTGAAAGCGGTAGACTATCCCCTTTTGCTCACCTTCTTCTGCTTCTTTATTTTTGCAGGAAATATGTCAAGAATCCCTCTCATCAATCAAATGATGACCGCGTGGATGGAGAAAAATCCCCTTTTAGTCAGCATCGGATCCTGCCAGGTAATCAGTAACGTTCCGTCTGCCATCTTGCTTTCTCGCTTTACGGGAGATTATCGCAGTCTGCTTTTGGGCGTGAACATCGGCGGAACAGGAACATTGATCGCCTCGCTGGCAAGCCTGATCACCTTCCGTGAATATACCTCCCACAACCCCGGGAAGGCCGGAAAATATATCGCCCTATTTTCTGCTTACAACTTTGCATTTTTGATCGTTTTAACGCTCTTTTCTCTTTTCATACTTTAACAAACAAGAAGAAGGCTCTGCATTAGCAGAGCCTTCTTCTTGTTTGTCAACTGAATTTACTTTCTTCTCAAGCGACCAACCACGCGCCCCTTGCACTGGATGTCGGAAAAATCCTTGAGCATGATCGGTCCGTATTCCTCGTTGAGAGAGATCAAACGGTCACCGCCATACTGCTTGAAGAATCCGCAACCGTCAAGCAGGAAAATTCCCAATTCGCCAATTTCCACACTGTCTGCGTGCTGTACAAGCAGAATATCTCCGTCGTGATACTTGGGCTCCATACTGTTTCCGCTGATCCGCAGAGCATAGTCCGCCTCAGCCGTTCGATCGCCTCCGGGGATGGTGATCGTCTCTGCTTGAGAATCATCCAGATAAACGCCGACGCCGGCAGACACAGGCAGATCGTACAAGAATACCGTTCTTTTTTTATCCGCCACACGTTCGCCAACATATCTTCCAACGCGATTGATCGGGCGCAGAATTTTTGCATTGGCAACAGATGCCGAATCATCCTCGCCTTCGGTTACAGAATCGGAAAGCTCCGCAACTCTTTCGGATGCCTTTTCCAAAACCGCCGCAACAAGCTCCTGTCCCCAGCGATCAAGACGTCTGTAGGACTCCACAAAGTCAATCTCGTCAGCAGACAAGGTATAGTTGTTTGTGTTGTCGGGATTTCCCGTCACGATATACTCTACAGAACATTCGAGCGCATTGCAAATTGCTACAATATTCGAAAGTTTTGGGGATTCATTCATTCCCGCCAACAGCTTGCTCAGCGTTCCAAGAGGAATCCCCGAGCGTTCGGATAAAAGCTCGTTTGTTAACTTTTTCTGACTTTTCAAACTCTTGATTCGATCGATGTAGGTTTCCATGATTCAACCTCCGTTTTTTCCGTTTGTGGTATTATTATAACACACAATTTTGCGTTTGTAAATAGGTTTTGAAATATTTTTTCTTTTTTTGGAAAAAACCTATTGACATTCGCCTTTTTGTCTGTTATAATAAACCCATAAGAGTTCCACTTTTGGTATTAGGAGGCGTGATTATGAATAAGACATATGAAATATCGAGAGGGATTTGTTCCGGTACAGGAATTTACGACGCTTTTTATGAGCAAATCGCTGCGCCTGCATTTAAGAGAAAAAATCGATCCTATAAATGGATTGAGGGCATCAAATCCATCCATCAGACACTCACCGGAGCCACTGCAATCAGACTGGCAAAGGCAATGGGTGCAACGCTGTCCTTGCTTGGAATTGTAGGAATTGCCGGCGGGATTCAGCAGAATCGGATTTCTCTGCTTGGCGGACTTGCTGTTGCTGCGCTCCTTCTTGCATCTGAGTTTTTATGTCTGAAGGGGTTGGAAAGAAACTGATTCGTTTTCTCAATCCGCTTTGATCAGCTCAGACAAAACGATGCCAACCAGTTTGGCGGAACGAATTGCTTCCTGTTGCGAATTCCCTGCAGAACCAATTTCAAGAAGCAGAGCGTTGGGGGCAAGTTCTTGATTATAGGAGGCGTTTCGCAGAGAAATCGGACGGCAGACCTGTTCTACCAGGCGCTCAAGCCCCTCATTTAAACGAATTGCCAAGGCAAGGTTGGTTTGCCAGTTGGGACACTCCGTCCCGTTTCCGTCGGTTCCCACAACTGCCATGACCTGTCCGTAAGCCGTTCCCTCATAGTTTGTAACGGTTCGGACGAGTGCCCCATCTTCACCCACGATTCCGTCTCGGTGCAGGTCTATTACATATTGAATGCTCGGGTACTTCGTCCGATATTCCTCTATGCAAGCGGCTGCGCCTTGATAAGATTTTTGAAGTGTTCCGTTTTTTCCATGTTGATCGATACATTGAATTGCAAAAATACCATTCTGATTTAATGTATCGCACAAGGCCGTTCCAACCGCAATTACTGACCGATCCTCATTGATTGAATAAATTTCACGACCTATATTCCCTGTCAGATACGAGGTCTGCGGCGGCAGATACGCTTCTGACGCATGTGTGTGCAAAATCAGAACAAGCGGTCCATTACTGTTTGAATCAGTAATCGACTGCTTGTTTTTTATTTCATCAATATTGGGACGATACGCCGTTTCGTTCTGCAGCATTGAAAGTTGATTGCCTTTAAAGGACAGATCTAAGGAGAGGATCGAGGTAGCCCCCTCCGGAATAGGAACCGCCTGATCGGCGGCGTCATCGGAATCTTCGGTGATTCCCGCGCCGGGGAGTTGTTCCTTGTTTGTAGGAGGATCGTCTTCTGCTCCTCCAAACAACCCTTTGCGGTTAAACCACACACCGCTCGCGGCAAAAGCGGCGATCAAAATTGCAATACACGTCAAAAAAGCAAAGAAACGCGTCAATGACCGCTTGTAAACCTTACCGAAATGAATGGCCTCGCGTGGCGATGTCAGTTGTCCTTGCGTATTTTCCATATTCCGTTCCTCCTCTTTTTGAGGTTTGATCAAACACTCTATCATATGAGCAGAATACGAAAAACATTCCTCTTTAAAAGGGCAACTCTCCGACAAAAGCAAGCTCGATCGCCTTGGAAATCAGCTTGGAAAAATGCGAAACAATAACATCGCTTTCCTTAGGCGAAACAAAAAAGCTGCGCCCGTTTTCCAGCACTTTTCGTAAAAAGCCATCTGTTTCGCCAATGTTTGCGGTTCTCAAAGCATCATAAACCAGGGTTGAGGACTCTACCACAGTCGGAACACCGATGGAAATCACAGGAACACCAATCGTCTCCTGCGTGATCGCGCGTCGATGGTTCCCAACCCCACTTCCGGGCACAATTCCAACATTAGAAAGCTGAACGGTCGTGGCAAGTCGGTCGCAGCACCCTGCCGCCAGAGCATCAATAACCAGAATCAGATCCGGATGGACCGCACCTGCCGCGTTTCGTATCATTTCCAACGTTTCAATCCCTGTTTGCCCCAACACCCCCGGGGAAAGGATGGCCAGAGAGGAGCACCCGAGCGCCAGATACAGATCCGGTTCATATTCCTTCAGATGCCTGGTTGCAGTGAGCTTTGAAACCGTCATTGGCCCGATGGCGTCTGCCGTCAATTCTGAATTTCCCAGTCCGACGGCAAGCACACATAGCTCTGAGTCTCGCACGCGTCCCAGCAAGCGCGCGGTCAAACCGTGAAGCTCCCCTGCAAGGATTTCAACAAATCGCTCACTTTCATCGTGTGCCAAATACTGAACGCTTCCACACTCAACCGTGATATACTCCCCAAGCGGTTTTCCAAGCTTCTCTGCCGCTTCCTCTCCAAAGATAAGCGTTCGATGGATCTTACACCCGCCAAAGGTTTGCGTGGCATGTTCCACTCCGTCCATGCTGCCGCTAATTTGTTCGAGACTCTCTGCTGCAAGATCTGTCCTGTAATAGTGATTCATCTTGAGAACTCCTTTTTTCATCTAAAGCGATGTAACGTCAAAATTGTTAACAAAATATACATCAAAATATTTCAGAAGGTATTGAAATCTCATAGAAAATATTGTATAATATATAAGAAGTTATGGCGCTTTTGTGCCGATTTAGATTTTTTCTTAGTTCAAGGAGGTCTTTTCAACTTATGACAAAGCGGATTTTGGCTCTAACACTCTGTCTCGTTATGCTCTGTGCCCCTCTCTTCGGATGTGGCAAAAGTGAAAACGAGGATCCCGGAGCATACATCACGATGTATCTCACGGATGAAATCTATGACTTTGACCCTGCGGCTATCTACTACAATACCGATGCGGTCAACGTTATGAGTTTGATGTATGACACATTGTTCAAGCTCGATGAAAATGGCAAGGTGAAAAAATCCTTGGTCGAAAGTTACGAGATCATTGAAGATTCCGATAAAAACGAATATTACATCGAGTTCACCTTGAAGGAAGCATACTGGAGCACCAAGGACCAGATCACCGCCGAGCACGTCGTGTTCGCTTGGAAGCGTCTGGTTGACTTCCGGAACAATTATGAGGCTGCATCCCTTCTCTTCGACGTAAAGAATGCCCGTGCCATTAAAGAGGGTGACATTACCGTTGATGCCCTGGGAGTTGAGGCAGTCGGAGACCGCGTTGTAAAGGTTTCCTTTGAAAAGCCGATTGATTACGATCGATTCCTTCTGAATCTGACAAGCATCGCAACCGCACCTCTCCATGAGCGTTACCTTTCTCTTGGCGAGGATTGGGCAAAGAAAGGCAGCACGATGCCGACCAGCGGCCCCTTCAAGCTTGGTAAGTTTATCTTCTCTGAAGTCGGAAAGAATGTTTCCGATGACAATGCAGTCAACGAGTTGGGAGAGACTGTTGTAAAATCGAGCAAGGCAAAGAAGATCTCCACCTTCTATCTGGAGCGCAATCAGTGCTACTATCGCGACTTTGAACGCGACAAGCTCACAAAGTCTGTAAAGCCCTACCGCCTGCTTGTGGATTGCACCAAGACCGACGAAGAAATTCTGGACGACTACAAGAACGGAAAGCTTTTCTACATTGGAAACATTCCGTTGTCTCTCCGTACAGGCGATAACGCAGAGTTTATCAAGAAAGAAGCAGAGATTTCCAATGCGCTTTCCACCTTTGCCGTTCAGTTGAATGAGAACGCGCTCATCAGCGATGGCGGAACCGGAACCTATCTGTTTGCAAATCCTACCGTTCGCAAGGCACTCTCCTTGGCGATCGACCGCGATGCAATCGCTAAGGCTGTTGTTTTTGCGGAAGCGGCAAACGCATTCGTCCCCAACGGCGTCTTTGATACCGGAAGAAAGGATGAGTTCCGCACCAGCAAGCAGGCAACCGCATTGCTTGCAACCTCCGCAAACGTTGAGGAAGCAAAGAGTCTGCTCTCCTCGGCAGGAATCAAGCCCTCCAAGTATTCCTTCACCGTAAAGGTTGCAGCGCATGATGAGGTTCACGTTGAGATGGTCAAGATGATCTGCGCTTCTTGGGCAGAACTTGGATTTGATGTTGAACCCGAGCTGGTTTACCCGATCGAGAACAATGACTACTCCGTTCAGTACGAGAGCGTTCCGACCGATTTGTGCGATGATCTGTTTGTAGAAGCAGTTCAGCTCGGAAAGTTTGAAGCAATCGCACTGGACATCAACGCCTTCACTGCAGATGCTTACTCCATGCTTTCCAACTATGCTTACGCATTCTCCGGTGGAATCTATGCAGATGCCGTTGGTGAGGTGTACGAGTACGATACGCACATCACGGGATACAATAGCGTTCGATACAATATCATGATGGAGGCTATCTACTATATTCCCTATTTTGCCTCTGTTGATACGTCTGGATCCGATTATCTCTCCACACATTTGAACACCAAGCCTTACGAGATGTCTGCAAACGCAACAAAGAGAAAGCTTGAAACCTCTGCGGCTGCGGTTAAGACTGCTCTTGATGCAGAAGCGAAAGTGCTGGGTGCAGTAAAAGAAATTGCTGACAATGTTGAAAGATATGACACACTCGCGAAAGTTCCCGAGTTCCTCAGCGAGCAGTTATCTGCACTCCTCGTTGCAGGTAAGCTGGCAAGCAAGGATGTTGTATCTGCAAGTGCATCTAAAGATTTGACGACCGCTGCACAAAATGCATGTGATAGCGTCGCGGCTGCTGCTTCTACCGCTCAAAACAAGATTGCAGATCTTGAAAAGGCAGTTAAAACGCTGAAGGATGCCACCGACACCTTGACCAAAGAGAACCAGAACTACAATAAGGTCATAAATGATGAGAAAAACGGAAAGGCTACTGCAGATGAAGTAGCTGCAGCAAAAACAAAGCTTGATAATGCTACCACAGCTTACAATGAAGCACTTGATGCGGTAATCAATGGTGCAACCGGTATCATTGGCTCTGCTACTGAAGCGTTGACTGCTGCAGATACTGCAGTCGCTGCACTGGATGCTGTTAAGAATGGAACCAGCAAGAAGACCTTGAAGAACGAGATCGAGGAGATCTATGCTGCAAACGGCATTACCCCCTCTACCAAGGAATCTGACTGGAGCAAGCAGAAATCTACCCTGCTCCACAAGGCTGAGGAAATTCTGATGGAGGATCTCCCTGTGATCCCCGTTGTCTACAACCAGAACGCAGTTCTGATTCACAAGGATCTTTCCAGAGTACGTGCGACCTACTATGTACCTGCAACCTTCCAGAAGACGAAGCTTAAGAAGTACAAGAAGTACGTTTACTACAACAGCGAGACCGAAAAGACAGAATCCATCTTCAAATCCTTCCCCGACATTAAGTGGGACGAAATAGAAGGCTGATTCCAAAACACTTCCATCTTCCCCTGCACCATGCAGGGGAAGATTTTTTTGAAACAAATCAAATATTTTTTAAGAAACCTATTGAAAAAATTCTACCTTTATGTTATAATATATCATCATGCGATGATGAAGTCAGCAATTCTGCAAAAAGATATTCCAGAGAGCGTCGGCAAGGCTGAAACCGATGTATATCCGGCAGAGGACGCATTTCCCTTCGGAGCATACCGAATGAATCCAAAGTAGTTTGGTACGGCCCGGCACCGTTATCCGCCGAAAAAAGTGTTGGCTTTTTTTGCCGAAAACTCGGGTGGTACCGCGGGGTGCATTGCGTCTCGTCCTGACATTGGGACGGGGCTTTTTTATTTTGAATCTTATTCAGAAAGGATATAAAAATGAGAGAAAAGCTTGAGCAAATCAAGGAGAGCGCGCTGGCGCAGATCAACGCCGACGATGCAAATCTTGAACAAATCAAAATCAAATATCTCGGAAAAAAAGGAGAACTGACGGCAGTTTTGCGCGGCATGGGAGCATTGTCTCCCGAGGAGCGTCCGTTGGTCGGTCAGCTCGCAAATGAAATTCGCGCGCAAATCGAGGAAGCGATCGCACAAAAAGCAAAGCTGGCACAAGCAGCAGCGCTTGAAAAGCAGTTAAAGGACGAGAAACTGGACGTGACGATGCCTGCGACTCCCATTGCAAGCGGTCATATCCATCCTCTGACCCAGGTACAACGCCATCTTGAGGACATTTTTATCGGCATGGGATTCTCCATCGTAGAAGGTCCCGAGGTTGAGCTGGATTACTACAACTTCCAGGCGCTCAACATTCCGGAAAATCACCCTGCAAGAGACACACAGGACACCTTCTATATCAGCGACAACATTCTTCTCCGTTCGCAGACCTCTCCTGTACAGGTTCGAACCATGGAGCACATGAAGCCCCCCATCCGCATCATCTCTCCCGGCCGTGTTTACCGTTCCGATGCACTTGATTCCACGCACTCTCCCCTCTTCCATCAACTGGAGGGACTGGTTGTGGACAAGGGAATTACCATGGGTGATCTCAAGGGAACGCTGGAGATCTTTGCAAAGAAGATGTTTGGCGAATCCACTCGCATTCGTTTCCGCCCCCATCACTTCCCCTTCACCGAGCCTTCTGCCGAGGTAGACGTTTCCTGCTACGTTTGTGGTGGAAAGGGCTGCAGACTCTGCAAGGGCGAGGGCTGGATTGAAATTTTGGGAGCCGGCATGGTTCACCCCTTCGTTCTCTCCAACTGCGGAATCGATCCCGAGGAATATTCCGGATTTGCTTTCGGTCTTGGAATCGAAAGAATTGCTATGAAGGCATACAGTGTGGACGATATTCGTCTGTTCTATGAAAACGATCAGCGTTTTCTGGAGCAATTCTGATATGAGGGAGGTAGGAAAATGAATCTTTCAAGAAATTGGCTCTCTGATTTTGTAAATACGAGCGATATTGATAATCAAACGTACTGTGATCGCATGACCGCTACCGGTTCCAAGGTAGAAGGATTTGAGGTTCTCGGAGAGGACATCGAAAACGTGGTTGTGGCAAAGGTCACACACATGGAAAAGCACCCCGATTCCGATCATATGTGGATCTGCCGCGTGGATGCAGGAGAAAAACACGGACACGACATTCAGATCGTAACCGGTGCGCAAAACGTATTCGAGGGAGCGCTTGTTCCCGCAGCGCTTCCCGTTGCAAAGCTCCCTGACGGCATCGTGATCAAGGCAGGCAAGCTGCGCGGCGTTGAGTCGAACGGAATGCTCTGCTCCATTGGCGAATTAAAGCTGACTACTCACGATATGCCTGGTGCTGCTGAGGATGGCATCCTCATTTTGGACGAAAGCTATAGCGACAAGCTTGGCATGGATATTCGCGAGGCGCTGATGCTTTCCGACTCCGTTGTGGAGTTTGAGATCACCTCCAACCGCCCCGACTGCCTCTCTGTCATCGGTTTGGCGCGTGAATCTGCTGTCTCTTTTGAAAAAGAATTGAACATTCCCACTCCTGTTGTCAAGGGCTGCAACGACGGCGACCGCGTGGAAAATCACCTCAGCGTTGAAATTTCCGCACCTGATCTCTGCTCCCGTTATTGCGCGAGAGTGGTGAAGAACGTCAAAATCGCCCCCTCTCCTCTTTGGATGAGAATGCGTCTGCGCGCATCCGGCGTCCGTCCCATCAACAACATCGTTGACATTACCAACTACGTGATGCTTGAATATGGTCAGCCCATGCACGCATTCGATTACAAGTGCCTGGACGGCTCTTCTATCAACGTTCGCAGAGCTGAGAACGGCGAGACCTTCCGTTCCCTTGATGATATCGACCATGTTCTGGACAACACCATGCTGGTTATTGCTGATGAAAAGAAGGCTTGCGCTTTGGCAGGTGTTATGGGCGGCGCAAACTCCGAAATCACCGAAGATACCGCTACCGTTGTCTTTGAATCGGCTTGCTTCAACGGTGCATCGGTTCGTGTGACCGCAAAGAAGAACGGCATGAGAACCGAATCCTCCGCACGCTTTGAGAAGGGACTTGATCCCGAAAACTGCATGGCAGGACTTGAGCGCGCTTGTGAGCTGGTAGAGCTTTTGGGCGCCGGCGACGTAGTGGACGGCATTTTGGACGTATATCCTGCGCCTGTTGCGCCTACTGTTCTTCCCTTCACCCCCGACCGCTACAATGAATTCCTCGGCACAAAGATTCCCACCGATAACATGATTCAGACCTTGATCGGTCTTGGCTGCAAGCTGGAGAACAACACGATCACAGTTCCCTCCTACCGTGCAGATCTTGCCTGCATGAACGATATTGCAGAGGAAGTCGTTCGTATTTACGGATACAATAAGATCGAGGCATCTCGTATGAACGCCGAAACCACGCTGGGCGGAAGAAGCGAAAAACAGCAGTTCATCGTCGATCTGGATAACCTCCTGATCGGTGCGGGCCTCTCCGAGATCCACACATTCTCCTTCATCAGTCCCAAGTATTACGACAAGGTTCGTATGCCGCAGGACTCTTCGCTCCGCCGCTCTGTCGTGATCTCTAACCCCTTGGGCGAGGACACGAGCGTGATGCGCACGGTCGCTCTCCCCTCCATGATGGAGATCGTCGCAAGAAACAAGAACTTCAACAACGATAACGTAAAGCTCTTTGAGCTTGCGACCGTATATCTGCCCAAGGAGAGCGTCAACGAGCTTCCCGATGAGAAGCAGGTTCTGACCATTGGAATGTACGGAAACGTGGATTTCTACGCCCTCAAGGGTATTTGCGAGGCGATCATGAGCTTTGCAGGTATTAAAACCACGATTGCATCCTACAGCGAGCATCCTGCATATCATCCCGGAAGATGTGCAAAGATCTTCTCTGAGGATGGAACCGAGCTGGCGATTTTCGGCCAGGCAGATCCTCGCATGACTGCGAACTACGGACTGGATATCCCCGTTTACGTGGCTGAAATCTACTTTGACGAATTGTTTGCACGCGCAAACACCGAAAAGGAATACCGTCCGCTCCCGAAATACCCTGCAACTACCCGTGACTTCTCCTTTGTTTGTGACGAGGAGATGGAGGTTGGCGCGATTGAGGCTGTTATGGCAAAGGCAGGCGGCAAGCTGGTGGAAAAGGTTGCCCTCTTTGACATCTACCGCGGAGCGCAGGTTGGTGAAGGAAAGAAATCCGTTTCTCTCCGTGTCACCCTCCGTGCAGAGGATCGCACCCTGACGGTCGAGGAAGCCGATAAGGTCTCCAAGAAGATTCTCAATGATCTGAAGTTCAAGATGGGACTTGAACTCAGAAGTTGATCAAAACTTACAATAGAAAAGGATGAAGCAAATTGCTTCAGCCTTTTCTATTGGATTTTAAATTAAGCCTTGTTAATAGAACCGAAGAGCTCCATCTTCTCCTTAACGGTTGCCTTAATTGCCTCAAAGCCGGGAGCGAGAAGCTTTCTGGGGTCAAAGCCCTTGCCCTGGAGATCCTTGCCTGCCTCAACGTATGCGCGAGTTGCAGCAGCGAATGCGAGCTGGCACTCGGTGTTTACGTTGATCTTGGAAACGCCAAGGGAAATTGCCTTCTTAATCATATCCTCAGGGATACCCGTTCCGCCGTGCAGAACCAGGGGCATATCTCCAACCTTCTCGGAAACTGCAGCGAGGGTCTCAAAGGACAGACCTGCCCAGTTTGCGGGATACTTACCGTGGATGTTACCGATTCCTGCAGCCAGCATGGTAACGCCAAGATCTGCAATCATCTTGCACTCATAGGGATCAGCGCACTCGCCCATTCCAACGACGCCGTCCTCTTCACCGCCGATAGAACCAACCTCTGCCTCAAGAGACAGACCCTTTTCCTCGCAAACCTTTACAAGCTCCTTGGTCTTCTCAACGTTCTCGGCGATCGGATAGTGAGAACCGTCGAACATGATGGAAGAAAAGCCTGCTTCGATGCACTTGTAGCATCCGTCATAGCTTCCGTGGTCGAGGTGAAGCGCTACGGGAACGGTGATCTTGAGTTCGTCGATCATTCCCTTAACCATCTCGGTTACGGTCTTGAAGCCGCACATATACTTTCCTGCACCCTCAGAAACGCCGAGGATAACGGGAGAATTGTTCTCCTGTGCGGTGAGCAGAATGGCCTTAGTCCACTCCAGGTTGTTGCTGTTGAACTGACCGACTGCATAATGGCCGGCTTTTGCTTTTTGAAGCATCTCTTTTGCAGAAACGAGCATGATAAATCCTCCTGAATTTTTTACCTTTTTCAACACTTCATATTATATACTATTTAAAGAGAAAAATCAAGTTCTTTTTCGTTTTTTTATGATTTTTCGAAAAAAAGTGCCTTTTTACTGCGGAAAACGCGAGGTTTCCGCTGTCTTTTGCAGATGTTTGCGGTCGATTTTGCCGTTTGGCGTAAGCGGCATCCGATCAAGCGCACAGCATTCCGCAGGAATCATATATCTCGGCAAGTAGCCCTTGAGAAAAGAAATCAATTCCGTCGTTTCTGCCTGTCCGACAAAAAACAAAACAATTCGCTTTTTCTCGTGATCGTAAACACAGCACGAGCGGTCGATCCCCTCAAATCGGTCTGCTGCCGCTTCGATCTCACCAAGCTCGATCCGATGCCCCATATGCTTGATCTGTGCATCCTTCCGCGAGACAAAGACCAACTCTCCGTGGGCGTTATATCTTGCAAGATCTCCGGTTCGGTAGACGAGCTCGGGGTAATTTTTGTTCAAGGGGTTCTGAACAAAAGCCTCTGCCGTCTTCTCGGGATTTTTAAAATACCCCAGCGTCACGCAGGTGCCGCGAAGGTAGATCTCCCCTTCTTCGTCTCCTACCGCCTCCTCGCCGTTCTCTTTGATCAGCATGAGACCCGTGTTTGGGAAAGGAACTCCGATCGGGATAGGCTCATTCTCGGCAAGCTCGCGGTCTGCCCGCCACCAGCATGACATTCCCGTTGCCTCTGTGGGGCCGTAGAGATTGTAGAAGGTTGCCGTTGGGAGCGCATCACGCCACATACGGTACTGTGCGGTCGGAAACACCTCGCTGCCAAACGCAACGGTTTTAAGGTGCTTGGGCGGATTCTTTTCAAGCGTTCCGGTTGAAGAGATCATCGTAAGGGCGGATACCACCCAACAAACGGTATTGATCTGATGCGCATTGAGAAAATCGCAGAGCTTCATCGGGAACATAAAGAGCATTTTCGGAACAAAATACGCGGTGGCACCAAATTTAATGACCGGCATCAGTTCCTTGAGGGGAGCGTCAAAAAAGAGAGGTGTTTGATTAGCAAACACGCTATCCTCGGAAAATTCCAGCGCATCCGACAAGGCCTCCACGTAATCGATCACCGATCGGTGGCAAGCTACAACCCCTTTAGGGATGCCTGTTGAACCGGACGTGAAGACAATATAGATTGGGTCAACATCCAGCTGATGCTGACGAACAGCCTTGAGAGCCACTTCATCCGTCTCCTCTACAGCCAACGAGTCATAGGAGAATATTTTCCCTTTAAAAGACAGCTCCTCTGCACGCTTTTGGTTCTTTTCGTCAATAATCATCGCTTTCGCGCCAACCTGCTCCAAAATCACCTCCATGCGGTGGATGGGCATCGAGGAATCAAGCGGCACGTAGAAACAGCCTGCATAAACCGTTCCAAAAAACGCCGCAGGAACACGGGGGTGCTTTTCCATGAGAATGGCGATGGGCTCCTTGGAATAGCCCCTTCGCAGGAGCGCACTTCCGATCGACCTTGCACTTTTCCAAAGTGCCTCAAAGGTAATGGAGTCGGTTCCGTCCGAATATGCAATTTTATCAGGCACTCTCGGAGCAGTCTGCTCGAGATATTGCAAAATATTAGTCTGGATTGGCATTTTGCTTCTCCTTTACGTTAGATCGGGGCGCTGGATCAGAATCTCGGTCGCAGAGGTCGGATACTTGGAAGTATCATAGTAATAGAAATACGGTCTTTGTTCGCTGAAAATCTGAACCTGAGCATCAGTCAACAACGCACTGCTATAACTAACGTCTCGGACTCTGGTTGCATCGTAGTGATACCAGCGCGGTGTCTCACCCTTATTTGCGATGTTAATCATCGACCAGTAATGCGTGTCATCGGTAAATCCGGGCAGACGCTGCACATCCAAATTTTCAATTCCCAGTCTCTCAAAAAACGCTTTTGACAGGGCGAAATAGCTAAAGCAATCGCCTTTTCGATTCTTTTGGCAGAGATATGCCTCCCGCACCCAGTCTGTCTTGTCCGAGGTGTCAACATAGCTGATCCCCGCCTCGGTGTGCACATACCAAAAGATCGCCTTTGCCTGTTCTGCCTTCGAAAGATATGCCCACCCCTTTTGCACGATAATGGGATCAATCTCGGCATAAAGCATCTCCAAGGTGATCTCCTCCTTGTACACATGGAGATAAACCTCTGTCATCGAAACGTTTCCTACGTGATCGGTTGCATAATAAGTGACGGGGTATACGCCCTCCTGCGTCAGATCCACAGCAGCATAATCCGCCCGAAGGGTGAGATTTCCTCCGCAATTATCCGAGACAGAGACACCTGTATAATATGCCACAGCAGTGTCTCCCACATATGCCATCAGATCTCGCGCTCCGGAAATCACAGGCTTCTCGCGGTCATCCACCAGCGTCAGACTGGCCTCCAGTTTGCGTTTTCTACCTTTTTGCGGGCGATAAATCAAGGAAATGCGATTTTCTCCGCTCCCAAGCTGCCCGTACGGGTTCTCATCGGCAAACTCCACCGTTGCTCCCTCAGCAAGCGTATCAAAGAAATCCGATGCCTGCGGCAGGGGCGATCCAATCGCCCATACGAGATGCTTCGGCTCCGGAATCTCACTTTGTCGATCTCCGCATCCAAAAAGCAGAAAAAGAGTTGAGAGGATAACCGCTATCAGCAAGATGTTTTTCAATGCTTTCGGTTTCATATCTCTCAACTCCTTTTCTTTTTTTACAGTAAGTGAACGCCGTTTTCGCGGCAGATTCGTTGCTCCTCTTCTGACCAGAAGGAGGATTGTACCTCTCCGATATGTGCTTTTCTCAAAAAGAACATACACATACGGGATTGTCCGATTCCTCCGCCAATGGTGTAAGGAAGCTCCCCATTCAATAGTGCGCGATGGAAAGGAAGCTCTGCCCGATCCTCGCATCTGCGAATCGCCAGCTGACGGCGCAGTGCATCCTCATCAACTCGGATTCCCATGGAGGAAAGCTCAAGCGCGATGTCGAGCACTGGATAATACACAATGATGTCTCCGTTCAAGGTCCAATCATCATAGTCAGGGGCTCTGCCGTCATGCGGCTTTCCGCTCTTCAGCGCATCCCCGATCTGCATCAGAAAAATGGCTCCGTATTCCTTTGCCGCGCGGTATTCACGCTCCTTCGGTGTCAGGTCTCCCCAACGATCCTCCAGCTCTTGAGATGTGATAAATGTGATCTCGTCCGGCAAAAGCTTGCCGATAAAAGAATACTCGTTTACGATGTACTGCTCGGTATGACGAAGTGCATCATAGATACAAGAAACGGTTTTCTTGAGTGTTTCCTCGGTGCGTTGATCCTTTGTGATAATTTTCTCCCAGTCCCACTGGTCAACAAACATCGAATGGATATTGTCTGTCTCCTCATCACGGCGGATCGCATTCATATCGGTATACAGCCCCTCTCCGGGAGCAAAATCATATTGCTTGAGTGCGTACCGCTTCCATTTTGCCAGGGAGTGAACGATCTCCAAACGATCCCCCGACAACAGATCAAATCCGACAGGACGTTCCACGCCGTTCAGATCATCGTTGAGTCCGCTATTCGGGTTGACAAACAACGGTGCGGAAACACGGATCAGATTCAGCTCGGTCGCAAGATCTCTCTCAAAGAAATCCTTGACCTTTTTGATTGCATACTCCGTCTGACGGAGTGTAAGAAAAGAACGATACCCCTCGGGAATCATAACATTAGACATGGATTTATTACCTTTCTTTTCAAGTGCGTTCTTGAAAATAAATAATTTACTTTTTTCTTGCTCGTTTAAAAAACGAGCGGATCGGCGCAATACAGTCCTCGGCAAGCACACCGCCCAAAATTTCAGGAGAGGATTCCATCGGATAGTCGGAAAAATCAATCAAACTGCCGCAAGCTCCCGCTCTTGGATCGGGCGCACCGAACACGATCCGCTTCACCCTTGCATGGATCATCGCGCCCATGCACATCGGACATGGCTCCAAGGTGATGTACACCGTACAGTCTGACAGCCTCCAAGTTCCCTTTTCTTTGCACGCTGCCTCGACCGCCAAAATCTCGGCATGGTGCGTGGGCAAGCCGTGCACCTCACAGAGGTTATGCGTGCGAGATAGAACCTCCCCGTTGCCATCGACAACGACTGCGCCCACGGGGATCTCTCCCTCCTCGGCCGCGCACTCTGCCTCCGCGAGTGCAATTTTCATCCATTTTTCGTCATCACGCATACTGAAATACCACCGCCATCCATATGAGGGTTATCATCTGCGACGCAGACAAGAGAAAAAACAGAACCATGGGAAAAGAGAAAAACAGAGACACACATCTTCCCGAAGCCAATTTGCAAGCAGCATAGGAATCGGTTGCCGGGAAGGATTTGTTGAAAATTCCCTGCTCAAATTGCTTTCTTGGGGGCGAAAGAAACCTTATCAAAAGCACCACACAGCCTCCGCACACAAGGAATAGGAGCAAGGACGCCATGATCGTTCCGATTTCCGCATCACGGTGAAGCCTTTGCGGAAGAATACTCATCACGATCGAGGAAAAGTTATTCATCAAGTGCAAAAAAACGCAATTCCAAATGCTCCCCGTACGCTCATATACCACACCAAGGAGAGCGCCTGCTGCAAAGGCATATAGGACCTGCTCGGCATTTTGATGCATGATGGCAAACAACAAAGAGCTGATGACAATGGCGTTGGTTCTGCCAAACGGAAGCAGATTAGTCAGAATTGCTCCGCGAAAGAGAAATTCCTCGCAAAACGCAGGAATGAGCGCCATCACGATAAACCTCAGGACAACGCCGTATCCGACGATCGTTTCTGTCCCCCAAATCACCTCCTCCGAAAAGGAAGCATACTGAAAAATACTCACTAATGCCGCATTCAGCGTGGATTGAACAAAAATCAAAAAGATTCCGCCAAGCACGATTGCGGGAAGATACGCAGACAGTCGGAGATCAGTTTTGGTCTCATAATAAACGTCCCCTTGCCGACCAATCATTGCTTTGAGCACGAACACCGGAATCGTAAAGGCAAGAAAATAGAGCAAGCCGTAGAGCAACTGATTGATGATATCCACCCAAACATCGGATGAAATCATCACAGAAACAAGAGCTTCGGCACTCGGCAGAAGCATCCCGATTCCATTCAAAAGGATCCAAAGTGCGAGCATCGAGACACCGATGGAAGAGATCATTCTGCGATAATATTGCTCGTTGGAAGTGAAACCTCCAAGCATCTGACATCCCCCTTTCCGGTGCACGTTGCATATGTTTCATTTTATCACAAAAAAGACTTTTTGTAAAGGACTTTTCACTTGTTTTTCGCTAAATTTCCTTCCTTTTTCCGAGCCTCCCATTCGGATGCCAAAATTGAGCACACACCATAGGTAATATAGACGCCCTTGACCAGCATCGCTTCTCTGTGATAGCCCTCAAAGGTCATGCCGACACGCTCCATGACACTGCGCGATCGCTCGTTTTCATACATGAATTTCGCTTCGATCCGATGTAGCTTCAGTTCCTCAAAACCAAACTGCAGCACTCTCTCCAGCGCCTCGCTGGCGATCCCACGGCCCCAGTAGTCAGGGTTGATGACGTAGCCAACCTCTGCGCTGTCCGAAACCGTATTGAAGGCGGTAAACCCACAGGTGCCAACCATTTTGCAGTCAGGCTCATACACAACCGCCCAGTCATAATACATTCCCGCGGAGTACCGTCCACCGAGATATTCAAGATACTCTCTGGTATAGGCACTGTCGGGATGCGGATGCCAGGTGAGATATCTCGTGACGTCGTTTCTGCTGGCATACTCGTACATATCTCTGGAATCGGTCACTAAAAGCTTGCGCAGGGTTAAGCGCTCCGTGATCAGTTCCGGCAAGTGCGAGAACACACGATAAATCTTTTCTTTCTTCATAAACCCGTTCCTTATTTGTGATCTTGCTTCCTATATTATATACAAAAAAAGAGTAAAAAGCAAGTCTTTTGCGTGTTTTTGAAAAATTAAATGAAAGTTTTGAAACTCCTCTTTTCTTTTCCATAAAAGTATGCTATAATAAAGTCAATTCCTACAAAGGAGACAGGCTGTGGATTTTATTCAAGACGATTTGCTATCCGGTGAGCTGGTTCCCGTGCTTTTGGGCACCTCCCCCGAGACAGCGAGAACCGCCCGGCGGTATTTTAAAAAATACGGCACGATATCCCATGTTTTTGGGGATCGCCTTTCCCTGCAGGCACGCATCTCCCTTTGTATGAAATATCATTTCGTAAGACACCACGCAGGAGATCATCTGATGCTGACGGCACTCAAGGACTATGCCAAGCAGCTTGGAAATGCCGATCTGATCCTCTATCTGATTCCCTGCACCGAGGACTATGCCAACTTTATCTGGCGAAATCGTGAATCCTTGGAGCGATTCTTTGTGATTGCCGATTCAGATGAGATGGAAGAGGTTTGGTATGGCTATGACGACGGGAAAGGAGGAACGCAAAAATGAAATCGAATTATCTTTTAGGAGTAATCGGCGGTCTTGGCCCCATGTCCACCTTCTATTTTTGCGAGATGCTTACGTCGCATACCCTGGCAAACTGCGATGCCGACCATATTGATATGTTGATCAGCAGTCGCGCCTCTACTCCGGACAGAACTGCGTATATCCTTGGAAAATCGTGTGAAAGCCCTCTCCCCATTATGCAAGCGGAAGCACGCCGTTTGATTGATGCGGGCGCGAATCTCCTTGTCATTCCCTGCAATACCGCACATTATTTTTACGACGGATTGACTGAGATTGTAAGTGTTCCGATCCTGAACATCATCGAGGAAACCGTTCTCTACCTCAAAAAAAGAAACATCAAAACCTTTGGACTGCTTGCAACCGAGGGGACTGTGAAATCCGAGTCCTATCACCGCCTTTGCAAAAAACACAAAATCGAATGCTTAACCCCCGATGAAAAGGAGCAGGAACAGATCTCAAGGATCATCTACGACGCGATCAAGCAGAACAAATCTGTGGATCTGTCTGTTTTTTCACAGATCTCCGGGTCTCTTATTGACCGAGGCTGTGAGTGTCTGGTGCTTGGCTGTACCGAGCTTTCCCTGCTTCGCAAGATGGGACTGGATAGCGATGTATATGTGGATTCCATGGAGGTATTGGCATACCGTACGATCATCGCGTGCAACAAAACGCCGATCGGGTTCCCCGATTCGTTTGATTGTATGCAGGAGGAGACGGTATGACACTCAAGGATCTCCTTTCATGCCTTCCAAATCCGCCAAAACGCATCCCAAGCCTTGAAATCACCGCGATCACAGAAAATTCAAGAGAATGTGACGCGCACTCGTTATTTGTTTGCGTCAAGGGGCAGAAATTTGATGGACACCGCTACGCGACTGACGCGTACAAGCGCGGCTGCCGCGTATTTCTCACGCAAGACGAGGTCTCACTCCCGGACGATGCCTTGATTCTGACCGTTGAGGACTCGCGCCGCTCACTTGCCACATTGGCTTGCCACTTTTATGGGAATCCCTCCCGTCAGCTCGATGTCATCGGCATTACCGGAACCAAGGGAAAAACCACGGTTGCCTACATGATCCGTCACATTTTAGAGAAAAACGGCATTCCCTGCGGCTATATCGGAACAAACGGGATCGCTTTTGGAACACGCTATATTGAATCGAAAAACACCACCCCTGATGCGATTACCCTGCAAAAAGCACTGAATGAAATGCACCACGCAGGCTGTCGCGCGGTTGTTTTGGAGGTTTCCTCTCAAGCACTGTACCAGCATCGTGCAGATGGAATCAGATTCTCCTGTTGCATCTTCACCAATCTCTTTGTAGATCATATCGGTGAGGGGGAGCATCCCGACTTTGCACATTACAAAGCCTGCAAACATCGGTTGTTTACCGATTTTCAGACAGACAAGGTGCTATACAATGCCGATGATCCGCACGCATTCGATATGATCCGAGATTCATCGGCACGGCTCCTTTCCTGTGCATTCCTTGCAGATGCTGACTATATTCGAAGCGACGTCACACCAATTATGGGGAAAGATTCCCTCGGCGTAGCCTTCTCCCTCTCCCACGGCGGAAAGGAAACGCCCTTCACCATTCCGCTCATCGGAGACTTCAATGCGCAGAACGCCTCCTTTGCGGCGGCGGTTGCGGCGGAATGCTTCTGCATTTCCATGGAAAATGCCGCAAAAGCATTGGCTGACATTGCTGTTCCGGGGCGATCGGAGGTGGTGCCCCTTGAGAGTGGCGGCATCGCGATCATTGACTATGCACACAACGGAGCAAGCCTGCGGCATTTGCTTCAAAATCTACGTGTTTTCTCTCCCAAACGCCTCATTTGCTTGTTTGGATCTGTGGGAGATCGAACCGAAATACGCCGCCACGAGCTGGGGGATGCCGCCGCTGAACTGTCCGATTTCTGTATTCTGACCTCTGACAACCCCGGGAATGAGGATCCCGAGAAGATCCTTGATGAAATTGCCGCGGTGGTCAAATCTCATCAAACACCGTATGCCTGTTTTGCCGACCGCGAGGAAGCAATCCGTTATGGCGTTGGGATCCTTGGACAGGGTGAAATTTTGGTATTAGCCGGCAAAGGACACGAAACCTATCAACTGATCGGCTCGGAAAAGAAAGCCTTTGATGAAAAAGGAATCCTCCGCTCCGCCGTTGTCGATTCCCTGACAAAAAAAAGCACCGTTTGAGACTGATTTTACCGTCTTCAAGCGGTGTTTTTATCATATCCCCCCTTTTCATCGAATACGATAGACTGAAAGCGAGGCGGGCATATGAAGATGAAATGGATTCGCGTAATGGCATTATTTTTACTCTTTTGCGGTATTTCAGGGGTATTTTCGCTATCCTCTTCCAAATTCCAGACCTCTCTCGCAGCTCCATCGGCAACCAATTCTCCTCAAGATTATACGATTGTTCTCGATGCAGGACACGGCGGAGAGGACGGCGGTGCATCAAGCACATCGGGTGAACTGGAAAAGGAGATCAATCTTGCAATTACGATGTCTCTGCGTGATCTCTTGGTCGCGAATGGCGTGCATGTTGTTTTGACGCGTTCCGAGGACATCCTGCTATATGACAAAACCGTAGATTATCGCGGCAAAAAGAAGGCTCTCGACCTTGCAGCGCGCCGAAAAATCGCCGAAGAAACACCAAACGCCATTTTCATTAGCATCCATATGAACGCCTTTCCTCAAACACAGTACAAGGGACTGCAGGTTTGGTATTCAACTAACAATTCCTCCTCTCTTACGCTTGCGCAGTCTGTGCAGCAATTTACTGCAGATCAGCTACAGCCGGAGAACAATCGACGCGTCAAGGCTGCCACCTCCTCGATTTACCTGCTTCATCACTTGACCTGTCCTGCGATTCTCGTCGAGTGCGGCTTTCTCTCAAATCCCGAGGAGGCATCCCTTTTGGCAAGCGAGGAATATCAAAACAAGCTTGCATTTTTGCTTTTCCTTGCAATTTCCGACGGAATGATGAAAATATCCTCTGAAATTGCAACAAGTTCTTGATTTTCGGCATTATTTGAGATATAATGATAGGTGAAAACAAATGATGCGGAGGACGATCGTGTGAAGGGACTGAAAACATTCTATATTTGTACCGAATGCGAATATAAAGCGCCGAAATGGATGGGAAAATGTCCGAAATGCGGCGCATGGAATTCCTTTACCGAGGATGTTGAGGAGATAACCCCTGCCGCGTCGACGCCCAAACGGATCAGCATGATCCCCTCCGGCGACAATCACGCGGTTGGATTTCAGGCATTGGAGATTCCCGAATATATGCGTCAAAACACAGGGCTGAACGAGCTTGATCGCGTTCTTGGCGGTGGATTGGTTCATGGGTCAGTTGTTCTGCTCTCCGGTGAGCCCGGCATTGGAAAATCCACCCTTCTGATGCAAATTTGTGACTCTCTTGGTACAACGCGGCGCGTTCTTTACGTGTCGGGAGAGGAGTCGGGCGGTCAGCTCAAACTCCGCGCAAAGCGTCTCGGGATCGTCGGAGACAATCTTTTTATTCTGACAGAAACAAACATCGAGAAGATCTTACAGGAAATTGATAAAATCAAGCCCGACGTAATCATTGTAGATTCCATCCAAACCGTTTATTCCTCTGCTGTCAACTCCACGCCGGGAAGTGTAACCCAGGTCAAGGAGACCGCGCTTTCCTTTATCAACAAGGCAAAAACAGACGGCATTTCGGTCATCATGGTTGGTCACGTGAACAAGGAAGGCAGTATCGCAGGACCGAAGGTGCTGGAACACATGGTTGACGCCGTCCTTTATTTTGAGGGAGAGCGTCAGCAGGCATACCGCATTATCCGCGCGATCAAGAACCGCTATGGATCTACCAACGAGATCGGTGTCTTTGAAATGAGCGACAAGGGACTGCTTGAGGTTGAAAACCCATCTGAAATGCTGCTTGCGGGACGTCCGCGCAACATATCGGGAAACTGTGCCGTATGCACGCTGGAAGGAACGCGCCCTCTGATTGCCGAAATCCAAGCACTGGTCACGGCAACCGCTTTCCCCACCCCTCGGCGCACCACAAACGGCATTGATTACAACCGTATGTGCCTAATCATCGCGGTACTTGAAAAGCGATTGGGATTGAAATTCTACCAAAACGATGTGTATCTGAACGTCATCGGCGGCCTCCAACTGGACGAGCCTGCTTCTGACGTATCCGTGGCACTTGCTCTGATCTCCTCCATGACGGATCGGGTCGTACCCGACGATCTGATCGCGATCGGAGAGCTTGGACTGGCAGGCGAATGTCGTGCCGTATCCAATCTGGAGCAAAGAATCAAGGAGGCGGCTCGCCTCGGATTCACAAAAGCAGTCGTTCCTTACCGAAACGTAGAAAAACGCACGCTTGACATCCCCGGGATCAAAATCATTCCCATCAAGGGAATCTATGAAACCTTGAATCTGCTGAATGATCAAAAATAAAAAAGTGCCCCAAACACATTTCGTGTTTGAGGCACACTTTTTATGCTTTGGGGGTACTGATCGGTCCGTATCCGGGTTCCGTATTGGGGCCCTGATTTTCGATAGAAGGAGTGGATTCCGTCGTACCGGGGGTGGGCTCTGTTGTACCGCCTGGAGTGGGTTCAGTAGTAGACGGCGCAGTTGTCGTCGAGGGCTTGGTTGTTGTAGGCTTTGCTGTTGTTGTAGGTCTGGGTCTGGTGGTTGTCTGTTGGGGTGTTGTGGTGGTCGAATCATCCTGAGAGGAAGACTGATCATCGGAGCCTACATTAGCATCCGTATCAGGTGCAGCAGAAGATCCCTCTTCGGCCGTGTCACCTTTATTCAAAAACGGAAGGTTGACTCCCGCGATGTCACAGCTTACAAGGCTAAACACACAAACCATTAAAATCGTAATCGCAACGAGGACACTCTTCTTTGCATTCATTTTCATTTTATTTCACTCCATCCACTTTCAGTATTTGCTCCGCCGATCTCGAGCGTTTTTTTCGGCTTTTCGGTTGTTTCGGGACTATGCACGCTTTGGAAAGGATTTTGTGTATCCTCACCCGGGTTTTGGTCGTTTTTGTCGCATCCTACAAGTCCAACGATCAATCCGACCATTGAAGCAAGCAGAACCGCGGTTGCCATGATCAACGAAATTTTCTTTTTCATATCTCCCACCTTCCATCTTCTTTAGGGGAACCCAGTACTTACATATGTATTATATCACATGGAGAAACACTTGTCAAGAATAAAAAGAAAAATCCGTCACAAGCAATGCTGTGACGGATTTTTTTATAAAAGATTACTTTCCTGCAGTCATCTTTGCGATTTCTTCAGCAAAGTTCTCTTCTCTCTTCTGGATGCCTTCGCCCTTCTCGAAACGGTAGAAGTCAACGATCCCGATCTCGCCGCCAAGCTCCTTTGCAGTAGCCTTAACGTACTGACCAACAGTCATATCGTCGTCCTTAACGTAGCTCATGTCAACCAGGCAGTTGTTGTCGTAGAACTTGGAGATTCTACCCTCAACCATCTTTGCCTTAATTGCTTCGGGCTTCTTTGCGTTTGCAGGATCGTTAGCGATCTGAGCAAGCAGAATGTTCTTCTCCTCCTCGATTACGCTTGCAGGAACCTGCTCACGGCAGAGGTAAGGAGTGGGATATGCACCGATCTGGAGCGCAATGTTCTTTGCAAATGCAGCGAACTCAGCCTTGTCAGCAACATTGGTGTTGAACTTTGCAATAACACCGATAGAGCCGGTTCCATGAATATAGGTGCTGGTAACGCCCTCTACAAGAACGAAACGACGAACGGTGATCTTCTCACCGATCTTAAAGATCATTTCCTTAACCTTTGCTTCAACGTTCATCTCATCATCATACTTGCAAGCCATGAGAGCATCAACGTCTGCGGGCTTCTGATCGATGATAATCTTAAGCAGATCTGCAACAAACGCCTTGAAGGACTCGTTCTTTGCAACGAAGTCGGTCTCGGAGTTTACTTCGATCATTGCGGTGGAATCACCGTCCTTGAGGATCTCAACGATACCGTCGGCAGCAATTCTGGTAGCCATCTTGGACTCAGCCTTGAGCTCACCCTTCTCACGAAGGATCTTAATTGCAGCATCAACGTCTCCCTCTGCCTCAACGAGTGCCTTCTTGCACTCCATCATGCCGATTCCGGTCTTTGCGCGGAGAGCGGCAACGTCCTTTGCACTAATAGTAGCCATTTTGGTTACTCCTTTCGATTACTCAGCGTCTGCCTCAGCAGCCTCTGCAGCTGCTTCCTCAGTGTTGGTCTCGCCCTGCTTACCCTCGATCACTGCATCTGCCAGTGCGGAGGAGATCAGCTTGATGGCACGGATTGCGTCATCGTTTCCGGGAATTACATAGTCTGCATCATCGGGATCGCAGTTGGTATCAACGATTGCGATTACCGGAATGCCAAGCTTCTTTGCCTCAAGAACTGCATTTCTTTCCTTCTTGGGGTCAACAATGAATACAGCGTCGGGAAGCTTCTCCATGGTCTTGATTCCGCCGTAGCTCTTCTCAAGATCAAAGATTTCCTTCTGCATAGCAGCAACTTCCTTCTTGGGGAGCAGATCGAAGGTTCCGTCCTCCTGCATCTTGTAGAGGTTGTTCAGACGATTGATGGACTTCTTGATGGTCTTGAAGTTGGTCATCATTCCGCCGGGCCATCTTACGTTTACGTAGTACATCTCGCAACGAGTAGCCTCTTCCTTGATTGCCTCTGCTGCCTGCTTCTTGGTACCAACGAACAGAACGGTTCCGTTGTTCTCGGAAAGCTCACGAACAAAGTTGTAAGCCTCGTCAAACTTGCGGACGGTCTTCTGCAGGTCAATAATGTAGATGCCGTTTCTTTCTGTGAAAATGTACTCCTGCATCTTAGGATTCCATCTTCTGGTGTGGTGTCCGAAATGAACACCTGCTTCAAGCAACTGCTTGATCGAGATAATAGACATTGAAATGTCCTCCTTCGGTTTTTTCCACCACCGCGGCGCATTGCCTAAACCGTCTCGCGACTGCAAGGCGGCACCGATGCAATCCCCGCCCGGTGTGTGTATTTTATTTTGCGTTCGTTATATATAAACGCAACGCGAATTATTATATCATACTCCCCTGTGTTTTGCAACAGAGTTTTTGACATTTTACAAATTGTTAACAATTCCCTCTTCTCATCTGAGAATATCGTGTATTTTAATGCTCCCTCCGTCCTTGGAAACGCGCAAAACCAAATACTCGGGGCGTGCACCGTTGCTTCCCACGTCTCTGCGGTACGTTCCGTTATTCTGAAGAATCTTGTACATCAGTTTGTAGGTCACAAGTCGGCTTCCATCATCTAAATACTCTGTGCGATGGGTGTAGATACAAATATCGTACAGCATCTGCTGTGTAAAATCCGAGAGCTGATTCTTCGCTAAATACTCTTCACTGCACATCTGTCGAAGCGCATCCTCGTCCCCGAGAATGACTGTATTCAGATACGTTTCGGCAAACAGAACCTCTGCATCATACTCGGTTCTGTTTTCTTCCGTGATCGGCGTTGTATGCTCGTATCCTGCCAAGCTGTCACAGTAATAAACCGTACGATTTTGCGACACGTATTGCGAATTTTCAAAAATATTCTCGTCTGTCACAGGATAAAATTTGATGTCTTGTTCCTTTTGTTTATCCTTTGGAAGAAGCAAAGACAGCACCAAAAGAGACAGGAGAAAAACCAGGAGGACGCCTCCGAAAATGTACAGAATTGTCTTGACATTCTTTTTCTGTTTTTTCTTCAATTCCTCCAGGATCGGTTCCTCGTTCATAGCACTCTCCTTTTATCGTTCAAGTTGTTACCCATACATTCTAACACAAAACTCCCCAAAAAGCAAGATAAAACTTCCGATCGCCACTATTTTTTCAGTCTGTTCAAAAACAACAAAAAATTATGGAAAGTTGTATAAATTCTATTCAAAAAAATTCAATTCTCCTCTTGTACTTTTGATTGAGATGTGATATAATATATTGAATATTTATTTTTCCCGGAGGCAACCTATGAAATACTTTGTTTTAATCCCCGACGGAATGGCGGATGAGAAAATTCAAGAGCTTGGAAATCGCACACCAATGGAGGCTGCAATCAAGCCGACAATGGATATGTTGGCGTCCAAGGCGCTCGTAGGAACCGTATCCAATGTTCCCGAAGGAATGGTTCCCGAAAGCGACACCGCAAATATGTCTATCCTCTCGTTTGACCCCAAGATCTATTCGAAGGGACGCTCTCCCCTGGAAGCGGTCAGCATGGGAATTGAAATGCTTCCGGACGAAACCGCATATCGTTGCAACGTGGTCACGCTCTCTGATGAGGGAGAAGACTACGATGACAAGATTATTCTCGATCACAGCGCAGATGAAATCACCACGGCAGAAGCGGACGAGCTGATCAAAGCAATTCAGGAGAAGTTCGGAGACGATATCCGCCACTTCTACACGGGTATCAGCTACCGCCACTGCCTCATTTGGAAAAACGGAAACGATACTTACCCCTTTATGAGACCGCATGATATTCTCGGCAAGCGGATCGGCGAATACCTCCCCAAGGAAGAAAACGGCGGAGGGGAATTTTACCGTTTGATGAGAGAGAGCTTTGACGTTCTCAATCATCACCCCATCAACGAGGCAAGACGTGCAAGAGGACTCAAGCCCGCAAACTCTGTGTGGTTCTGGAGTCCCGGAAAAAAGCCTGCCCTTCCCAATTTCCGCGAACAGTGGAACCTCCGTGCAGCCGTCATCTCTGCAGTGGATCTGATTAAGGGCATCGGTCTTTGTGCCGGAATGACCTCCATCGACGTCGATGGAGTGACTGGCAACGTACATACCAACTATAAGGGAAAAGCAGATGCTGCGATCAAGGCATTCTCTGACGGATACGACTATGTGTACGTTCACGTCGAGGCGCCCGATGAATGCGGACACCGTGCAGAGCTTGACAATAAGGTTCTCTCCATCGAAAAGATCGACTCCGAGATCCTCGCACCCGTCTATGACTATCTCTCCTCCACCGGAGAGGACTTCAAGATTATGGTGCTTCCCGATCATCCAACGCCAATCCGGTTGCGTACGCATACCATTGATCCCGTTCCCTTCCTCCTTTACTCCTCTGCCTCCTCTTTTGACGGCGTCGATTGCTTCTGTGAGGAAAGCGCTGAAGCAAAGAAAAACTATATCCCATTCGGTCACAAGCTGATGGAGCTTCTGACAAAATGACGAGAAAGGATTTCCAATGAACGAAACCGAAAATCAGGAATCCATCTTCCATCGCCTCGTTCGCGGTGCGTTTGAATATTTGGAGCTCTTTACGATTTCAATATTTGCAGTGCTGATGATCTTCACATTTGGAGTTCGTCTCTGCCGTGTTGACGGTCAATCCATGGAGAACACGCTCAATCACAATGAATACCTGCTTCTTCATAACGTTGCCTATCAGCCAAAGCAGGACGATATCGTCGTGTTTCATTTATCAAATACGACTAACAAGCAAAAAACGCTTGTCAAGCGCGTGATCGCCCTCGAGGGACAGGAAGTGATCATCAATACCCAAACGAACGAAATCACGGTAGATGGCATCTTGTACGAGGACAGCCACGCGGTTCTCAAGGATCGCATCACCGATGAGATTACAGGAAGATACGACAACCTGTTCTACGAGAATTTTGATTACAGCACCGGAATCTATAAAACAACCGTTCCCGAGGGAAAGGTCTTTGTTCTCGGAGACAATCGAAACAACTCCAAGGACAGCCGACATCCCGACATTGGATTCATTGATGAACAATGTATCCTCGGAAAGGTCGTTTTAAGACTTTCCCCTTTCACGATTTTGACATAACACAACAAACAGAAAGGATAGGCGAATCATGCCATCTGAAACGATACAATGGTTTCCCGGCCATATGGCGAAAACCCGCCGTATGATCTCGGAAAATCTTAAGCATGTGGACGTGATCCTGGAGATTTTGGACGCAAGAATCCCCTATAGCTCCAGGAATCCCGAAATCACCCGTCTGACGTCGGGAAAACCAACGATCCTCTTGCTGAACAAGGCTTCCCTGTCGGATGCCGCACAAAACAAGATTTGGCAACAGTACTACACCAACGAAAACACCGTTTGTCTTGTCATTGACTGTGTCAATGGCGAGGGAATGAACCGAATTGCGCCTGCGATTCGCCAGCTTCTCGCAGAAAAGATTCAGCGATATGAAGCAAAAGGAATGTCAGGCAAGCATCTTCGCGCGATGGTCTTGGGAGTTCCAAACGTCGGAAAATCCTCTCTGATCAACAAAATCTGCGGAAACAAGAAAACCAAGGTCGAAAACCGCCCCGGTGTTACCCGCGACAAGCAATGGGTGAGCACTGCAATCGGTGTAGATCTCTTGGATATGCCGGGTATTTTGTGGCCGAAATTCGAGGAAAAGCGCGTTGGCGAAAATCTTGCATTGACCGGTGCGATCAAGGATGATATTCTTGATACCGAAACGCTTGCCGTGATTCTCTGCGGAAGATTGCGTCGACTTTATCCCGAGATGCTCATCAACCGATACAAGCTGGAAGGAATTTCGGAGGACATGAGTGATTATGATCTCTTCCTTGCCATCGGACGGAAGCGAGGATTTCTTGTTAGCGGCGGCGAGGTGAGCGAGGAACGCACCGCCACCATGCTGCTGGAAGAATTCCGCTCTTCCAAGATCGGACGGATCACCCTTGATCGCGTAGAAAAGCCCGAACGGAGGATCTAAAGCATGGAACAAAGCATAGAACAGGAGCTTCGCACGCAAGGCTATTCCGCTGTTTGCGGCGTGGATGAAGCGGGCAGAGGGCCTCTTTGCGGTTCTGTCGTTGCGGCAGCAGTCATTCTTCCGCCCGACTATATCCCCGAGGGGCTGAACGACTCAAAAAAGCTGACCGCAAAAAAACGAGAGGCGCTCTTTGATGTCATCTGCCAAAACGCTTTGGCATACTCTATTGCGGAGGCAACCGTCGAGGAAATTGATGCACTGAACATTTTGGAAGCCGATCTGCTTGCCATGCGCCGTGCCATTGACGGACTGCAGATCAAGGCTGATTTTGCCCTGATTGACGGAAACATTGCAAGAGATTTTCAGATCCCTGCACGTGCAGTGGTTCACGGAGATGCCCTCTCCCCCAGCATCGCGGCGGCATCCGTTCTTGCAAAGGTGACACGTGACCGCCAGTGCATTGAGCTGGATCGGCAGTATCCCGAGTATGGGATCGCCAAGCATAAGGGCTACGGAACAAAGGCGCACATGGAGGCGCTTAGGCAGTATGGCCCTGCCCCTATTCACCGCAAACAATTCATTCGATTTCTTGACCGCGATGAAAACAAATCCTAAAAGCCGCGCTGTTGGAACCTTTGGAGAGCAATATGCGGCACGCTATCTCCGACTTCACGGTTACACCATAAAAGAACGCAATTACCGAGCGGGACATCACGAGATCGATATCGTTGCCACCACTTGGAAGACCATCGCGTTTGTGGAGGTTAAGGCAAGAAGCTATCACCCGAGCGAGATGGACACAACACCTCCCCCGGGGCACGCGGTCAACGCAGAAAAAAGACGTTTCACAAGACAGGCGGCTCGGCAATATCTGCACGAGCACCCAACCGCCAGAAAGCCACGTATGGATGTGATCGAGATTTGGGTGGACACCTCAAAAGGATGTGAAAAGCCAAAAGTACTCAAGATCCATCACATGAAGGGGGCGTATTGAACGCATGAGAACTTGCTTTTTTGATCTGCACTGCGATACCGCAACTGAGATGTTTTATCGGGGAGAATCCCTTGAGAAGAATCCCCTGTCGGTTTCCCTCCAAAAAGCCTCCGCTTTTGATACATATGTTCAGGTCATGGCGTTCTGGACATCGCCCTCGCTTGGTGACGAGGACGGATGGCGGCAACTCCGTGACACACTCGCCTACTTGCTTGCAGATTCCTCCATTCGGGAAGGCAAAGCATCCATGATTTCCATCGGAAACGAGATCAACCAAGGCGTTTCCCTTCTGCTCGCACTGGAAGATGCAAGAATCTTGAATCAAAAATCGGAGCGCGTGGAGGAACTGTTTCACCTTGGGTTTCGGATTCTCACCCCTCTATGGGGAGGTGAAACCTGCATGGGCGGCTCTCATGACACAAAAATGGGGCTGACCGACTTTGGAAGACACGCGATCAAGGACGCGGTTTCCCTTGGTATGATTGCGGACATCTCTCACGCATCTATCCGATCTGCCGATGAGATCTTTGAGATTGCATCCGGCGAAGAAAGACCTGTCATCGCCTCTCATTCCAATGCGTATGATCTTTGTCCCGTTTCAAGAAATCTCCGGAGGGGTCAGATTCGCGATCTGCTTGCACTCAACGGATTGATCGGACTTAATTTCCATCGTCCTTTTTTGTCAAGTCAAGCGTCTCCGACACGTGAGGACGTATTGAGACACATGGAATACTTCCTCGAGCAAGGATGTGAGGACGCGTTGTGCTTTGGATGCGACATGGACGGCGCAACGATGCCACTCGATCTGCCTGATCTGACGGCAATTCCCTCTTTACGTGAATATCTTTCAAGATATTATTCCGACAACCTTTTAGACAAATTCTTTTTTAAAAATGCACATCATTTTGCGATGCGGCATCTGACATGATTTCCATCGCAATAAAATCAATAAAAATTCATCAAACATATACCAGGAGAAGAAAAAATGATGTATTTCAAAAGCACAAGAAGCACCGAAAAGGCAAGCGTAACCGCCGCACAGGCAATTAAGCAGGGACTGGCTGACGACGGCGGACTGTTTGTTCCCGAGTCCATCCCCACTCTTACCAAGGAGGATATTCTTTCTCTTTGCGAGAAATCCTATCCGGAACGCGCTGCCAAGATTCTCTCGATGTTCCTCACCGACTATACCGAGGAAGAGCTTTTGGAGGATTGCAAGCTTGCATATTCCACCGAAAGCTTTGTAGGAGGTGCCGCACCGCTGGTATCCATCAAAGCTCCCTTGGAGATCATGGAGCTTTGGCACGGCCCCACCGCAGCATTTAAGGATATGGCACTTCAGATCATGCCCCGCCTGCTCTCCAGAGCGCTTGTAAAAACAGGCGAGAAGCGTACAGCGCTTATCCTCGTTGCAACCTCGGGAGATACCGGAAAGGCAGCGCTTGAGGGATATCGTGACATTGATGGTATCAAGATCATGGCGTTCTATCCCATTGACGGCGTCAGCCACGTTCAGAAGCTCCAGATGGCAACCCAGACCGGCTCTAACGTCAATGTCTGCGCGATCGAAGGCAACTTTGACGATGCACAGACCGGTGTAAAAGAGATCTTCGGCGATGCGGAGATGGCGAAAAAGCTTGACGACAAGGGGTATTTCTTCTCCAGTGCAAACTCCATCAACTGGGGACGCCTGGCACCCCAGATCGTGTACTACGTTTCTGCCTACTGCGATCTTCTGAATGCAGGAAAATGCAAATACGGCGAAAAGATTAACATTTGCGTACCCACGGGTAACTTTGGTAATATCTTCGCGGGTTATATCGCAAAGCTCATGGGTCTGCCCGTAAACCGCTTTATCTGTGCCTCCAACACCAACAACATCCTCACCGACTTCCTGCGCACCGGTACCTATGACCGCAACCGCGATTTCCATTTGACGATGTCTCCTTCCATGGACATTCTCATTTCCAGCAACCTGGAGCGTCTGCTCTACTTCACTGCAGGCAGCGAGCGCACCGCAGCATACATGAAGGCACTCAAGGAAACCGGAGCATATACGGTTGACGCCGACGTTCTTGCAGAGATTCAGAAGAATTTTGTTGGCTACTATGCAAGTGAAGCACAGACCGCAGAAACGATCCGCAGCATTTACAACGATTGCAACTATTTGGCTGATACACACACTGCAGTTGCGATCTATGCAGCAGAGCAGTACCTTGCCGACACCAAGGAAACCCTTCCCTTGGTTGTGGATTCCACGGCAAGTCCCTATAAGTTTGCAAACAACGTTTATCGTTCCTTGACCGGCAAGGAGCCCGAGTCGGATCTTGCCGCACTGGATCAGCTCACCGAATTGACCGGTGTCGAGATTCCCTATCCTCTCGTTGGAATCGCAAAGAGAAAGGTGAACTTCACCAAGGTTTGCGACCGCACCGAAATGGCAAAGGCAGTTCTTGAATATTTGGGATAAACGAAAAAAGGGCGCCGTTTTTACGGCGCCCACATTCAAGAAACGGCTTTTTCAGCTGTTCTTGGGTTTAAAGGTCGCGCAGAGCGTCTCTCCGGACGTATCCGCGTTCTGAGGGCCTACAGAGATCTGCTCCGCTGTGCAGTAGGTCTCGGCATTGTGGTAGTAACAGTTCTTTACGTCACACTTGATGCCCTTGATGTGCTTGCATCCGTAATCTTTGGAATTGCAGGTATCCATTTCAGTTCTTCCTTTCCGAATTCAGAAAATTGAGAGGCTTCACTCTCAACCACAGTTTTCCCGATCTTATCAAATCTATACGCAAAAAAGGAGCCTGTTCTCATGTCGTTATTTGTCATGGCAGACTTACACCTTTCCTCCGATCTCTCCAAATCTATGGATATTTTCGGAGCCCGGTGGCAGGATCACATGAAAAAAATCGAAAAAAATTGGAACGCCGTGGTTTCTCCCGAGGATACCGTCATCGTGCCCGGAGACATCTCCTGGAGTCTTCGGCTCGAGGACTCTATAGAGGATTTCCGTTTTCTTGATTCGCTCAACGGCAAAAAGCTGATCGGAAAGGGCAATCACGATTTTTGGTGGTCCACCCATTCCAAGCTCCGCGCCTTTTGGCAGACGCATGGAATCAACTCCATCAACATTCTGTACAACAACGCTTATCGCTTTGACAACTGCATTGTTTGCGGCACGCGAGGGTGGTTCGTTGAAGAGTCCCAGCAGCACACCATCGGTGATGTGGAATATGCCAAGATCGTTAACAGAGAGGCAATTCGGCTTCGTTTGAGTTTGGAGGAAGCAAAAAAGCTTCAAGGTCAGGATGAAAATCTCCCCTTGATTGTATTTCTGCACTTCCCTCCCGTATGGAATGAATTTGTGTGCCGCGAGATTTTGGACATTCTTCACGAGTTTGACGTGAAATCCTGCTACTTTGGACACATCCACGGGGCGTATCACATCCCCAGAACGCAACAGTTTGAGGGGATTGACTTTACCATTTGTGCCGCCGATTATCTGAATTTTACACCTCTGCCCGTTTGGGGGTGCTGATTTTGTGTATATCTATGAAATTTTAAAAAAAGATTGACAAATACACGAAAAAGAAGTATAATATAATTTGTATGAAAAAATATCCATTTCAACTTTTGGAGGATGATAAAAAATGAGTCTGTTGAAATCCGAAAAGACCAATCCCGGAGAAATCACGCTTGAGTTTTCCGTGGATCGTGACACGTTTAAGAAGGCGCTCTCCGATTCTTACCGCAAGAACGCCGCAAAGGTAACCGTTCCCGGTTTCCGCAAGGGCAAGGCGCCCCGCGCTGTCATCGAGAAGATGTACGGCAAGGGATTCTTCTATGAGGACGCTTTCAATACAATTCTTCCCGAGGCTTTCGAGGCAGCACTTGCAGAGAGCAAGATTGGCGAGACCGTTGGTCAGCCCGAATTTGACGTTCTGTCCGCTGACGAGGAGAACGGCGTAGTCTTCACTGCAAAGGTATTCCCCAAGCCCGAGGCAGAGATCAAGGATTACCTTGGCATCAAGGCTGAGAAGAAGGTTTCGAGAGTAACCAAGGCTGAGATTGAGGCTGAGCTGAAGACCATTCAGGAGCGCAATTCCAGAGAGATCGAGGTTACCGATGGCGTGAGCGCTATGGGTGACGTTTGCACCATTGATTACGAGGGTTCCGTTGACGGTGTTCCCTTCGATGGCGGCAAGGGCGAGGGCTATCCCCTCAAGCTCGGCTCCGGAAACTTTATTCCCGGATTTGAGGAGCAGGTTGCAGGCCACAAGCTCGAGGAGGAGTTCGACGTAAACGTAACCTTCCCCGAGGAGTA
>JAZQVI010000002.1:0-8430 GCA_045631745.1 Eubacteriales bacterium
CCCAATCGGGTGCTTTTTGTTTTGGAGGCGCCACCCTTTTCCATGTGAACTGCCGCGCTGATTGGGCGCGGCAGTTCGAATCTGAAAACAAGCGAAAAAGGTGCCGGTGGCACGTTTTTTGCGCTGTTTTTCAACCCAGCTTGCCGATAATGGCGGCAAGCGGCAAGCAAGGAGTATGCCGAGCCGAGCAGACGCAGGCGACGGCAGACGACTATGCGACGGTTGCGGAGTGGCGCCCATCTCGCGCGGCGCAAAAAACATGTTTACGAATATGTATTAAAAATCGGTTGATGTCATTATGATGCAAGGCCCTTGAATATGAAGGAAGCTCGGGAGTCTTTTTCCGTCAACCCACCCAAAGCAAAAAGCACCCAATCGGGTGCTTTTTGCTTTGTAACGCTGCCCTTTGGACCCTCTGTCGGAAATTGTCATATAATGTAACGGGGATACTCCCCGATTCAGAACAGACAAGGAGATTCTTATGGCACAATTTACAAACCAAGCACAATTATCATACAACAACACCGTAGTCAACTCCAACGTAGTTGTGGGGGAGATTTTGGAGGTCGTTTCCGCAAACAAAACGGCAGTGGTGGACACCTATTCTGCAGGCTCAACGGTAACCTATGTAATCAGCATCGTCAATTCCGGCAGTACGCCGATTACTAATCTTGCCGTTGCTGACGATCTGGGCGCGTATGAGCAGGGCGGAGAGACGCGCGTGCCGCTGAGCTATGTGGCGGGATCGGTTCAGCTTTTCATTAACGGTGTCCTTCAGACACCTCCCATCGTTACCACCACTCCCGCGCTGTCCTTTAGCGGTATTACACTTCCCGCAAACAGTGATCTGGTGCTTGTTTACAGCGCAGACGTCAATGATTTCGCGCCTCTTGGCGTTGGAGACAGCATTGTCAACACGGCAACCATCACCGGAAATGGTATTCCTGCACCCGTGACTGTGAGCGAGACGATCACGCCCGAGGAGGCACCTCAGCTTCGCATTACCAAGAGCCTTGAGCCGGTTCCTGTCAGCGAAAATGGCGTCTTGACTTATCGATTCGTCATCGATAACTATGGAAATGTTGCGACTGTTGCGACCGACAACGTGGCTCTGTCCGATCTCTTTGACCCGATCTTGTCGGGCATTACGGTTAGCCTGGACGGAACGACCTGGACGGAGGGCGTGCAGTATAACTATGATGAGACCACCGGACAGTTCGACACGGTTCCCGGACAAATCATCATTCCTGCCGCAACCTACACGCAGGATCCCATCACCGGGGTGTGGAGCACGGTTCCCGGCACGGTTGTGCTCACGGTTACAGGAACCGTCTGATTTCAATTTCTTTTTTGGGGGAGTATCACTCCCCCTTTTTTGCGAGCTTTCCTTACTGCCCATTTCTTGTGCGTCACTTTTTTCTTGACACTTTGCCTCTCTCATGGTAAAATGGAATTGCAAGGACCCGATTTCATTGTGTTGAAAGGAATGGCTTTTTATGAATTTGAAACGAATTGCTGCATTGCTCATGGCGCTTTTGATGTGCGCCTCTGTTGGATTTTTGTTCCCTGCGTCGGCGACGGCGTCGGAGAAGGAGATCACCGTCCTATTCACGCACGATCTGCATTCCCATCTTCTCCCTTCGGCTAACGAGACGGGAGAGGGGGAATATGGCGGATATGCTCGTTTGATGACCGCGATCAAGGCAGAGAGAGCAAAGGACCCCAATGCCATTTTGGTGGATGGTGGAGATTTTTCTATGGGCTCGCTTTTCCAGACGGCGTACCCTACCTCTGCAATCGAGCTTCGCATGATGGGGGCGATGGGATATGACGTCACGACATTTGGAAATCACGAATACGATTATCTCCAGTCCGGTCTGAAGTCCATGCTCAATGCGGCGGTGGCGAGCGGAGATCCCCTGCCTGCCCTCGTTTGCGCGAATTATCTGCCGCCGATTGAGGGACAGGAGGGCTATGATGCTGAGGTTTGGGCAGCTTACAACGATTACGGTGTGAAGGATTACACCATTTTGGAGCGCGGCGGAGTCTATTACGCGATCTTCGGCGTGTTCGGGTTTGATGCGGACGACTGTGCGCCAAACTCGGGCATGGTGTTTGAGGATCCCATCGCGGTTGCGAAGGAGACCGTGGCTGCAGCCGTTGGAGAATGTGAAGCGCTTTACGGTCAGCACCCTGTGGTGATCTGTCTCTCTCATAGCGGTACAGAGGACGGAAAGGGTGAGGATTACGAGCTTGCAGAGGCGGTGGACGGAATTGACGTGATCGTTTCGGGGCACACGCATACGACCCTTTCAGAGGTGATCTCTGTTAACGGAACGCTGATCGTTTCCGCTGCCGAGTACGGTCGCAACCTGGGTGTATTGAAACTGAAATTTGACGGCAAGCAGGCGACGCTTGCAGGCTATGAATTGATCGCTATTGACGAAACTGTCTCGGAGGATCAAGAAATTGCTGCACTGGTCGAGAACTACAAGGCTTTGGTGGAGGAGGACTACCTCAAGGACTATGGATACACCTTCGATCAGGTTCTTCTGAACAACCCCTACACCTTTGATACCGTGGATGAGGTCTATGCGACGCAACACGAGTCTACCCTTGGAAACGTGTTTTCGGATGCCTACAAGTGGGCGGTCGAGCGCGCAACGGGCAAGCGCGTGGATATGGCAGTGACGGCGTCAGGTGTGGTTCGCGCCAGTCTGCCGAAGGGAAATGTTACCGTCTCTGATGTATTTAACGCCGCCTCCCTTGGTGTGGGAACCGAGGGTGAGCTGGTCGGAATTTACCTCACGGGTAAGGATCTGAAAAACGCCATTGAGCTGGACGCATCCATTCAGCCGCTGATGAAGTCGGCGCAGCTCTTTATGTCGGGCGTGGAGTATTCCTTTAACCGTTATCGCATGATCTTTAACAAGGTCGATTACGCGATGCTCCGTCGGGATGACGGTGCAACCGAGGCGATTGATGACGATACGCTTTATTTTGTTGTTGCCGGCATGTACATGGGGCAGATGCTGGGCTCTGTGGAGGAGACCTCTATGGGTCTGATCTCCATCACGCCCCGCGACGAAAACGGCAATCCGATTGCCACGGGCGATCTTGTCAACTACGTTATCAAGGACGAGAACGGCAGACCCCTCAAGGAGTGGGATGCGATCGCAGACTATCTTTGTGAGATGGGGGGGGAAATGGACGCACAATACGCGCAGCCCGACGGACGAAAGGTTGTGTATGCGAGCCTCAATCCCATCAAGCTCTTGAAAAATGCGAACGTATTTACCTACGTTGCGCTGCTTCTGATCGCGGTTCTGATTACGCTGATTGCATTGATCGTTCGCGCGATCGTCCGACGCAGAAGGAGGAAAATGTAAAAATTTAAATCCGGGATTTTTATCTTCCCCCCAAGGGACTGGAAAATCTTTCTCTTGCCGGAGACGAATTTTACTTTGTTTCCCTGCAAGGGCACCCCAATGTTTCGTACATCTATCCCTGCAAGACGTTTGAATTGGATGCGTCGTTGAAGGGAAGTCAAGATATAAAAAAGAAGCAACTCAATCGAGTTGCTTCTTTTTTTGATGTGTTGTCGTTTTCGGGTGTCAAAAAACTTGACTATAGGGGATGTTTGTGGTACAATAAGGACGGTGAAATGAAAGACAGGTATCAGAAGAAAACGATCTGATGTGGCTGAAAGGATAGGGAGAAACATGACAACAACTTATGAAAAACTGAGAAGCGAACTTTTGGATTCCTGTGTGCCGTTTTGGCTGGAGCACGCGCAGGATGAGGTGTATGGCGGAATTTTGAACTGCGTGGACCGATTCGGCAAGGTCTATTCCGAGGACAAGAGCGTGTGGATGCAGGGCAGAGCCGGCTGGATGTTCTCTTATCTTTATAACAACATTGAGAAGAATCCGAAGTACCTGGAGTTTGCCAAGAGCTGCATTGATTTTGCAACGAAATATTGCATTGACAGCGACGGCAGAATGTTTTTCACCGTTACACGCGATGGAAAGCCTCTTCGCAAGCGCCGTTACTGGTTCAGCGAGACCTTCTACATTATTGCGAACGCCGAGTATTACATGGCAACGGGGGACGAAGGATACCTGGACACCGCAAGAAGATATTTTGACTTCGTGTACGGGATGTACCTTGATCCTGCGACCGATCCCTACAAGATTACCCCCAAGAGCTACGCCGAGACGAGAAATACCAAGGCGCTGGCAAACCCCATGATTATGCTTAACGTCTCTTCGATTATGCGAGATGCAGACAAGGAAAATTTCAAAAAATATGATGATATTATTACTGGTCTGATCGCCGACATTCGTTGTTTCCATAAGAGTGAATACAGCGCGATGTTTGAAAACATCAATGCCGCGGACAACGGTGTGATCCTGGACAGTGCGCCCTGCCGCGTCATCAACCCCGGACACGATATTGAGTGCGCGTGGTTTCTCCTTGACGAGGCGATCAAAAGAGGCGATCGCCAGCTTGCCGACTTTGCAGCTCTTGTCTTTGACGAGGCGTTTGAGCGCGGCTGGGACAAGGAGTACGGCGGAATCACCTATTTTAAGGATGTGCTTGGACTTCCCGTGGAGGCGTATGAGCACGATATGAAGCTGTGGTGGCCGCACAATGAGGCGATGATTGCCTCGCTGATGTTTTATCAATACACAAAAAATGAGAAGTATAAGCAGATCTTCGAGCAGGTTTCGGCGTATTCCTTCGAGCATTTCTCGGACAGAGAATACGGTGAGTGGTTCGGCTATCTCAGACGGGATGGGCGTCCCACCGAGCCTCCCTGCAAGGGGCATACCTACAAGGGGCCCTTCCACGTGATGCGGATGCTTGCAAAATGCGCTTTGATGCTTGAGGACAAGGAAGGGGAGAATTGACGTGGCAAAGGCAAAGATTGTGATGCTCCCGCTCGACGAGCGCCCCTGTAATTTTGACTACCCCCGCATGATGCCCAAAACCGATTGCGAGCTGATTTTGCCGCCAAAGGAGATCATGGGGAAGAAGAAAATTCCGGGTGATGTCCAAAAAATTTCCGACTGGCTGACCGAGCAGGTCGATGGCGCTGATGCCATGATCCTCTCTCTCGATACCCTGGTCTACGGCGGAATTTTGCCGTCAAGACTGCATTCTTGCGAAAAAGAGGAATTAACCGAGCGGCTTGAGATTATACATAGACTGCGAGCGAAAAATCCTCGCATGAAGCTCTACGCCTTTGGGCTGATTATGCGATGCCCCACCTATTCCTCGGATGACGAGGAGCCGGATTACTATGAGCGGATGGGTGCAGAGATTCATCTGTGGGGAAAATACACCCACCTGGAGATGCTGGGCAAGCTGAGTGATGTCGATCGCGCCGAATTTGACCGCGTGAAGACGATCGTTGGCGAGGGGGAGCTTGCGGACTACGTGGGCAGAAGAAAGACCAACCTCTCTGTTCTCATGCGCGCGCTGGAATTTGTTCGGGATGGCGTGATCGATTATTTTATTGTGCCTCAGGACGATGCGGCGGTGTATGGATTCACTTCTATGGATCAGATGACCGTAAGAAGTTTTCTCAAGGAAAACACGCTGCATAAAAAGACTGCTATGTATCCCTCGGCGGACGATACGGGATTGACGCTTTTGGCACGCGCCGTGGCGGAGCTTTCGGGCGTGCGTCCCAAGGTGTACGTGCATTACGCATCCTCCAAGGGCGGGCTGACGGTGCCGCAGTTTGAGGATCGGATCGTGAGCGAGACGGTCAAATATCACATTCTTTCGATCAACGGGATCCAGGTCTATTCCTTGCCCGAGGCGGATATCCTGCTTGCGGTTAATATCGGCTCGCAGATGGTGGACAAGGGAGACCCGGGATACGTGACGGCGTATGACATCGAACGCAATCTTGCCGAATTCGTCAACTTCATGGAGTATGCGCTTGACGCGGGCAAGACGGTTGCGGTGGCGGACGTGGCGTGGCCCAACACCGCCGACACCGAGCTGACGCGTCTGATGCAAAGGGAAGGGCTGATGCTGCGCGTTCACGCCTATGCAGGCTGGAACACCTCCTCCAATACCACAGGAACAGCACTTTGTCAGGCGGTTCTCTACTTGGTGGGGCGGGACGAGAAGGGCAACCGGGAATTTTTGTTGCACCGCTACTACGAGGACATTGGCTATATGGCGCACGCGCGCCAGTATGTGGCGGAGAAGCATCTCGCATCGCTTGGCTTGCATTACCGAGGTGTGGACGGAACGGACGGGCAGGTTGCCGAGCTTGTCAAGGGGGAGATTTGCGCGTATATGAGCGAAAACTACCCCGAGCTTGCCGACTTGGTGGAAAGGATCTCGATCAGAATGCCGTGGGCAAGGATGTTTGAGACCGATCTCAAGCTCAATTCCTTTGCGGTAAAGGAAAACTGACATTCGACATGATAAAAAAGCGGGTCAGATGCATTATGCATCTGACCCGCTTTTTGTTGATCTATGGTTCAATTATTTGAGCATACCGCCAAGTGTTTCCTTAGCAACTGCGAATGCCTCGGCGAGCTTGGATGCATCCTTGCCGCCTGCCATTGCGTTATCGGGACGTCCGCCGCCCTTGCCTCCGGTGACTGCCGCTACCGCGCCCACCAGCTTGCCTGCATGTGCGCCTGCTGCAACTGCAGACTTTCCTGCAACCGCAAGAAGCTGTACCGCACCGTCGCGCTTGGTTGCGAGTACGGCTACGATATCATCGCAGCGTGCCTTGAGCTCATCGCCCAGGCTTCTGACAACGTCTGCCGCCGCGTCGCCCATATCAACAGTCGCGAGACGAACCGATCCGATTGCTACGGCACCGCCCAGAATATCATCCAGCTTGGATGCCGCCATCTTGGAGTTGAGAGAATCCAGTTCCTTCTTCAGCGCAGAGATCTCTGCATGAAGCTGATTTGCCTTGAGAACGAGGTCGGAAGTCTTCTGAACCTTGAGCGCCTTTGCGGTGTCCAGGATCAGCTCCTGATTCTCGGAGATATATTTCATCACGCCAAGACCCGTAATACCCTCGATTCGGCGTACGCCTGCGGATACAGAGGATTCAGAGGTGATTTTGAACAGTCCGATCTTGCCGGTGTTGTCCATGTGCGTTCCTCCGCAAAGCTCGGTGGAGAACACGCCCATCTTGACCATACGAACAACTGCGCCGTACTTCTCTCCAAAGAGCGCCATCGCGCCGTTTGCCTTTGCCGTTGCGATGTCGGTTTCCATGGTTACGATCTCCTCGCCAAGGAGGATATGCGCGTTAACCAGTCCCTCTACCTTCTTCAGCTCCTCCTCGGTCAGTGCCGCGAAGTGCGTGAAGTCAAAGCGAACGTGCTCGTCGTCTACGTAGGATCCTGCCTGCTCAACGTGTGTGCCGAGTACCTGACGGAGAGCCGCCTGAAGCAGGTGGCACGCCGAGTGGTTTCTCATGATGGATGCACGTCTTGCGTGGTCGATCTCTGCGCGAACAGTGTCGCCAACGCGGACATCACCGTTTGCGATGGTGCAGAGGTGCAGATAAACACCATCTACCTTCTTGGTATCGGTTACGGTCAGAAGGGAATCTGCATCATAGATGGTTCCGATGTCGCCAACCTGTCCGCCGCCCTCACCGTAGAAGGGAGTCTTGTCCAAAACAAGTGTGCAGTTGCCCTCGTTTGCAACCTCAACCGATTCCTCGTCCACGATGATGGCAAGCACCTTAGCATCATCGATCGCCGTCTCGGTGTATCCCACGAAGTCGGTCTTTTGGAGGGTGGTGAGGAAGGACTTGGAGCTATCACTCCAGCCCGAAATATTTGCGCGCGCGTTTCTTGCGCGGTCTCTCTGCTGCTTCATGAGGACGTTAAAGGTCGCCTCGTCGATCTTCAGATGGCTCTCCTCTGCGATTTCGCGTGTGAGGTCAAGCGGGAATCCAAAGGTATCGTAAAGCTTGAATACGTCATCGCCCGAGATGGTTTCCGCGCCCTCTGCCAGTGCCTGGCGAACGAGGTTGGAGAGAATGGACAGACCTGCGTCGATGGTTGCATCGAAGCGCTCCTCCTCCATCGCAATAACCTTGAGAATGTAATCCCTCTTTTCTGCCAGCTCGCGGTATGCGCTCTCGGATTCGCCGATGGCAACCTCGCAAAGCTCGGGCAGGAAGGAACGGTTGATGCCAAGCAGCTTGCCATGACGGCAGGCGCGGCGTAGGATACGGCGAAGCACGTAGCCACGTCCCTCGTTGGAGGGAATTACGCCGTCCGAGATCATAAAGGTCGCGGAGCGGATGTGGTCGGTAACCACACGGATGGAGATATCGGTGCTCGTGTCCTTTCCGTATTCCTTTCCTGCGATCTTGCAAACGCTGTCCAAGATCTTGCGGATGGAGTCTACCTCAAACATATTGTCAAC
>JAZQVI010000003.1:0-2557 GCA_045631745.1 Eubacteriales bacterium
GGCAGAAAGATGAAGAAGAGAGATTTCCGTTCTCTCTGGATCACCAGAATCAGCGCACAGGCAAAGGTGAATGGAATGAACTATTCCACCTTTATGCACGGCCTCAAGAAGGCGGGCATTGACCTCAACCGCAAGATGCTGGCTGAGATCGCAGTTTCCGATAAGGAAGCATTTGCAGCACTGGCAGCTCAGGCTAAGGCAGCGCTTTGATCAATCATAAAAACCCGATGGTTACATCGGGTTTTTGTCATACATAGAGCTCTTTGGGAGCTACATAAAAAAGACTTTTTTTGAAAAAAACAAGGAGGAAAACCGTGAAAATTGATGGAGAATTGATCACATCCAGACAAAACAGACGTGTTGTCGAGCTTGCAAAATTGACCGATCGCAAGGCGAGAGAAGGGACAAAAACCTTCCGTTTTGATGGGATTAAGCTGCTTGCAGAGGCGATCAAAAACGGTATTTTCCCCGATGCGATTTTCTTGCGAGCAACGGATGCCGAGCGCGTGATGGAGCGCGTTTGCGCGGATATTGGAGAGGATTTTTCCTTTGACGATATCCGGATTCATCTTCTTTCGGATGATGTATTTGATAAAATTTCCGAAGAAAAATCGCCCGAAGGCGTGATATCTGTTGCAAAATATATTGACAAATTGCAAAAAATCGTTACAATATATAATAGCGACATTTTTTTGCCGAGTGAAAACGAGCGTGTCGTCCTTTTGGAATCGGTCAGAGATCCCTCGAACGTCGGCGCGATTATCCGAAGCGCCGCAGCGCTTGGCGTGGATCGATTGATCGTGAGTGCGGACTGTGCTGATTTTTATCATCCACGCGCGGTGAGAGCCTCCATGGGGGCGATCTTCAACCAGCGGATCGACCGCGTGGAGTCTCTTCCCGAGGCGATCGGCTGCTTGCAGGCGGCAGGACGTCGCGTTTACGCTGCTGCCCTGGATGAAGGTGCAAATCGCTTAGGCGATTTTAAGATCGAAAAAGGGGATTGCGTTGTGATCGGCAATGAAGGGCACGGCCTTTCAACGTCGGTGATCGATGTGTGCGACGGCAAGGTGTTCATCCCCATGACCGGACGCGCCGAGTCCTTTAATGCGGCGGTCGCAGCATCGATTTTGATGTGGGAATTCACTCGCTGAATCGCTTCAAATTTTCACAGAAAGGAGATTTTATATGCGGCAAAATGACGTTTTGTTTTGGATCTGGCTTGCAGAGGCGCTTGGCGCGGCAAATTCGGATTTTCGAAAAATACTGGAGCTGTACGAATCTCCTTACGAGGTCTTCTGCGCAGAGGCTGAGGAGCTTGAACGTCGCGCAGGACTGCGAGAGAAGACGATCGCGGATCTTTCGGACAAGAGCCTGGGGCGCGCGTCTGAAATTCTCGACAACTGTGAACGTTTGGGGATTGGTCTGATGCCGTATGATTCAGAGCTTTACCCACAGCCCTTAAGAGAGATCAAGAATCCGCCCGTTCTGCTCTATTACGTCGGTCGTGTTCCAAGGTTTTCCGATCATCTTTGCGTGGGGCTTGTCGGCACCAGAAGGATGAGCGCATACGGAATGGAGACGGCGTATAAAATATCCTATGAGCTGGCGCGCAAGAAGGTCATTACCATCAGCGGTCTTGCCGAGGGCATCGACGGCGTTTGCGGTGCGGCAACCCTGAAGGCAGGCGGCTTTACCGTGGCTGTGATGGGGTGCGGACTTGATCGCGCGTATCCCTTGCATCACGGCAAGCTCATGAACGAGGTTGCAAGGAAGGGACTACTGCTCTCGGAGTATCCTCCGGGAACAAAGCCGATGCATTATCATTTCCCCATTCGAAACCGAATCATCAGCGGTCTCTCGCACGCCGTTGCGGTGATTGAGGCAGGGCTGGGGAGCGGTTCTCTGATTACGGCGAAGGATGCTATCATGCAGGGCAAGGATGTGTTTGCGGTGCCCTCCAACGCCGATGGGATCGGATCGGAGGGAACGAACGGCCTTTTGCGAGACGGTGCATATTTTGCAACGTGCGCAGAGGATATTCTCAGAAAATATGAATATCTTTTCCCGATGTCCTCCGGTGCGGTGGAGAAATGCCCGCGGGCAGACGTTGCGTATTTGCAAGCGATCGGTGTGATCGGTGAGCGCATGAAGTCAAGCGGTGAGGCTCGCAAGCGTGAAAGCGAACCGATGTCCGACGGAAATGAGAAAAAATGCACGAAGGGTGCACGTCAAAATCGGATTGAAAAGAAAACAAATGAGGCGGCGGGGGACTCCGAGGAGGAGCAAAAGCCCCTGAAAAGCGAATGCCCGACAGGCTCGTCGATCTCTCCCTTACAGGAGGAAATCTTACGTGCGATGCCGGATGACAGGGCGATCTCATCGGATGCGCTGATGAGACTGGAGTATCCGCATGGTGAAATATTGACGGCGCTGACTATGATGGAAATCATGGGGGTGGTGGAGAAACTGCCGGGCGCCGCTTACAGAAAGATATAGACAAGGCACAGATACAGAAAGGAATCCAATATGGCACATAATTTGGTTATCGTGGAGTCTC
>JAZQVI010000004.1:0-24939 GCA_045631745.1 Eubacteriales bacterium
CGAATACATCTCAACCCCGTGACCAAGGAAATTCACACTGCGCGTGTTTACGTGATGTATTTTGACAACGGAAGCGTTTGGAATATCCCGGAAAACAATTATTTGTGGAGTGGCGAGAATCCGATGTCGAACGTCTCGTTATATCGGAACACACCTCCCGGAGCCGTTTTTCTGACCATTACAGATAAGCATACCGGCAACATCGTGATGGCATATCCTATGGAATATTTTGAATACAAAAATTGATCCCACCCGATTGGGTGGGATTTTCGTTTGAGAGATTCTGAACTCACGCGCGCGCTGGTTTTGCCAAAGGCTTTTTATTCCGTCTTGGCGCGCGCATTGGCGTAATTGCAAAGCGCGCTTTGCAATTCGCGGAGCTCTTCATCACAATCGTTCTTCGGCATAAAAAAAAGATCCCACCCGAGGCTCTGCAAAATTAGCGGTAAAATTGAATAGCCTTCCCCAGTGGGGGAAGGGGGACCGTGTTAACGGTGGATGAGGTGTTTGAAAAAAACGAAAATGACTCCTCATCCGTCAGCCTTCGGCTGCCACCTTCTCCCACAGGAGAAGGCTTTTTTATGCGCTGAAAGCAAAGAAAAGCCCCGCGCGAAGCGGGGCAAACTGAATATTTACGAATAATCTTTCTTGTTTCCTGCTAATGGCTCATATTCTGCAAGAAGTTTTTTCATTTGAGGGGTATCCTTTACCTTTTCATAAACACCCCACGAACGCAGACAATCTATTTGTCGAGCAATCATATTTGCCTCGGTGGACGAGTTTGTCTTTGATCTGTCGAACACCTTTCCATTTACCAGGAACGATGTGTGCTTCGTGATTTTGGAAAGATTATCATAAGCTTTAGCGTGCCTGAATCCCAACTCATAGTTTTCAAACGCCTTATTAAGATCATTTATCATTACATATCTGTTGGCGATCCAAAAATATAGATCGCTCAACTCTTGATTATAAAAGCCATAATCTCCATCGTCGAAAATCATTTTCAACAAATCAATCGATTTGTGCAAATGTTTGATCTGCTCTGCGGGCGAAAGATCTTCTGATGTTACAGCCATATTTCGAATTTTAACAGAAAGCATTTGCGTTAAGTCAAAAACATTTTCTCGTATCTGACTCCACCATTCATCCATTACATGAATACCATCATTCATTACAAAAGAGTGTTCAAGCTCCTCGCCTACGGTCATCCAGTAATCTGGAAAACGCATTGCCGTTTCAAGTGCTTTTTCCTTTTGCCCGTCAAGGTCGTAAAGTCCCCCTATGATCGAAAGGGCAGCGTATCTTGTTTTATCAATATTACATTCATCAAGAACCCGTTCGCATAAACGATATAATTCGTTTTTGTGGACTTCATATCCAAATGGTTGCTCGCGATGATGGGGATCATAATTTAATTGCCACATATACAGCTCAATAATTCTCCAGTCATTTGGAAATTCATTGTATGCTTTTGTAATCAATTCAAAGCGGTCGAGCTCTTTGCCAAGTGCGGCAAGGCGGTTGGCTTCATCGATGTATTGTTTGATCTTTTCTTCATTTTTGGCGGCATCCAGTCCCAAAAGTTCATCGGTTGACACACCAAAATAGGATGCCAACGGAATCACCATAGCGATGTCGGGAAAGGTTTCGTTTCTTTCCCATTTTGAAACTGCTGCCGTTGAAACGTGCATGCGGTCGGCAAGTGTTTCTTGTGTAATGCCTTTTTTCCTGCGAAGGCGTTTGATATTTTCTCCAATATAAAGCTGCATATAGTTTACCTCGTTTTGAGAATTGAAGCACCGGTGTTTCTGACTATATTATACATCAAAAAAGATATTCTTACAAGATACAGACACGAAACACGATTTAACTGACAGTTAAAAATATTTACTTTGTTTCCGCTTTCCCGACGCTTACGTCCGGGGCAAGCATAGCGCGTGGACGTCCACACACAATCGGGCAGAAGCCCGAACCCACTATCCGCAGAGGGAAACGGTGTAGCAAAGGCTCCCTTGTGCAAAGGGAGGCTTTGGCAAGTTTCCACCGACAGAAAAACACCACCAAAGGAAATTCCTTGGTGGTGTTCGTGCTTTCTCCGCTAAGAATGCAGAGAAGATTGGGTGGGATTTTCGTTTGAGAGATTCTGAACTCACGCGCGCGCTGCTTTCGCCAAGGTTTTTTCTTCCGTCTTAGCGCGCGCATTGGCGTAATTGCAAAGCAAGCTTTGCAATTCGCGGAGCTCTTCATCACGATCGTTCTTCGGCATGAAAAAAAGATCCCACCCGATTGGGTGGGATCTTTTTTTCATGGCGGAGAGAGAGAGATTCGAACTCTCGGTACGGGATTACCGCACACACGATTTCCAGTCGTGCGCCTTAGACCAGCTCAGCCATCTCTCCGTGCTGACCAAAATAGTATACTACTTTTTTTACGTTTTGTCAATATCTTTTTGGAATTTTTCTGAAATATTTTTAAAAAATTTATAAGGGGAGCGGTTTGATTCCGCCCCCCTCTGTTTTTATTCGAGCTCGAATGCGCCCGTGTAAAGCTGATAATACTGTCCCTTTTCTGCAATCAGCTTTTCATGGTTACCTCGTTCGATAATACGTCCGTGATCCAGCACCATAATAACGTCCGCATTTCTGACGGTTGAAAGTCTGTGCGCGATGACGAACACCGTTCTTCCCTTCATCAGCGCGTCCATACCCTTCTGCACAATCGCCTCGGTTCTGGTATCAATCGAGGATGTCGCCTCATCCAGGATCATAACGGGCGGATCTGCAACTGCCGCACGCGCGATGGAGATCAGCTGTCTCTGTCCCTGCGACAGATTTGCGCCGTTGTTGGTCAGCATGGTATCGTATCCTTCGGGCATACGCGTGATAAAATCGTCGGCGCCTGCCAGCTTTGCCGCCTTGATGCACTCCTCATCGGTTGCATCCAGCTTTCCGTAACGGATATTATCCATAACCGTTCCCGTGAAGAGGTTGGTTTCCTGAAGCACGATTCCAAGCGATCTTCTCAGATCGGACTTCTTAATCTTGTTGATATTGATTCCGTCATATCGGATCTTTCCGTCCTCAATATCATAGAAGCGATTGATCAGATTGGTGATGGTGGTCTTACCCGCTCCCGTTGCACCGACGAACGCAACCTTCTGACCGGGCTCTGCATAGACCGAAACGTCGCGCAGAACAGGCTTTCCTTCCTCATAGGAGAAATCCACCTCGGTCATGCGAACATCGCCCTGCAAAAGCGTGTAGGTCACGCTGCCGTCACCGTGGGGATGCTTCCACGCCCAATGACCGGTGTGCGCATCGGTCTCGGTGATGCTTCCGTCCGCTGCGATTTCCGCGTTCACCAACGTTACATATCCTTCGTCCGCCTCTGCGATCTCATCCATAAGTCCAAACACGCGCTCCGCTCCCGCCATTGCCATGGCGATGGAGTTGATCTGCTGGGACACCTGATTGATGTTACCCGTGAACTGCTTGGTCATATTGAGAAAAGGAATGACGATACTAATGCTGAACGCCAGACCCGAAATGCTGACGTTTTGGAAGCCCGTCACCAAGAACAGACCGCCCACCAGCGCAACCACCGCATACATCACATTTCCAATGTTCATGATGATGGGGCCAAGCGAGTTCGCAAAAGCGTTCGCATGATACGCATCATCGTAAAGCGCCTGGTTGATGGCGTCGAAATCAGATTTACAAGCCTCTTCGTGACAGAACACCTTGATGACCTTTTGTCCGTTCATCATTTCCTGAACGAAGCCCTCCTGGCGTCCCACCGATTTCTGAAGCTTTATAAAATACTTGGCAGAGCCTCCTCCGATCTTCTTGGAAACCAGGAACATTGCCACAACGCCAAGCAAGAGAAGGAGTGTGAGCCACAGACTGTAATAGAGCATGATACACAGAACGGTGGTCACGATCACGGTAGCACGAACCAGCGTAGGAAGAGACTGCGATACAAGCTGACGAAGGGTATCAATATCGTTGGTATAGTGGCTCATGATATCGCCGTGCTTGTGCGTGTCGAAATAGCGAATAGGCAGGCTCTGCATTCCGTCAAACATGGTCTTGCGGAACTTGTTGAGAAATCCCTGTGTGATGATTGCCATCAGCTGCGTATCCACCGTGATGGAAATGATCGCAAGCACATAGAACACGATCAGCTTTCCAACCTTGGGAACGATCACTTGACTTGCTTCCTCCCAGCCAATCCCTACCTTTTGCGCATTGCCGATCACCTCGATCACCTGCTGCAAAAAGATCGCGGGGATGGAGGAAACAACCGCAGTAAAGACAATACAGAAGATCGCGACGGGAAGCATAACAGGATAGTAACGGAAGAGCATCCCAAGCAGACGCTTGACGGTTCCGCCGTTGATCTTGCGCTTTGGCATCGGCATATGCTTATTCATTCTTCCCACCTCCATTCACCTGTTGCTCGTAAACCTCACGGTAGATCTCGCAGGACTGCAGCAGCTCCTTGTGCTTGCCCTGTGCCACAATTCTACCGTTATCCATGACAATGATCAGATCAGCGTCCTGAACCGATGCAATTCTCTGCGCAATAATAATCTTGGTCGTTTCGGGAATGTACCTACCAAAACCTGCTCGAATGAGCGCATCCGTCTTGGTGTCCACCGCGCTGGTGGAGTCGTCCAGAATCAGGATCTTTGGCTTTTTGAGAAGGGCGCGAGCAATACACAACCGCTGCTTCTGTCCGCCCGAAACGTTGGTTCCCCCCTGCTCGATCTTGGTATCGTATCCATCCGGGAAGGAGGTGACAAACTCATGCGCCTGCGCCAGCTTGCAAGCCTCTACCAGCTCCTCGTCCGTCGCGTCGGCGTTACCCCAGCGGAGATTTTCCTTGATGGTTCCCGAGAACAAAAGATTCTTCTGCAGCACCATCGCAACCTCACCACGGAGGGCTTCGATGCCGTATTCACGAACATCTCTGCCTCCCACACGAACGACACCTTCGGTGACGTCATACAGTCTTGGGATCAGCTGTACCAAGGAGGACTTACCGGATCCCGTTCCGCCAATCACACCAACCGTCATACCCGACGCGATGTGCAAATCAATCGCCTCGAGGGAGTTTCGCTTAGATTTTTTGGAATACTTAAAGTTTACCCCATCAAAATCAATCGATCCATTCTCCACAACCGTTACGGGATTTTGGGGTTCTTCCATATCAGGGCACTCGTTCAAAACCTCGCAGATACGCTTGGCAGACTCCACCGACATGGTCAGCATCACATAGATCATAGAGAGCATCATCAAAGACATCAGAATCTGCATACCGTACGTCATCATCGCGGAAAGCTGTCCAACATCAAGGTTTCTGCCGCTGTCCCCCTTGAGGATCAGCCTGGACCCCACCAGCAGAACAAACGCCATGTTGAAGTAGAGACAAACCTGCATCAAGGGCGTATTGAATGCAACCAGCCGCTCTGCCTTGGTAAAATCCGCACAGATGGAATCAGAGGCGTCGCCAAACTTCTTCTTCTCGTACTGCTCACGCGAAAAGCCCTTGACCACTCTCATCGCGCGCACATTTTCCTCAATGGATTCATTGAGTCGGTCATACTTCTTGAACACCTTGCGGAAGGCAGGCATCGCGTGCTTTGCAATCATAAGAAGTCCGCCCGCCAAAACAGGGATCACGATCACGAACAAGCTTGCCAGCTTTCCGCCCATCACATACGCCATCACCACCGAGAAGATGAGCATTAAGGGGCAACGGATTGCCGTACGGATCAGCATCATGAAGGACATCTGCACGTGAGACACGTCGGTGGTCATACGCGTAACCAGCGAGGCAGATGAGAACTTGTCAATATTTCCGAAGGTGAAGTTCTGAATCCGATAAAAAATATCCTGGCGCAGATTCTTTGCAAATCCTGCCGATGCCTTGGCACATGTAAATCCTGCGATTCCGCCGCAGCAAAGGGAGAGAATCGCCATACCGACAAGTAACAAGCCGAGCTTGACAACGTCGTCCATACCGGCTGCCCCTCGGTTGATCTGGTTGACCAGGTCTGCCGTGATGAAGGGGATGAGCGTTTCGATCACCGCCTCCAATAAAATGAAAATCAGCGTCAGAATTACGGCAGGCTTATATTCTCTGACGCATTTTGCCAATCTTTTGAACATACGAGCAATATTCCTTTCCTTAAATGTTCTCGCCCTCAAGCGCCTCGGGGCTGTCTAAAAACATACAAAGCTGTCGGAGCAGCTGCATGAGCGTATCATAATCGTCTTCGGCAAAGCGCGCCTTCACACGCGCCTCCAAAGCCTCAACTTCCTTCTTTACGTCCGCGAGCACCGCATCCGCCTCGGCTGTCAGCCGCAGCTTTTTCTTTCTGGCATCGCCGTCCACCGACACACGCTCCAAAAGATGCTTCTGCTCCATCAGCTCCACCGTCTTGGAAACGGTAGACCTTCGGATCTTGAACACATTCTCCAGATCTCTCTGAAAAACATCCTCATCGCGATGATCCTCAAGATAGCGCAGAATCCAAAAATTTCTTCCTGAAATCAGCCCTGTATCATCTCCAAGCGCTCCCGAAATCGCTTGGTCGAGATGCCTGCGAAACAGGATCGACGTGTGCCCGATCATCTTCCCGAGATCATGTATCTCCTGCATATTCAATCTCCTTTCTCGGAATGTTAGACCTCTAACATTCTACCATAATATTGCTTAAAAATCAACCCCTGAAATTGTAAACATTTTATAACACCGAGAACGCTCTTTTGATGATCACAGAAAATTAACACTTTCGTACAAATATGCTGTAGCACATTTTCTTTTGATATGATATAATTTCCTCATGGATATTTGAAAAACACTGACTGCCAAACTGAGGAACGCCTATGAACATTATCACACTAACCCTCAACCCTGCAATCGACGTGCACTGCTACACCGAGCATTTTCAGCCCTATCACGAAAATCTTGTCACCGTCACTTCTCGTGACATCGGAGGCAAGGGAATCAACATCTCCCGCGCACTGACCGCAAGCAGGATCGAGAATACCGCCCTGATCGTGCTGGGAGCCGAAGACCGAACTGCCTTTTGTCGCGCAATGGACACGGAAGGGCTTTCCTATCGCGAAATTGTTTTGCCGGGAAAAGTGAGAGAAAACATTACCCTCCACACAAACGGCGAAAAGGAAACGCGCATCAGCTTTGCGGGATTCCCTGCAGATGACGGATTGATCGACCGGGTAGAAGAGGAGCTGACACGCTTACTTGACAAGGGCGATATTCTCACCCTAACAGGAAGAAACCCCGATGGGATCGGGATGCCCCGCATGAAGGAGATGCTCTCAAATCTCCAAGGCAAAGGCGTTTGCATCGTGCTTGACTCCCGCTCCTTCACGCTCTCCGATCTGCTTGAGATCCGCCCTTGGCTCATCAAGCCAAACGAGGAGGAGATCGCTTCCTATGCAAGCATCGACGTTTGCGACTTCCCCACCGCTAAGCAGGCGGCAGAGCAGCTGCACGCACAAGGAATCGAGAATGTCATGATCAGCCTGGGAGCCCAAGGCGCGCTCCTCTACTGTCCGCAGGGGTGCTTTGAGGCGCACGCCCCCACCATCGAAGCAATCTCCACCATCGGAGCCGGAGACAGCTCTATCGCAGGCTTTTGTGCCGCTGCAAAGCTTTCGCTGGACGCGCCTGATCGCTTGCGCTACGCCGTCAGCTACGGAAGCGCCGCTTGCATGGTCATGGGGACGCAGGCACCAAAGAAAGAGGACATCCAAGCATTGCTTGAGCAGGTCGAAATATTCGCACGCTAATGTTTCTGCACAACAAAAATGCCAACGGAGACCGCAAAAATCTCTGTTGGCATTTTATATTTGCCTGAGAACATATTGGCAAATCTTCATGCCGGGATCTCCTGCATGAAAGCGCGCCATCCGCTCTCTTTGCCTGTCGAGCAATCCGATGTTTTCAACCATTGAAACGGTTTTCGAAATCGCTTGCTTCCAGTTTCTTGTTTTTTCTCCCACGCCAAGTTCGGAAAGAAAATTCAAATTTCTTGTCTCACACCCCGGAACCGTCTCCACCAAAACCATGGGCAGCTGCTTTGCAATCGCCTCGGTTGTCATCAATCCTCCCGGCTTTGTCAGGTAGATATCCGCCGCCGACAAATAAAGCGAAATGTCATCGGTAAACCCGACTACGCGAAACGTATCGGACGAGAATCTCTCAAGATCCTCAACAAGCGCCTCATTCCTCCCGCAGAGCACCGCCAGAATAGCATCCGAGGGGAGCTTGCTTGCAAGCTCCGGCGCATGACGATTCAAATTTCCGCACCCCATACTGCCGCCCCCCAAAAGAATAACGCGGCGTGCCTCTTCCATTCCCAACATTTTTCGCGCCTCCGCCTTTTCAAGCCGATCAAAAAAAGACGATCTGACCGGGATTCCGGTGGCAAACAGCTTATCAGCCGGGATTTCCCGCCTGACAAACTCCCCAAACAACATTCGATGAGGAATAAAAAACGCATCCGCATCCAAGGATGACACCCCCGGACTGCAGGTGTAATCGGTTGCTACAAAATAACTGGGAATACGATTTTGAAAACGGCATCGAAGTGCCGTCATCATCATTCCCGCAAACACGTGGACGCAGATGACCGCATCAAAGCGCTCGGACAGAAGCTTTTCCTGCAGCTGCACCGCTCCCCTTGCAAAATAATCATAAACCCTCTGCGGCGGATGCCGCTCCTCAAAGCGATATGCCGTACCAAACAGCTTCGGTAGCTTTCGGTAAACATAGGAATGTCCCCAACTAATGAAATTTGATGTCTTCTCAGAAATCATGGAAATCGCATCCTCAATTTCACAGTCAACCTGCATTCTTCCAAATTGTTCAGCCAACGCCGCTGCGCATGAATTGTGTCCTCCGCCCGTGTTAGCGGACAAAATCAGTACTCGCATTGCGTTTTTTCTCCTCTCTCGCAGCCAATCGCTTGTACAGCACAACTAATTTCGGTCGGTTATACCGCTGTATCATCATAAAAGGCAAATTGCAGATGACAACCGTACCCGAAAGGATCACGCCTACGTAATTTCTCCAAAAAAACCAAATCACAGGTGCTGCAAGACACAAAGCACCATGCGTTGCCTCTGCCACGCAGGTCTCTGCAATCAACCGCTCAACTCGTTCCGCCGTCGGAAAGCGATCCAGGCGTTTTGGAAACATTCTTTTACACACACGACTCATATCGGGGAGCCTATCCTTCCACCTCTGAATCCCCATCTTTTCATAGACCGCGCCATCCTCTTCCCATTTGCAGGGCGCATACGGAAATCGGTCAGCATGAAACCATGCGCGCGGAACCGCCTCGCCAATTACGTGCGCCATCATGCCGCAAAACAAAACATAAAGCACACTATGCAAAAACGGCAATTCCGATCCCCCCTTCAAGATGATTTCGCATGATCCCCTCCTCTTTCTTTTCCCCGCGCAGTCATATATTGGGGGAAAAGCCCATACTGGGCCGCATAGCATACGGCAGAAACGCCCATCGCCGCAAATACGTCAAGAATCGAGTGTTGCTTAAGAAGCACCGTGGACGCGCTGATCAGAAGCGCCGTGATCACGAAGGATAGCTTCCACCAAATGCCGCGGAGCTTCTTGCTATGTAGCCCCGCAAAAGTGGTTGCATAGGATCCAAGACAGTGAATGGATGGACACACGTTGGTATTCGTGTCGAAATCATAAAGTCCTTTTACAATATCCACCATAAAATTGTCCCGTTCAAACGCGATGGGACGAAGCTCCTGCATATTCGGCCATGCGATATAAATGACCACCGTCGCAGAATAGGAAAGGATGATCGCCCACATCCACTCGCGAAAGGACTCCACCTCAAAAAAGAACCAAAATGCACCGAATCCAATGAGAAATACAAACCAATAATAATATGGTATGACAAACCACTCACAGAATGGAATCAGATCGTCAAGGGGACAATAAATCGGCACGTAGGTAATGTCAAACCACCTTGGAAAATGCGCCTCCAGCACTCCAAAAATGCACCCATAAATTCCCCAATAGAGCGCCATGAGGATATGGTTGTATCGTCTGGAGGTCAAATTGTGCAGGCGCAGATCCTTGTAATAATCCACCACCGGAGAAATCAGCTCTTTGATCCGCATTCCTCATTCACCTCACCATGTGCTCCCTGTCGTCTGATCCTTCGCAAAGCCCTGTCGTATGTCGCATCATTATAACATAATCAAACGGTGGAATCAACCACTTTCATCCTTTTTTTACCATGTGTCAAAATCCAATCCACAAAGTTTACGTTGACGAAATCTTTTCGACGGCTTGCTTCTTTTTTCGGTCTTTTTTGTTTTGCTCATTCGACAGAGTGGTTTAATTGATCTCAGGCTCCTCTTTTTCTGTGCGGACACGGAGCACGCTCTTGCAAAGCAATACAACAAAGGGCGCGATTGCCATCCCCAAAAAGCCAAACGAGCGATACCCAACGTACCCTGCCATGAGTGTCAGAAGCGGATGCAGGCCAAGGCTCTTTCCCACCAGCTTGGGTTCAAAAATCTGGTGTAATACCGACACCGTTCCATAGAGGATCAGAAGCCCGATCCCGAATTTGACATCCCGATTGATCAGTTCCATCACCGCCCAGGGGATCAAAACCGTTCCCACCCCCAAAATGGGGAGAAGATCCACCACGGCAATCAGCGCCGCCAAAAGAAAGGCATACTCTACCCGAAGAATACAAAATCCAATAAAAAGCTCTAAAAAGGTGAGAAGCAACAGCCAAAGATAGGCACGAAGATAGCGAAAGGATACCCGTTTGATGCCCTTTCCCCATGTGGGAATCCGATCCCGAAGCGACCTTGGCAGAAGCGCGAGAAGGGCGGCTTCAATCCCATGGCGATCCATGCAAAAATAAAAGCCTGCGATCACTGTCACGCCAATGAAGAGCAGCACCGACGGCATTCCCGAAATGATTCTCGCCGCCACCCTTGGGATCTCTGCACTAACCGATGCGATGGCCTCGGTCAGCGCGTTTCCCACCATCTGATTGAAGCGCGCGCGAAAAGCCGCTCCGTTTTGCGATCCCGCAAAACGCTCCAAAAACTTGATCCTTGAGAACACCGATTGAAAATAATCGTTGTTTCCGGTCAAAATCGTTCCCGAAAGATCTCCTCCCTCCAAGAGGCGCGCGAGCAATCCCTGCAGCTCCCGAAGCAGACGGCTGACAGATGCCCCGATCAGAAGAACCGTCAGGCACAGAACCGCAGTAAAGAGCAAAATCGCACAAATCTTTGGAGAACAGTGCAGGCGCTTGGCAATCCGCTCGGCGGGCGGGGTCAGGCAAAGAGAAAGGAACCACGCGAGGATAAAGGGCAATAGATACACGACAAGCAGGCGGCCGCCAAGCCAGATTAGTGCCCCTGCGGCGGTGGCACAAATCGCAATCGACGCCCATCGGTTCCAGTCAACTCGGCCCATGTTCTTCCCTCCCCCCAAAAACATCAATATTATCTTATCCGACTGTTTTGCAAATTATTTCTCTTTTTTGGGGAAATCCTTGACAATGTCTCGTTTTTTTGTTACAATAAATTGATTTTTAGTAAGGAGTTTATTATGGGAAGAAGTTCAAAAAGCCAAGAGGCGCAAGAGGCGCGTGAGCGCAAGCTCCAACGAGAGCTTGAAGAAAAAAGATTGCAGGAGCGACAGAATCAGATCATTCGCAGAACGCTGATCTCAGTTTTGGCAGTCATTCTGCTCATCACGGGTGTCACCATCGGGGTCAAAAGCTGCAAAAACGCGCAGGCAAAAAAACTCAGTGACAAGGAATACGTTTCGATGTCTGTGACCTATACCAACAAGGCAGGACAATTCTGCGAGGGCAAGATCGTCATGCGACTTTACGCCGATATTGCTCCCATTACTGTTGCAAACTTCCAGAAGCTCGTATCCGAGGGGTTCTATGACGGACTGACCTTCCACAGAATCATGTCGGGCTTCATGATCCAGGGCGGAGACCCGAAGGGAGACGGAACGGGAGGCTCCACCCCCATTAAGGGTGAGTTTTTGGCAAACGGAGTTCCAAATTCCCTGTCGCACAAGAGAGGTGTCATTTCTATGGCGCGTCGTGGCGATAGTATGAATTCAGGCTCCTGCCAGTTCTTCATCGTTCACGAGGATAGTACCCATCTCGACGGTCAATACGCTGCATTCGGCGAGGTCATCAGCGGCATGGAGATTGTCGATGAGATTGCGGAAACAGAAGTTAAATACAACGGAACCGAAAAATCCTCTCCCGTCAATCCCGTCACCATCGTGAAGGCGGAGCTTTTGGAGTCTTACGAATAACCCATAAGAGTGAATCAAGCACAAGCGTGCTTGATTCACTCTTTCTTTTTTTAAATAATGCGCAAAAGTTCTTGAATCCTGAGACAATCTATGATATAATAAAGGATGTAAAACAGTTTTCACGAAGAAAGGAAAGCTTAACATGAAAACATCCGAACTGAAGGCCGCCCTGCTTGGCGGACAATTTGATGCTCGTTTGACTTATATTTACGGAGAGGCTGCTTTGGAGACGCAGAAGGCGCGCTATACTTCCGCCGTTGAGGAATTTGAAAAGCTCTACGGCACCGACTGCGATGCCGCACTCTATTCGGTTGCAGGCAGAAGTGAACTGTCCGGAAACCACACCGACCACAACTTTGGCTGTGTAGTTGCCGCATCCATTGATTTGGATATCATCGCGGTTGCCGCTCCCAATTCGGACAACGTAATCCGTGTCAAGAGCGAGGGCTTCCCCGAGGACGTGGTGGATCTCTCCACCTTCAAAACGCCCAATCCCGATCGTTTCGGTCGCTCCGATGCCCTGATTGCAGGAATGGCAGCAGGCTTTGTCAAGGACGGCTACAAAATTGGCGGATTCAACGCGTACACCACCTCCAACGTGCTCAAGGGCTCCGGAATCTCTTCCTCTGCTGCATTTGAGGACATGATCGGAAACATTCTCAATCACATTTACAATGACGGAAACGTTGACAACGTAGAGATCGCGAAACTGGCACAATACTCCGAGAATCAGTTCTTTGGAAAGCCCTGCGGTCTGATGGACCAGATGGCTTGCGGCGTTGGCGGAATCATCGCCATCGATTTTGCAGATCCCACCGCTCCCATTATTGAGAAGGTGAACTTTGACATTACCGCCGCAGGATACAACCTCTGCATCGTGAACACCGGCGGAAACCATGCAGACCTGACCGACGACTACGCATCCGTGCCTGCAGAAATGAAGGCGGTTGCCGCAGCATTCGGCAAAAAGGTACTTCGCGAGGTAGACGAAGATGAGCTGATCGCAAAGATCCCCGCACTCCGCGAAACGGTTGGAGACCGCGCGATTATGCGTGCACTTCACTTCTTTGCAGAAAACAAGCGCGTAGCGCTTCAGAAGGATGCCCTCGCGGCAGGAGACCTCGATCGCTTCTTTGAGAATGTGATCGCATCCGGACGTTCCTCCTTCTGCTACCTGCAGAACGTTTATACATCTAAGAATCTGACCGAGCAGGGGCTCTCCCTTGCCCTGTGCCTGTCTGAGCGCGTGCTTGCAGGCAAGAGAGCTGCTTGGCGCGTACACGGAGGCGGATTTGCCGGAACCATTCAGGCATTCGTTCCCACCGAGTACGTTGAGACCTTCCGCTCCACCATGGATAAAGCATTTGGCGAGGGCCGTTGCATGGTATTGCGGATTCGTCCCGTTGGAGCCGTCAAGATTTAAGGAACAAATATTATGGGGAAGGCGCACTCGCACTTCCCCATTCTTACTCACAGGAGGTTTACTTGAAACCCATTCCATTTTTCCAAAAAGGCGGTTTGCAGCCAAAAAAACCAAAAGCCGTCCGCCGTATGCTGATCCTGATTGCCAACACCATTGGCTTTGCGGCACTGTATTACATCCTTCCCGCATTTGGCTTTTTCTATATGCCCCACATCTATCTCGTGGCAGGAGGCGGCTTGGCGCTTTGGTACATCATCTATAACCGTGGCTTCAACACCAAAGGAAAAACGCCGGATATGCTCCCAGACGCCCTATCGCTTGAAGAACGGCAGAAGCTGATCCGCATGGGAGAGGTGCGCTTTGAGAAAACGCGCTGGGCACTTTTGATCCTGCTTCCCCTTTTGCTGGTCTTTCTCTTTGACATGATCTATCTGTTTATGATCCCGGAGGGACTGTTCGCATGACGGGAATCCACGCCTATTCTCTTTATTCCGGCTCTGCTGGAAACTCCTTTCTCCTGGATGCCAACGGCGTTTGTATTCTGATTGACGCCGGAAAGAATGCAAAATCACTCTGCGCGGCGATCCGAGCCTCGGGACACGAGCCGGAGGATATTTCCGCGGTATTCATCACGCACGAGCACTCCGATCACATCAAGGCTCTTCCCGTCTTTCTCAAAAAGCATCCCATTCCTGTGCATTTGCCCCTTGCCTGCGCCTACAAGCTCGCGTGTGAGCCTTCGGCAGTTCCTCATCTTTCGACGCACCCGCCCATCCACACCGAGGAAGTGGGCAGCGTTCGCATCTCCTCCTTCCCCACGCCGCACGACAGCCGCGGATCGGTTGGATATCGAATCGAAATTCCAACGCCAAACGGAATCTATCGCATTGGATACGCCACCGACATTGGCCACGTTTCAGCAGCTGTAGAGGAAAATCTGATGGGTTGCCACGCCGTTGTCCTGGAAAGCAATCACGACCCGGAAATGCTTATGGATGGACCTTATCCCTATGATCTGAAACTTCGGATCTCCTCCAAGCGCGGGCATCTGTGCAACGCAGACAGCGCGTGTCTTGCCGCACGTCTTTGTGAAAATGGAACAAAAACGATTATGCTGGCACATCTCAGTCAAGAAAACAACACCCCCGACACGGCATACAGCGAATATCTCGGTCAACTGGCGCGCGATGGCATCCACATCAGCGTAGCAGATCCCGACACCGTTGTAGAAATGGAATTGGAGGACATCGCATCATGCTGAACGTCACCGTCATTACCGTTGGGAATTTGAAGGAATCCTATCTGCGTGAGGCTGCTGCAGAGTATGAAAAACGGCTGGGCGCATTTTGCAAGCTGGATCTGATCCAGCTCAAGGAGACCAAGCTTCCCGAAAATCCAACCGATGCACAGATCCATGCTGCGCTCGCCAGCGAGGGCAAGCAGATCCTTGCTGCAATGCCTGCACGTGCATATCGCATTGCCATGTGCGTGGAGGGCACACAGCTTTCCTCCGAGCAGCTGGCGCAGAAGCTGGAGGAGGTGGGCCAGACACACGGCACGGTCTGCCTTGTCATCGGCTCCTCTTACGGCATTGCCCCCGAGGTCAAGGCGGCAAGTGATTACCGTCTTTCGGTCTCCAAACTCACCTTCCCCCACCAGCTCATGCGCGTATTGCTCCTTGAAACGCTCTACCGCTCGCTGGGAATCACCAGGGGAACCAAATACCACAAGTAACATTTAAAAACCCATTTACGAGGGACACCGATATGCTTTTGCTATTTTCAGACAACGCACAATTTGGAAGTCAGCTTGCACGCGCCCTGCGGAAAGAGGGGATTGCAATCGCTTCGCACGATCCCGATTTTGCGCTAACGATCTGCGAGCGAATCGATTTTTGCGGTGTCATTTTGGACGGGCGGTGCAAAACTCGTGATTTTGCGGAACTTTCACAAAAGCTCTTTCTCACCTACCCCGACCTCCCCATTGCGTTTCTGACCAAATCCATTCCCGAGCCCTTCCCCTGCGCGTCTCGTATCCTTTTCCCAAATTCCGACCAAGAGATTTTCGAATCGGTGCTGGCGTTCTGCCGTGACTGTATGGGGGATGAAAATTACGCGACCTTTGCGCTCCAACACTCGCAGGAGCGCGCAGACTTTACTTATCTTGGTTATCCGCTTTCCCTTTCGGACTACGAATACCGTCTGCTTCTTTGCCTCTTTCGGCAGGCCCCAAAAGCGGTGAACACTGACGAGCTTCTTTCCACCGTCTTTCCGAGCGCCCACACCCCGCAAACCACCCTTTCCACCATGGTCAAGCGGATCAACGATGCCGCAAGAAGCATATCGGGGCTCAAATTGGTGCAATCGGTTTACGGAAAAGGCTACCGCCTGTGCGACGGGATCGTGCGCACAAAAGCTTTTTGCGATGAAAAGCCAACAAGGAGTACACCATGACGCAATCACAGAAAAAAACGCGCATTTTAAAAATTGCAGAAAAACTCGCCGAGCTCTATCCGGACGCCCTATGCGCATTAGAGTGGGAGGGCGAGCCCTGGAAGCTGCTTATCATGGGGCGTCTCTCCGCACAATGCACCGATGCACGTGTCAATATCGTCTGTCGGGAGTTATTTGCAAGATTTCCAACGCCAAGGGATCTGGCATACGGCGAGCTTTCCGAGATTGAGGCAATCGTCCGCCCCTGCGGCCTGTACCGCGTAAAGGCGAAAAACATCAAGGACGCCTGTGCGATGCTGGTTGAGGACTTTGGGGGTGTGATCCCTGACACCATGGAGGAGCTTTTGAAATTCCCGGGCGTGGGGCGCAAGGTGGCAAACCTGCTTCTGGGCGACCTATATCAGAAGGGAGGCACCGTTGCCGACACCCATTGCATCCGTGTTTGCGGCAGACTGGGGATGTACCCCGAGGCAATCAAGGATCCGGTCAAGGTGGAGCGCCTCATGGACGCGCTTCTTCCCATGCAACTGCGCTGCGACTTCTGTCATCGCATTGTGCAGTTCGGCCGGGACACCTGCTCGGCACGTGCTCCAAAATGCGATGTGTGCCCCATGCAGGATCTTTGTGAGCACACAAAGCAAGGCCATCAAAAGAAATAAAAGCAAAGGTGCTCAAATGCAGACTGCATTTGAGCACCTTTTATTGATAAGAGGCTACCGCAAGCGGGGCCCGTTTGCGGCAGGAAATACGATCAGATTACAAAGGGGGAGAAAGCCGATTCGGCTTTCTCCCCCAAAGGATAAACTTGATTGTTCGTTAATCTCCGAACGGATCTGAAAAGCGATTCTTATGCGTTGTCGCCGTCGGTTCCGCCGTTTTCATTGTTGTCGGATTCGCCGTTTTCGCTGTTATCCGCTTCGCCGGTCGTCTCAGCAACATTTGCAGCGGTCTTGCGCTTCTTGAGAAGAACTACAGCTGCAACAGCGCCGCCAATCACAACAACAGCAGCAGCAACGATAATCACTACGATTGTAGAACCGCCCTTTGCATCATCCGCATCATCGGTGGTAGCAGGAGTGGTGGTAGTAGAAGGCTTTTTCGTCGTGGTTACATCACCTTCGCCATCATCCTCAGGCTCCTCTTCGGGCATATCACCGGTGTAGTCGGGCTTCTCAGCATCCTCATCAGCAGTGAAGAGACAAGCGTTACCGAGTCCAACCGCACTGTATCCGTGAGAGGTTGCAGTCTCGGGCAGGATTACATCGATCAGAAGAAGCTCAACACCCTCAACGTTAACGTTAAATTCACCGATGTTGTATCCCTTCACCAGCTCGGACTGCGCAAGCAGCTTATAGCCTTCGCCGTCACCCTTGTCGCCGTAGATGTATACATTTACACCCGCAGAGCTCAGTCTGCTTCCCCAGTCGTTTGTGTCTGCGACCAGACCTACAAGGGCATAGAAGGTATCCGCACCTTCCCCGGTGTAATCGCTGATGTCATAGATCGTCCAGGAGTCGGTACGACCAATAACAGGCTGGGTGGGGTTCTTGGGATGCAGACTGATTCCGTTTTCGATTTCGTGCGACATTCCCGGATCATTTTTATCTATATAAGCTCCAAAGAACATAGAGGTATTGGGAGCTCCATAAGGACCGTTTACAGTGGTAGGCTGACCCTGTGCATAGCTCTGGTTAGGTGTATTGGATGCCACAAGGTAGGTCATGTCGGACAGGTAGTACTTGGTGTTGCTGCCTGCCATCCATGCGCCGTAGGGCTTGCCCCACCAGTTGGCTTCATCGGTTTCGGGAGGCAGAATTACCTCATACGCATCATCCTGTGCAGGAGAACTGGTAGGACGAGTAGGAATAGCGGGAGCCTCAAGGAGCGGAACTTCTCTGGACTGGGTGATCTCAAGATCTGCGAAGTAAATGGAAGCCATCGCGGTGTTCTCACCTTCAACCAGCTTCTGAGTTTCCTTTTGTACGCCATCCACTTCCTCGGTCACGGTCTCATAAATACCGTGTGTGGTCTTGATACCAATTCTAATGTGGGAAACATTTCTAGCCTGCAAAGTAGCCTTATCAACCTCAAGAACTACAGAGCTTCCCTTTCCAACCAAGGACTTCTCCTGGAAGTAGGTGAGAACGCCGGTGGTTTCATTCGGCTGGCTCCACTGGATCTTACCGTCAACAGTGGTACCGAGATCCAGGTAAACAACGATCGGAATGCACTGACCGTTCGCTTCGCCCGTTTCAAGATTCGAAACGTCAATCTTACCCTCCTCGTCAGCAAGATCGTACTGTACGAGGTAAACGGTCGTCTTGAAGCTGGTAATCGCAAAGTCTTCAATACCATACACAGTAGAGGGAGCGTACTTGATTGCGCTGTGCATACCTACACCGAACTCATGCGTTTTTCCAGTGCTGTCAACGTAAGCAGTGGGGGTCTTGGTGTTGTAGAAGGAGTCTTCGGAACTGTTGTACCAAATGGAGTTGGGGGTGTTGTCTTTCATGTTCCAACCGCAGTACTCAAGTCTGTTACCCTGAGCAGGATAAGGATAGGGATACTTACCCAAGGAGTTGGTGATTTCCGCTGCAGAAACAGCGAATACCGCGCTCATTGCGAAGAGCATAAATACAACCATCGCAAGAGACAGTGCTTTGATAAGTTTTCTGTTCATGATTTTCTTCCTCTTTTATATTTATTTTTTTAGGACTCTTTCATCGTGGCAACCATTTCGAGCATTGCCTCAATCTTGGGCCTCAGATTCGATTTGTAGGTCTGACCGAAGGAAACGACGTCATAGGTCGGATTCTCACAGAACACCTTGTTGTCCAGGTCGTAACGAATTTCCTTGTGCCAGGTAACATCAGCCAGGTCGAACACGCGGTGTGCACGAATAACCTCGAGCATCTCGATGGACTTCTCATCTCTGAGGATGGAATACTTCAGAACCTTGTCATAGTATGCAGGGAACACATACTGGGAGGATCCCGAAGCAAGAGCCTCCAAAATCACGCTTGCGCGGTCAATGTCGGTGCAGGTCTTGGGAACAACGTGCAGCCATGCGTCAACCACACGAGAGTAGTACTCCTTTTGCTCGGTGTTCAGCTTGGGGTAAGGAACCACGCCGTAATCGAAGGACTCTACATTGCGGAGAAGCATCAGCTTTCCAACGATGTTGTTCTGGAAGAGCGCACCTTCGGAGGTGAAGGGATCTACCCAGTTTTTATCGTCTCCTTGGTTCCAATCCAGCTTCATCTGCTTGTTGTCCTGGAGCGTTCTCATCGCATTGGTAATACTGATGATGTTCTGGTTCTTGTCGATATCAAACTTGAGCGATGTCTTCGACGCATTGGTGGTAATCAGCTTCTGTCCGCAGCCGAGCCAGAAGGACACGCCTGCATAGTCGGTGATACCGATGCAGCCCCAAACGGAGGTGTTACCCTCGCTGTCAAGCTTGGTTCCGTCAGCAACCATTTGGAACATCTTTTCGTATGTCCACTCGCCGCTGTCAACCAGGTCGTAGGGGTTATCCATGTTCTCGTCTTCGATCATCTTCTTGTTGAAGGCGATGCACGCGGATCTCTCAAAGGTGTAAATGGATTCATCACTATAAGCGAACAGAGAAACACCGTCAATCGTCAGAGCGTCGTTCACGTCTCTGAGGTAGTAGCTCTTGGACATATCGATGTACTTCAGATCCTTGGGTGTGCAGATCATGTTCTCCGAGATTGCAGTATACGCATTGCGGTTGATCAGCATGACCAAATCCCATCCCTCGGTAGGAGCCATAGCCTCATTTCTGAGCTTTTCATAGCAGGTCGAATACTCCTTTTCGGTGTGACCGTCCAGGATAATGTTGAAACGGGACTCGATGATTCTGTTTCTCTTGTAAACAGCAGCATCAACAGGGTCCGCAGTTTCTTCCTTGATGTCAAACAACGTGTAAGTACCCTCTTGGGATTCCACACTCAACACCTTGAAGGTTTGATTTCCAAAATCAAATGATCCAAGATCGTCAAGATAATTTCCGGAATCTTCTTGAGAGCCACCTTTGCCCTTGTTCTTCTTACAAGAAACCATTGCGGGAAGAACACAAGCAAGTGCCAACAGAAGCAACAGCAATCTAATCGGCAATTTCTTAAGATTCATGTTTTTTCCTCCTCTTTTCATTGATTATCATTCGGGATTGCGCAGGCACTCTCGATTGCACCGGAAGATGCTTGTGCCGTCACCGTTCAACAGGCAACAGACAAGCGGCGCATCCGAAAACGTCTCCGCAATTCCGTTAAATCCAAGTTTGGAAGCCTTGGCCGCCAACGTCTGTCAGAACGCCTGACACACGAAGGGCTCATTCGTCAGCTCTTCCATCTCCCCGTCAAACCCGGGGCAGGTGCAGTTTTCCATATGAACCGTTCCGTCCTCGGTCCACTTGCGGATCAGACAAGAACCGTGGAGATTTTCCACCGTCACGTTCTTGAGCGTCACCTTATCGTAGTTTCCAAGGTGGAGGAATGCGCGCTCTGCGCCGTCAGCAAAGCGAACCTGAATGTTCTCCAGCTTCAGATTGCCCTTTTGAGAAGCATCTCCCCAAAAGGTGAGGGGCAGGCGAATGGAATCTGCCTTTATATTCCGAAAAACGACGTTGTCCAGCGGCTTGTTTCTCTGCCACGGCTCGTTTCCGGAGAAGTTGTAGTGCAAGAATCGGTCGGTTCTGCGGAACTCGCAATCGTAGATCACGATATTCCCGGGAACGCCCCTGATCTCGCGCGAAAAGTCAGCGTAATAGGTATAAGCGCTGAGCATCGTACCGCCGGTCACGCCGAACACGCTCGGCGCGCAATTCTTCTTATCCTCAAGAGAAAGTGCGCCACGGAAACGGTAGTTAGGGGGGCCATAGAACAGACAATCGTGTGCAACCACGTTGGTACCGCCAAAGCGCATACCGCTGCACGCGGTATTGATCTTGCAATGGCTCACCTCAACGTTCAGATTGTCAATTCCCGCAACACAGTCGTCGCCGGTTTGGAAATCACAGTTCTGAATGACCACATTCGTGCAAGAGGTGATGTGGATTCCGTCGTGGCCCGCGAGGACCGTCACGCCCTCAGCGCGGATATTGTTGCAGCAAAAGAGCGCGTGCGCCCAGTTTGCGCTGTTGCGGATCTGATAGCCCTTGAGAAGCACGTTCTCGCAGCGATGCATATTGACGGCGTGAGGGCCGCGATAGCGTTCCTCTCCCATCTCGTCATAGCAATCTCTGCCGTCGATCCATGATCCCGCCTCTCCGATGATCGCGATATTTGTCGCATCAACCGCTTTGATCACGCCGCGGTTCCAACGGCTCATGGGCTTCATCATAAAATCGTAGTTTTTGCGAATGTGCATGGGTTCCCAGATCGCATCGGTGCAGTCCTCTGCGGCAACCGGCTCAATGTCGGTTTCTGCCGCATAGGCGTACACCTCGGGATCTCGGCTTGCAATCAAATGCGCATTTTCAAGCAAGTGCAGCGTAACGCCGCTTCTCAGTCGAATCGTACCAACGTCATAGTCCCCGGCAGGAATCAAAACCTCTCCTCCGCCGAGCTCAAACATCCGATCAATCGCACCTTGAATCGTCGCGGTCCAATCACCGCTCGATGTGCGGCATTCCGTAATACAAATCTTGTTCATTTTTGTTTACCTTGTTTTTGTGAAAAATCGCGTTAATCGCAACACGTCCCTCAAAAAAGGACATCAGGATACTTCGTAAATTCTGCCGGATTCATCAAAATCAGAGGGGCAAGCCACACCGAAAGGAATCCGGTCGAATCGGTCAAACGGATATCAAATCGAATCTCCTCACCCACCGCATAAGAGAGTGCATCAAGCTGCGTTTTTCCAAAGATGTATGCGTTCTTTTGAAGTGCAGTCTCGGGGCAAGGCATATCGTTTGATGTTTTTTTGGTTTTGTCTTCATCGGGCTCGGAGACCGAAGTCTCCGAGCCGTCAGTTCCGTCATTCACGTCCTTGGAGCCGCAGCCCGCAAGAGCGGAATCGATATGCAAATCCGGGGATTCGCATGGTTTTTAAACGTCATTCTCACGTATAGAGATCTTGCACGTTCATCTTGTAGATTTTTTCGCGGTCCTCCGCGCAATTCTGAATGCTCAGAGTCAGGATGTCTTCATTCGAAAGCGAGATCACAGAGACCGTCATAGTTTCATAGGTTTTCTTCATTTCCAATCACCATTCCTTTCTCACGGATTCTGAGGATCATAATTGATTACACGAGTGTCGTCGTAGGTGCGAACGCCGCCCTTCTCGTGGAAGGATCTTACCACAAAGGTTACAACGCCGCCATTTGCATCGATGCCCTCTACAGCAGCAGTGTAGATGTAGTCATAGCCTGCAGCTCCATCCAGCGTAGCAGTAGTTTTCGTGCCGGAAGGTGTCACGATAGAGGTGTAAACCTTGGTAGTAGAAGCCACACCCGGCACAGACTTCACACTCGCACCGGTCGCGCGAATTGCAACGATATCAAATCCAACGGCATCGTATGCAGCCAAATTGCCGTCATCCTTCACCAAACCAACCAGACGAATCGCGGTCGAATCACTGTTCAAGGTCTGGTAACCGAGTGCATCGGTCACGTTACCAGTGAGGTCCTTGCCCATCTGATCCGCATAGAATCTTACAACACCCATAGGCAGGGGCTTGGTGGAAGTGGTCGGAACGAAGGTTTTACTCAGATCGAGAGTCCTTCCAGTCAAAGAGGTAAACACCACCGAATCATGTCCAGCAGGAATCTCAATTTCAGTTTTTCCGTCGTAACAACCGTAGAAAACATTAGAGCCCACAGTCTTAGTGCCACTGCCTGCGGGAGCTTTTTCGATTATTGCTTCGCCCAAGTCGGCCAGCTTGCCAGTCACCATGCCCACGACATTATTGATATTGCAAGTGTTGCCGGTCGAAACAACTGCAACCGTAGCACGAATGTGCCGGCTGTCAACCTTATCTATCGTAGTCGTATCAGCGGCAGTCAACTCACCGGAAATAACACATCTGTCTACGGTAATCTTGTTATCTTTGACATCCGTGCCTCCGACCAAGCCACCAATGTGAGAAGGGTTGACCGTGACTGTCGTATGAATCGTTCCGTAAAACGCACTATCCTCAATCGTCACGTGTGTAGGACGAGGATTATTATCATCCTTCTTGGCACCAACCTTACCGACAAATCCACCCGCATAGGCTGAAGCGGTGCTGACCTGCATAGTGCCGTCAAACACACATCCGGTAATGTTCGTGGCAGAAGGGGTAGAGGCGCCATTTTGTCTGGCAAGACCGAAAATTCCGCCGCACGAAGCGGTTGCGGTAATAGCACCGCTAACCGCGGTGTTGACAACATTCGTCGTGCCTCCGTTATACGAAAGTCCGCAAACGCCGCCAACATTTGACGCGCTTCCGGTGATGTCGCCACGGATGATACAATTGGAAATAGTGGTTCGGGAAGCTCTGTCCTCTCCAAACACACCACCAATGCTAGTCGAGCCACAAACATCGATGTCCAAATCCAAATTGTCAAACACAACATAGTCGGTGCCATCGTTTGCGCCCACATCAACCCAACCAAACAATCCGCCGAGGCAGTTAGTGCCACGAACAGAGGAATTCTTGATGGTCAGATTTTTTACACCAACCGTGAAATTTTTGATGGGGATCAATTTGTTTCCGAACAATCCGGTCGTTCCGACCGATTCGTGAGATACGTACAGGCCACTGATCGTATGCCCGTGACCGTCGATCATGCCTTTGAATTCTTTTCCCTGATCATTATCGATCGCCCAACCGGTGTCGGCGTCATATTGCTCGGACGCTTTAATATCCTGCGTTCCAAGGTCAATGTCTGCCAAGATATTGATCGTCTTGCCTTCAAACTTGCTTCCGCTGGAAATAGCATTTCCAAACGCACGCAAGTCATCCGCAGTGGTCACATAGTACTGACCGTTTGCATCGCCTTCGGCAACCCATGTATCTGCTGCCTCTGCGCTTGTGGAGAAGATGGTCATGGGAACGAACGAAAGCATCAGTCCCAAAACCAAAAGGGTCGCAATGAGTTTACGTTTCATGATTTTACCTCTCTTTTCATGATTTTTTTGAACCTGATTGCGACAAAACTGCATACTCATTTCTCGCATCAGATATTCTATTATATTATACCACATCATCCTTTTTGTGTCAAGCATTCCCCGCCTATCTTTATTTACAAAAAGCATTCCGTCCTTTTGTGTAATATGCTAATTTTTCACCCCTTTTTTTCTTGTTTTTTGCAGTATCGACGGACTTTTGTGACAAATTGTCCCGCATAAAAAACACACAAAAAGATAACAAAATAGCAAGAGATGGTACAATCCTAAAGTCCCCCTTCTGAAGCTCTGTTTCTTTAAAAAACAGAAAAAAACAAGTGGTATTTTTACACACGTCCCCTCAAAAAAGCCAATCAATCCGCATTTTCAAGCGCCAAAAACGCCCCCTTTGGTGGAGTTTCGGGCTCGAACTCAGCTCAACTTCGCCCCGCCGATGGCGGTTCTCGTCGCGAATTTTGCTTCGCAAAAGTTCGCCCCTGTTCGCACTGTGTGCGAGCAGGATTTGCGGAACAAGTCCTGCAGGGAGCCAACAAAAAAGACCACCGTT
>JAZQVI010000005.1:0-3233 GCA_045631745.1 Eubacteriales bacterium
GTTTTTTCAACAGAACCGCAGGTGCCCGCCAAGCACCTGGATTCTCCATGGGGTAAGTTGGCGCTTAAACAAGCCTTCCTCCGGGAGGAAGGGGGACCACGAAGTGGTGGAAGGAGCCCGCGTGCAGAATAAAATTTGTGCGAACTCCAAAGTCACGCACGCTCCTTCAGTCTCGCTCCGCGAGCCAGCTCCCTCTCGGAGGGAGCCTCCTGTTATGCACACAATATCGGGGAGATGCGGCAAAAAAGCTTTGCGGCACAAAACGGACTGCCGCGCACCTCCTGTGCATCGCTGTCATATGCTGAACCGTAGGAGGTGACGGGTATGTTTTGGAATCTGTTTTTGGGGATCATGGGGGTGGCGTTTGCGCTGTTCGGGCTGGTGTGCGCCATCGAATTGATCGTCGAGGCGTGCTTTCCCGACCGCAGAATCTTCACGGTGGTGGAGATCCGCTCCCTCGAAGACTCCGAGGTGCTGGATCTGCTCCTTGCCGAGGCAAAGCGAACGTCCATGCGCTCGGTCTCGTCCCGCGTGGGGGTTCTGCTGTCGGGGGACGTCCTGTGCGACGGCAAAATTCCACCCAAAATGCTCGATATTCTCGACCGCTTCGGCGCGGAGTGTTATCTTTGTGAGTGAAATTTGCCCTCTCCGTCGCGCGGACGCGCGCCACCTCTCCCGTGGGGAGAGGCTCATTGACGTGCAGACGTACTTTGTAAAAGCCGTGCTCCAAATGAAACTAACTTTGTGGAGCATTTAGGGTAGCGGTCCCTAAATGCTCGCGGCAGTCCCTTTCCGTCTGTTGGTGAAACTTCCCCAAGCAGGCTGATGTCGCACCCAAAGTGGGGGTCGGGGCAGAGAAAAACTTTCCCGCGCACCCAAATTGCGAGGGTTATCCTTGTTCGCACCACCCTCGAGAGGGTTGCCTAACCCCTTTCGACGGAAAGTTTTGAGGGTTCTTAGGGGACTTTTACGAAAAGTCCCCTAAGTGGGTGTGGGCGACGCCCACGACCTTCCTCGCCGCCTTCCCTCAACGGACATCAATGCGCACCCACGAAACCGCAGGTGCGCTGATTGGTTTTTATTTTGCAACAGCGAGACGGCTTCTCAGCTGCTCGGCGAGGTCGCAAGCCTCCCACGGGACGTTGACGTCCTCGCGGCCCATGTGACCGTAGGCAGCAACCTGACAGTAGATGGGACGGCGGAGATCAAAGCGGCGGATGATGGCAGCAGGACGGAGATCCACCAGCTCGAGCACCGCGCGCTCAATTTCGGATTCATCGATTTTAGCCGTTCCGAAGGTGTCGATCAGGACAGAAACGGGACGAGCCACGCCGATGGCGTAAGCCACCTGAACCTCGCAGCGGTCGGCAAGACCTGCTTTGACGATATTCTTTGCAATATAACGTGCGGCGTAGGATGCAGAGCGGTCAACCTTGGTGGGATCCTTACCCGAGAAGGCACCGCCGCCGTGGCGCGCGTAGCCGCCATAGGTATCCACGATAATCTTTCTGCCGGTCAGACCGGTGTCACCCGCAGGGCCGCCTACCACAAAGCGTCCGGTGGGGTTGATGTAGATCTTGGTATGCTCGTCCATCAATTCGGCGGGAACGATGGGCATAATCACGTGTGCGATCAGATCCTCGCGGATCTTGGAGTTCTCCACGTCAGCGCTGTGCTGGGAGGAGATCACCACGGTGTCCACGCGCAGGGGCTTATCATTCTCATATTCCACCGTCACCTGGGTCTTTCCGTCGGGACGGAGGTACGCCAGCGTGCCGTTCTTGCGAACGTCGGTCAGGCGCTTTGCCAGGCGGTGAGAGAGGGAGATGGGCAGGGGCATGAGCTCGGGCGTCTCGTTGCAGGCGTAGCCGAACATCAGACCCTGGTCGCCCGCACCGGTATCCATATCGTCGGAGTCCTCGCCGCTCTTGGATTCAAGGGAGCGGTCAACGCCCATCGCAATATCGGGAGACTGGGCATGAATGGAGGAAATCACGGCACAGCTATCGCAGTCAAAGCCGTACTTGGCGCGGTCGTAGCCGATCTCGCGCACGGTCTCGCGCACGATGGACTGGTAATCCACCACTGCCTTGGTTGTAATCTCACCCATCACGCAAACGAGACCTGTCGTACAGAAGGTCTCGCAGGCAACGCGGGACATGGGATCCTGACGCAGGATTTCGTCGAGAATGGCGTCGGAGATCTTGTCGCCGATTTTATCGGGATGACCCTCGGTCACCGATTCGCTGGTAAACAGTTTTCTACTCATTTTTTATATCCTTTCCTTGAACAATCCATCACGTCAAGTTTTTCGCACAAAAAAAGCTCCGAGCAGACGGAGCAGTCGGCTCTCATCTAACAGGATTTAGCACCTTACGGTCACCCGCAGGTTGCTGTAGCATCATCGTGCCTGTCACTACGCTACTCTTGATAAGAAGGATTGATTGAATTTTTCGGTTTATTATAGCACACTTTCCCCGCGATTGCAAGGGCTTTTGCAAATTTTTTGACGATTTGGGGAAGCTTTTTCAAAAAAAATAATTTTTTTAAGAAAAAGGGGTTGACAAAGGCGGGGGGATATGATATAATACTCCCGTTCCAAAGAGAACAGTTCGTCAAACGAACGTCTCGCTGGTGTGGCTCAATGGCAGAGCAGCTGATTTGTAATCAGCAGGTTGTTGGTTCGACTCCGATCACCAGCTCCAAGAGTCCACACGTTGGACTCTTTCATATGGGAGATTTCCCGAGCGGCCAAAGGGGGCAGACTGTAAATCTGTTGCTATTTAGCTTCGGTGGTCCGAATCCACCATCTCCCACCAACAAAAGAGCATCGCAATCGCGATGCTCTTTTTGTTGCTGGGAGATCGTCCTGCGCGGATCACCCGAGAATTGCGCTGATCAAACTTCCCCCTACCCTCACCGCACAACAAGAGCAATTCTCCAGGACGAGCGAAGCGAAGTTGTGGTCACGAATCCACCATCTCCCACCAAAAAATCCATCGCGTATGCGATGGATTTTTTTATCCAAGCCGCAGGCTTGGTATAGCATCGCAATCGTGGCGATCGCCCCTACAAGGGGTTTAGTTCTTTCTGCAACAGAACCGAAAATTCCCTAAACCCTTGATTTGTCTCGTAGGGGAGGGGTCTCCCCTCCCGAAAAAAGCACAAATTCCGCACACGCGGGAGGCGAGACGCCTCCCCTACAAGGAATTTTATTGTTTTTTCAACAGAAC
>JAZQVI010000006.1:0-17494 GCA_045631745.1 Eubacteriales bacterium
CGTCCACCTTCCCCGTTGCCGCAAGTGCCGCAGGGAGTGAGCCCATCACGTCTCCAAGTCCTCCCGTTGCCGCAAAGGGCATGGTCTCCGCGCCAACAAACAGAAGCTTTTTCTTCGGCTGGGTCGAAACCGCCGTTTCGGTCTTTTTCGTCATACCATCATTCCTTTTCCGATGAAGAACGGCATGGTCTCATGACCGGAAAGCGTTCTTCCATCCTTAATCATTACATTTTTATCAGAAATCACGCAGTTGAGCTGAACGTTGTCTCCCACCTGGGTGTCCTGCAAAAGAATACTGTTTTTGATCACACAGCCCTTTCCGATCTTTACGCCTCTGAAGATAATGGAGTTCTCCACCGTTCCTTCAATCACGCAGCCGTCGGCGATGAGGCTGTTAACCACCTTCGCGCCGCCGCAATACTTGGTGGGCGCACTATTACGGATCTTGGTGTAGATCTGTCTCTCGGCAACGCCGAACAGGCTCTCTCTTGCCTCCTTGGTCAGAAGCTGCATGGAGGACTTGAAGTATGCCTCCAGCGTTCCGATGTAGGAATACCATCCCTCATAACGATACGCACGGAACAGCTTGTTGTTCACGTTATTCGCAATGATGTCTCTCATGAAGCTGGTGTAGCCTTGGCGGAGAGACTCCGAAATAATAGACTGCAGCTCGCTTCTCTTAATAACCATGAGGTTGGTGCTGATATCGCACTCACCCGACTCGGGAAGCTGATGGGAGATTCCCGTAATGCGGTTGTCGTCTCCGATCTCAACCACGGAAATCTTCTTATCAAGGTGATAATCCGCAACATTCAGTCTCTTGGTGACAACGGTGATGACTGCACCCGAGCGGATATGATCCTCGATCACCTTGTTAAGGTCAATGTTCATGATCACGTCGCAATCGGACAGAACCATGTAGTCAGCGTTACATCTGTGAATAAAGTTCTCCACGCCCATCATAGCTTCCAGGCGGTTGGAGTAGAGCTTTCCTGCTGCCGCATTTTCATACGCTGCAACGTAGGGGGGCAGAATCTTGATACCGCCCGAACGACGAGCAAGGTCCCAGTCCTTTCCCGTACCGATGTGGTCGAGAAGAGACTGATAATTGTAGTGTGTAATCACACCGATCGTGTTGATATCCGCGTTCACCATATTGGAGAGCGCAAAGTCGATCAAACGGTAACGGCAACCAAAGGGAATGCTCGCCATGGTGCGCATCCGTGTCATTTCCGGAATGCCCTGATCGTGAATATTGGAAAAAATCAATCCTGCAAGATTCATGGTGTGCCTCCTTTAGTTATTCGAAATCATTGCGCCGGCAGGTACGATCTCACCCTCGGCAACCTTGTATCCCATACCGATCACGGCAACGCCCGAGGCGGTTTCCTTCGACTCGCCAACCTTGGCGCCCGCTCCGACCACAACGTCAGAGTCGATGATCGCATATCTGACGGTCGCCCCGGCCTTTACGGTCACACCGTTAAGCAGCACGCTGTCCTCGACCAGTGCGCCCTCTTCTACGATGACGTCACTGCCAAGCACACTGTTTTTAACCGTTCCGCAGATTTCACAGCCCGCGGTGATGGAGCTGTTGACAACCTCTGCTCGCTCACCGACGTACTGCGGTGCGGAGGACATCTGACGGCTGTAAATTCTCCAGGATTCGTCGTGCAGGGAGAGAACGGGGTTCTCTCCGAGAAGATCCATGTTTGCCTCCCACAGAGACTGGATCGTTCCAACATCCTTCCAGTATCCCTCAAAGGAGTACGCCACCAGCTTCTCGCCTGCTCCCAGCATTGCGGGAATGATGTTCTTTCCGAAGTCGTTGGAGGAACTCGGATCCAGGCTGTCCTCGCGGAGATATTTCTCCAGCTTATCCTTATTGAAAATATAGATACCCATAGACGCCTTGGTGGAGTCGGGGTTCTTGGGCTTCTCGGAGAACTTGAACACGGTTCCGTCCTCGGTCGTGCTCATGATACCGAAACGGCTTGCCTCCTCAAGCGGCACGTCAAAGACTGCGATGGTGCAATCTGCGCCTCTCTCCTTGTGGTAATCCAGCATCTTGGCGTAATCCATCTTGTAGATATGGTCGCCCGACAGGATCAGAACGTATTCGGCATTGTAGCGATTGATGAACTCCATATTCTGCCAAATCGCATTGGCAGTACCCTTATACCAATCGGCACTGTCCTGTCCCTGATAAGGGGGAAGGATCTTGACTCCGCCAAAGGTGCGGTCGAGATCCCAAGGGAGTCCGTTTCCGATATAATCGTTGAGAATCAGGGGCTGATACTGCGTCAGAACGCCGACGGTATCCACGCCGGAATTGATGCAGTTGGACAAGGGGAAATCAATGATGCGGTATTTACCGCCATAGGGGACAGCAGGCTTTGCATTTTTCTTGGTCAGCGCGTAGAGACGGCTTCCCTGCCCTCCGGCAAGGAGCATGGCAACGCATTCTTTTTTCTTAATCATAGCGTTCTCAAAACCTCCGGTATATGTGATTTATTGATTGCAAATTGTGATGGAAGAAATCAGTTCTTCCCTTTTCGGACGCATCGGAAGATCGCACACCCCATGGGGGGAACCGTGATCCGAATTGCCCTGCCGTAGCCTCTTAGCATACAGGGCTCGGTCTTATAGCGTTCGCGGTTGAGCACTCCCGTGCCCCCGAATTCCTTGGCATCGGAATTGAAGACCTCCTCGTATGTGCCTGCAAAAGGAACAGCCAAAAGGAAATCCTCCCGCCTGACGGGGGTAAAGTTGAGAAGGACAACCAGCTCCCGCCCCTTGGCATCCTTTCGCCGATAGGACAGGATGCTCTGCTCAGCGTTGTCAGCGTCGATCCACTCAAAGCCGCCGATCCAGTCGGCGTCACGCTCCCACAGGGCGGGTTGCTTCAGGTAAAATTGATTGAGCGCTGCAGTATAGGATTGGAACCTTGCGTGCATCTCGTAGTCAAGAAGAAACCACTCGACCTGATCCTCATAATCCCATTCACGGAACTGTCCGATCTCGGACGTCATGAACATCAGCTTCTTTCCGGGATGCGTCATCATATACGCCATGAACAGTCTTGCTCCCGCAAACTTCTGCTCGTACTCACCCGGCATACGGTCGAGAAAGGATTTCTTTCCGTGCACCACCTCGTCGTGCGAAATGGGCAGCACGTAATTTTCCGAGAAGGCGTAGGAGAGCGAGAAGTTCAATTTGTTGTGATGGTCCTTTCTCCAAAGAGGATCCTCCTCTGCATAGGAGAGCGTATCGTTCATCCAACCCATATTCCACTTGAGCGTAAACCCAAGTCCGTCGTTATCAAAGTGCGTGATGTTGGCGAAGGCAGTGGACTCCTCGGCGATGGTCATCACGTCGGGGTATCTGCTCGCCATCATACCGTTCAGCTTTTGGAAAAAGGAGATTGCCTCCAGGCATCGGTTGTCACCGTAGACATTTGGCACCCATTCGCCGGGAAGTTTATCGTAATCCAGGTAAAGCATCGACGCCACGGCATCCACACGCAAGCCGTCTATGTGGTATTTTTCAACCCAGTAAACCGCGTTGGAGATCAGAAAGCTCTGCACCTCCTCGCGCCCCACATCGAAACGTCTGGTTCCCCAGCCGCGATGCTCGATGCGATCCCAACCCTGATATTCGTACAGGGGGGCTCCGTCAAATTCGTAAAGTCCGTTGGCATCCTTGGGGAAGTGCGCAGGCACCCAGTCCAGGATCACACCAATCCCCGCCTCATGCATACAGTCCACGAACGCCATAAAATCCTTGGGCGTTCCAAATCTTGCGGTCGGCGCGTAGTATCCACACACCTGATAGCCCCACGAGCCGTCAAAGGGATACTCGCTCACCGGCATCAGCTCAACGTGCGTGTACCCCATCTGCTTGACATAGGGGGCAAGCTCGCGTGCGATCTCGGCGTAGGTCATCACCAAACCGTCCTCGTTTCGCTTCCACGATCCCAGATGCAGTTCGTAAATGTTAAGCGGCTGGGACATCACCTTCTCTCGGGTGAAACGGCTCTTGCGATATTTCAACCAGCCGGCGTCACGCCAAGTATACCCATCCAGTTCCCGAAACGCCGATGCAGTCTCAGGGGGGCATCCCATGCCGAAGCCGTATGGGTCAGCCTTGTACAGCTCGCAGCCGCACCTCCGGATGCAGTATTTGTAAAGCATTCCCTCCGGCATCAGCTCCTGTGGGAGATACCCCTCCCACACGCCGGCATCGGTGATGCGGACAAGAGGATGCTCCTCGGGATTCCAGTCGTTGAACTCCCCACAAACCGAGACGTACTCTGCATTTGGCGCCCACACCCGAAAGGCGATCCGATCCCCCTCCCGATGCGCGCCCAAATAGTCGAAGGCGTGCGAGCTGGTTCCTTGATGAAAATAAAACGCAGCCAAGTTTTCCTGCTTTTTCTCGGTCTTTTTCATCCGAACATTCCCCCATTTCTGCCACTCTATCCGCTCGAAAACGACGCGCAAACACCGCTTGTATCTTGTCGCCGTTAAAGGATATGACTTGCTGTCCGATAATTATATCATAATTTACAAAAATATTCAATATATCGGAAAATATTTTGTCATTCTGCACAAAGAAATAAGCAAAATCACAAGATGAGGCAACCATTTTCGAGAAAAGCCAATTTTTTCCTCGTAAAAACGACGATTTTTTCTTTCGCAATTATTTGCACGCCAAAAAAACAAGCCGTCATTTTAAACAAAAACAAATTCGAAAAAATGTTAATTCGGACAAAAACGCAGTTTCTTTTGGTATTATATCATAAATATATACGTTTGTCAATGTGCATAATTACCGAACGTGCATTTTTTCGTTTGTTTTTTTCTAAAAAATTGTGCCACACGAATAAAGTTTTTGAAAAATTCCCGCAAACTATTGAAATGTCGCCGCTCGTCTGCTATAATTATAGGGATATAAAGATTATTCCCTTTAAGAAAGGAAGCAAAACACCATGAGCGAAAAGCTTTCCACCCAACCCTACAAGGGCACCCGAGACTTCTACCCCGACGAGATGCGTCTGCGCAACTGGTTCTTTGGCGTGATTCGTCAGGTGCTGGAGGCATCTGCATTTGAGGAATACAACGGGCCGATGCTGGAATCTCTCGATCTTTACGCAGCCAAAAGCGGTGAGGAGATCGCGAATGAGCAGACCTATAACTTTACCGACCGAGCAGAGCGCCGCCTTGCCATTCGTCCCGAGATGACACCTACCGTGGCACGCATGGTGGCCGGCAAGATGGGAGAATTGAACTTCCCTCTGCGATGGTTCTCTTTGCCCAATATGTACCGTTATGAAAAGCCCCAGCGCGGCAGACTCCGCGAATTCTGGCAGGTCAACGTGGACATCTTCGGCTGTGACACCTATGAGGCTGACCTGGAGTGCATTGCTTCCGCCATCCGCCTGCTCCGCGCATTCGGAGCGGATGAGAGTATGTTCACCGTGCACATCAACAACCGCAGATTCTTTAACGACGCAGTCTCTTCGATTGCAAACACCGATGCCGAAGGCTGCAGAAAGATCTCCAAGGTCATCGATAAGCGCAACAAGATCCCCGCGGAGGTGTACGTTCGCGAGCTTGAAAATCTCGGCATGAACGCCGAGCAGATCGAGCGTCTCAATGCACTCTACTCTGCAACCGTTGAGGAGGCTTGCGCGGTATGTCCCGACTCGGTTGGCTCACAGGAGCTGCTCCAGCTCTTTGAGATGCTGAAGAAGACGGGGTTGGATCGCTTCTGCTCCTTCGACTTTGGAATCATTCGCGGATTGGACTATTACACCGGAACGGTATTCGAGGTATATGACAACGCCCCCGAGAACAACCGCGCCATGTTCGGCGGCGGACGCTATGACAATCTCGTCGGTCTGTTCGTCAACAATGCAAAGATCTCGGGCGTTGGATACGGCCTTGGCGACGTGACGCTGGAGAACTTCCTCGTGACCCACAAGCTCGTTCCCGACACCTTCGGCGCCGAGCGCCGCGTGCTCATCACCCGCTTTGCCGACGTGCCCTACGAGCACTATATGATGCTTCTTGACAAGCTTCACGAGGCAGGCATTACCGCCTCCATCTATCTTGGAACCAAAAAATTCGGCAAACAGATCGACTACGCGGTCAAGGGCGGCTACACGCACACCGTGACGGTGGGAGGCGACGAGTATCAGAAATCCACCCTTCGCCTCAAGAACCTCGCAACACGTGAGGAAATCGAATGTGATCTTGCAGAGGCAATCGCAAATTTGAAATAAGTTTTCGAACCGAAAAACCATGACAAAAAAGGAGGAGTAACGTGAAAGGCTTCCATATCCTGTCCAGCGACGGCAAGACACGCCTGGCGTGCTATCGCACCGAATGTAAAAAACCGCAGCTTATGCTGCAGATCTCCCACGGAATGTGCGAATATTTCAAGCGTTATTCCGAATTTGCCGCATATCTCTCTCGTCGAGGGGTTCTCGTGTTCGGTCACGATCATCTCGGGCACGGAGAGAGCGCGCCCACAGCGGACGATCTTGGTTTTACCGCAGAGGGGGGAGGCGCGGAATTTCTCATTGAGGACGTGCATAACCTCTCGGTCTGCATGGCAAACGAATATCCCGACGTCCCCTTGGTGCTCTTCGGACACAGCATGGGATCCTTCATCGCGCGCGAGGTCATCGCGCGCTACGGCGAGGACTACCGCGCCGCCATCTTCTGCGGCACAGGTGGCCCCGATATGCCCACGGGCGCCGGAAAAATGCTCGCATCCCTTCTGATGCGCTTCTTTGGAGAACGTCACAGATCTAAGCTTTTGAAGAAAATCTCCTTCGCGGGCTACAACAAAAAATACGACACACACGAGACGGCCGTTGACTGGCTCACCAGGGATGGCGCAATAGTCAGACGATATCTGCACGATCCCTTCTGTAACTACGTCTTCACGCTCCGCGCGTACCATGACCTCTTCACGCTGGTGGAGCGAGTCTCCAAAAAGGATTGGGCGGAAAGACTGCCCAAGAACCTTCCCGTTTTGGTGGTCAGCGGTATGATGGATCCCGTCGGAAGCTGGGGAATCGGCGTGGCAAAGGTCGCAGACCGTCTGTCCGATGCAGGCGTGAACACCACCCTTCGTCTCTACCCCGATATGCGTCACGAGATCCTCAACGAGATCGGTCGGGAGCAGGTTTGGGAGGAGCTTGAATTATGGCTGAAAACATTTTTGACGTAAAAAGGCTCAAGGACACCAAGGGCCGTATTCTGAGCGTGGATTTCGGAGATACCCGTACAGGGCTCGCCGTTTCCGACCCCAGCCGTTTTCTTGCCTCGGGCATCGGAACAATCAGCCCGGGCGGAATCGAGAAAACAGCCAACAAGGTGGCAGAAATCGCGCAGGAGCAACGGGCAACCTCCATCGTAGTGGGGCTTCCCAAAAACATGGACGGAACAGAAGGCTTCCGCGCACAGAGATGCGTGGAGTTCGCAGAGCTGCTCGCCTCCCTTCTGCCCGATGCAACCGTGGTGATGATGGATGAGCGACTGACCACCGTCAGTGCCTCTCGTTATCTCAACGAAACCAACACCAGAGGCTCGAAAAGGAAGGGCGTCATTGACACCCTTTCGGCAGAGATCATTCTGCAAAACGTCCTGGACAAGCTGAAATTTCTGTGACCGCGCCAACGGTTCGGTCACATTTTTTACCGAATGAGGATACATACATGAATCCACCCAACAAAATTGCCGCCCTGCACGACCTCTCGTGCCTGGGGCGATGCGCCTTAACGGTGATCATTCCCACGTTGTCCGTCATGGGATACCAGGTGATCCCCGTACCCACAGCACTTCTTTCCACCCACACGGGGGGATATACCGATCTGCACTTCTGTGATCTGACCGAAGATATGGGAAAGATCGCAGAGCATTTTGAGCGCCTGGACACTCGCTTTGACTCCATCTATACCGGATTTCTCGGAAGCACCCGACAGATCCATACCGTGGAGTGTTTTCTCGAAAAATTCGGAACCGAAAGAGAGGGCAAAAAGCCGCTGATCCTGGTCGATCCCGTCATGGGAGAGGACGGAGAGCTTTACTCCACCTACACCGAGGAGCTGGCGAATGGCATCCGTCACCTGTGTAAATACGCAAACGTCATCACCCCAAACCTCACCGAGGCGTGCTTCCTCACGGGATTCCCTTACCAAAACACGAAGGAGATGCGCGAAACCGACGCACGCGCTTACGCAAACGAGCTGATGGATCGGCTGGAGGAGCAATATTCCTGCAGAATTGCCATCACCGGAATTCGCCTGCGCGATGGCGGCGTCGCCAATCTTTGTGTCGATGAGAAAGGGGCGCGTTTCTTCTCTCAACAGCCCGAATGCGGACATTCCTATCCCGGAACGGGCGACATCTTCGCATCGGTCCTGCTCGGAAAGCTACTGGATAACGAGCCCTTCCCGCACGCCGTGGACGCGGCAGCCGATTTTGTGGCTCACCTGATCCGCTCCACCGTCTCCCTTCCAACCGCCACCCGCGAGGGCGTGGCACTGGAGCCCGAGCTTTGGAGATTGATTCGGGGAAGATCCGACTAAACCACGAAAAAGGAGATCAAAAGATATGGCAAGCTTCAGAGCCCCCCGCATCATCGGCTGGATCACACGGCTTCTGTTCTCGCTCTTTATTTTTTCGGTATGCGGCATTCTGATTTGGAGAGTCTTCATCTCCGCCAAGATCCCGAAATCCATTGATACCATGACACCAAACGCCAAGCTCGCACAGGCATATGAGGCATGCGACGGCAAGCTGACCCTGCAGTATCAGGAGCTCTCCACCGTCAGCCGCTCGCCCGATCGCTACGGATATTTTTCAGTACCGTCCTACGTCTTTATTCCCGAGGCAGAGCAGGTGCAGGTGGTCTTCCGCTACAACAACAGCACCATTCGGCACCTGGCAGAGGATTACGGTCTGGCGGACACTCCCGAGAAGCGCGAACACCTGTTTGACGTATCCCTGGTGATCGCCACCGACCTCACGCCCGACAACCACGCGGACGATCTGGACGAGAGCACGCTTGGCAACAAGCGCATTCTCCCCTCCTCCGAGCCTATCCGAGAGGAGACAACGCTCTACACCTTCTACCGATACGTCTTTGACGGTGTAACCATTGAGGACGTCACCAATTCTGTTTATCTGGATGTGTATTACGTCGAGGATATTCAATATGACCATAAACCCTACGATTCCCTTCTGCTTTATGCCTGGGACGAGAACTGGATTCCCTACTCTCCCACCCGAGCAGATCGCAACGCCATGAAAAACGCGCACTGATCTATAGAAATCTGATTTAGGGAGGAGACTCACAATGTTTGTTCCATACACACACGAAAGCATTCGACTGACAGGCCGATGGGACACAAGCGATCCCCGATGCGCGGTCGCAACCGCCACGGGCTCCTATATAGAGTTCTGCTTCGAGGGCAGAATGGCAGTCGCGCACTTCGATATTGAAATGAATATGCTCCCCCTGCTCCACCTGTGGGTACAGATCGACGGAGGGGACATGACCGAGGCGGTGATCGACCGCTTCATGCGTGTGCAGACCGTCAAAGAGAGCGTACATACCGTCCGCATCATCTACAAGGGCGGCACCGAGATGTCGGCGCGCTGGTATCATCCCCTGACCGGAAAGGTAACCTTCCTTGGCGTGCAGACCGATATGCCCAAAACGATCGCTCCCGACTGCCGCCGCACGGTGGAATTTGTGGGAGACTCCATCACCGAGGGCGTTCTCATTGACGAGGATTACAATGCAGATGGCCCGCACTACACCGAAATCGACATTCTGCGCCGCTGCTATCAGGACGACGTATGCGCGACCTACGCCTGGCAGACCGCCGAGGCACTGAATCTGCGCCCCATCTTCATGGGATACGGCGCGGTAGGCGTAACCAGAGTGGGCTGCGGCCGCGTTCCCGTGGCGCAAGAGTCCTACCCCTACAATTTTGAAAACTCCCCCATCACCCACGCCCCCAGCGACTTCGTCGTCATCAATCACGGTGCCAACGACCGCGACAAACCCGCAGATCGCTATCGCGAGGGCTATGAGAAGCTCTTGGATCAGGTCATCGCCTACAATCCAAATGCAACCGTGGTCGCGCTTTCGGCGTTCTGCGGCGCGCACAAGGATATTTTTGCGGACATGATCGCCGAGTACAACCAAACGCACGGCACGAGCGTGGTCGCTGTGGACGGATCAAATTGGATTCCTCCACACCCCCTCCACCCCGCGCGTGACGGACATCGGACGGTCGCGAAGAATCTGATCCCCCTCCTCAAGGATATTTTTAAACCGGCATGACGGCGTATATTTATCTTGGCGGAGAGATCCGCCCCGAAGGGATTGAGGAGACCCCCGGAAAGGGCGATCTCATCATCGCCGCAGACTCGGGCTATGAAAATGCAAAAATGCTGGGTGTCAATCCCACAGTCGCGCTCGGAGATTTTGATTCCTATGACGAAAATCTTATTTCGAGCGATGTCAAAAAGATCCCCTTCCCCCCAAAAAAGGATTTTACCGATTCCCAGCTCGCGGTGGAATACGCCATTGAGCAGGGCTGCACACGCATTTATTTGATCGGAGGGATCTCCGGACGGCTGGATCATACCCTCTCCAATCTTGCGATTTTAGAGAACCTTTGGGAGAGGCAAATCCGCTGCATCATCACCGACGGCTTCAACCGCGTGCGCTTTCTTTGCAACGACAGCGAAATCCTCCCCCGCTCCCCCCATTTCCGCTACTTCGGGCTGCTTGCTGCAGACGAAAGGATCCGAGGGGTAGAGATCGACGGATGCAAATATCCTCTAAAAAACGCAACACTGGTTCGCAAGAATCAATTTGCCGTCTCCAACGAGATCGTGGGCAACTGCGCCTTCATATCCGTCCGCCGCGGCGGTCTTTGGATCGTGGAGAGTAACTGAACAATAAAAAACAAGATCGACCGCTTTCACAGCGGTCGATCTTTCTTTTTGTCAAAACCAAATGATTCAATTTTCCGGCGCGATATAGCCCCGCGCCTCCAAAGCCTGCCCGATGCGATCCAAAATTTCCTCGCTCTCGGCACAGACGGTGTGATAATGATAGCCCCCCGTGACATTCATCAGCTCGGTGGACTTTCCACTTCTCACTCCCTCAATGAACTGCTTGACCTGCAGCTTTGAGAAGATGTTCAGAGGCGCCTCAATTCTTCCGTACACACGGTGCCACACAAACACATCAACAACCGCACCGCCCAAATCGACGATGCAGCTCAACTCATCCTCGGTTTGGTCAGTGGTGTGCCGAACCTTGAATACGCGTTCGCACATGGACGAGCTCTGCAGGAGATATCCTCTGTTGGTGGAAAGAATGTCAAATCCCGATCCTCGCAGAATCGTAATGTCCTGCACGATAATCTGCCTGGATACGCCAAATCGCTCGGAGAGCACGCCTCCCGAAACCGGCTCCTTTGCCGACATCAGAAGCGAAACGATCGATTGCCTTCTTTCGGCAGCCTTCATAGTCCCCCTCCTTATACAGCGTGAAGATTTTTCAGGGACAGATCGAGAATGGGGGCGGAGTGGGTCAACGCACCGCTGGAAATATAATCTACGCCGATATCCACAAGTCTTGCAATATTCTCGCGCGTGACGTTTCCGCTGCACTCGGTCTCGGCACGACCTGCCGTGCGGCGCACAGCCTCCTTCATATCCTCCACGCTCATGTTGTCAAGCATGATAATATCCGCGCCCGCCTCAAGTGCCTCGTCCAGCATCTCCAGGTTTTCCACCTCTACCTCAATCTTACGAACGAAAGGAGCATATTCCTTTGCCATTCTCACTGCATTTGCAACACTTCCCGCAGCGCCGATGTGGTTGTCCTTGAGCAGGATTCCGTCGCTGAGGTTGTAACGATGGTTGCAGCCTCCGCCAACCTTGACGGCGTATTTTTCAAAGATACGCATATTGGGGGTGGTCTTTCGAGTATCCAAAAGCTTTGTGTGGCTTCCCTTGAGCAATTCTACGATGGATCGCGTATAGGTGGCGATTCCGCTCATTCTCTGCAGATAGTTGAGCGCGACACGCTCGCCCGACAAAAGCACGCGAATATCGCCGCGAATCAAGCCGATCTTCTCGCCGTTTTTGATCTCGTCCCCGTCAGAACAGGTAAAGGTCACCTCGGTGTTGGGATCAAGCAGCTCGAACACGCGCTTGAAAACCTCCAATCCCGCGACCACGCCGTCCTGCTTGCAGATCAGCTCCACCTCGCCAAGCTGATAGGTGGGCATCACCGAATTGGTGGTAATATCCTCGCTGGTAATGTCCTCTCTAAGTGCGCCGAGGATCAGCTCATCTGCGTTCATCTTCATAGTAATATTATTCATGGCTTTGTCTCTCCTTTTCAATCGCCGTCAGAACGGCATCTTTATATGTTTGGGCATAATTTTCATATACCCGTTCGTCAATTTCAACTGTATCTGTATGTTTCAGAGGGAGATACCCATCGGCAATCTGCCCCGCCGCGCGCTTTGCAAACACCAAACTCTCGAGGAGCGAATTGCTTGCCAGTCGGTTCTTGCCATGCACGCCGTTGCAAGCGGTCTCTCCCACGGCATACAGGCGATCCATGGAGGTCTTGCTGTAACCGTCCACGTCGATCCCTCCCATAAAGTAGTGCTGTGAAGGCACCACGGGAATCGGCTCACGCGTGACATCGTACCCCTCCTTCAGACAATGCTCGTAAATATTCGGAAAATGCCCGCGGATCTCCTCCTCGGGAATAGGCGCAAGAGAAAGCCACACGTGCTTCGAGCCCTCTTTTTTCATCTCCGCGTAGATGGCATTTGCCACCACGTCACGAGGGAGCAGCTCGTTGACGAATCTCTCTCCCTTGGAATTGAGCAGGATCGCGCCCTCTCCTCTGACCGATTCGGAAATCAGGAACTCTCTGCCCTCCTTTTCGGTATAGAGCGTGGTGGGATGGATCTGAATATAATCAATATGCTGCAGCCTAACGCCGTACTTGAGTGCCAGCGCCAGCGCATCACCCGTCAGATGGCGGTAATTGGTGGAGTGCGGGAACAATCCCCCGATGCCACCCGTCGCCAGAACCGTGTAATCGGCGAGAATCGCTTGGTACGCCCCGTCCGCGCTGTGCCCGATGATGCCGCGGCACTCTCCGCCGTCACAGATCAAATCCACCATGGTGAAGTTCTCAATCAGGGTAATATTTTCACGGGCGCGAGCCGCCTCCAAAAGATGCGAGGTGATCTCCTTGCCCGTTTCGTCCTCGTGGAAGAGGATTCTCGGTCGGGAATGTGCCCCCTCCTTGGTGTAGGCAAACTCCTCGCCCTCCATCTGAAAACGAACCCCAAAGTCCACCAAGTCCCCAATGACCTCTCTCGAGGATCGGATCATGATGTCCACAGAATCGGGATTGTTCTCATAGTGTCCGGCTCGCATGGTGTCCTCGTAGAAGGAATCATAGTCCCCCTCATCGTGCAACACGCAGATTCCACCCTGTGCGAGGAAGGAATCGCTCTCGCTTGCAATGCTCTTGGTCACCACCGTGATCTGCTTGTCCTGCGGCAGGTTCAATGCACAGTAAAGTCCGCCCACGCCGCAGCCGACAATCACAACATCCGTTTTCACCTCATGCACCTCCCAGCTTCAGCATACGGTCGAGGGGAATCAACGCCCTCTTCCTTGTCTCCTCGTCAACCTCTACCTCTCCGTCTCCCGTACGAAGGACGCGGAGAATATTTTCAAGCGTATTGAGCTTCATATCCCTGCAGCAGGGCTGCGTCTTGGGAAAATAGAAGCGCTTTTGGGGGTTGTCCGTCTGCAACTGATAGCAAACGCCAACCTCGGTTCCGATGATAAACTCCTCGGCATCACTCTTTTTCGCAAAGGCGATGATCTCAGCCGTGCTGCCGATCATATCGGACAGAGAAAGCACGCCGTCTCCGCATTCGGGGTGAGAAAGCACGGGCGCGCCCGGATGCTCCTCCTTGAGCTCGCGGATCTGGGCGGCGGAAAGCTCTGCGTGTATGGGACAGCAGCCATCGTTGAGAAGAATATTCTTCTCGGGCACCTGCTCCGCCACGTATCTTCCCAGATTGCGATCGGGAATAAAGAAAATGTTCTTATTCGGCAAGGACCGCACGATCTTGACCGCATTGGAGGAGGTCACGCAAACGTCACTCTGACACTTGAGATCAGCCGTAGAGTTGATGTAGCACACCACCGCAAGATCGTCATATTTCTCGCGCATCTCTGCGATCTTGCCCTCTGCCACCATATGCGCCATGGGGCAATCGGCGGCAAGATCGGGCATAAGCACCGTCTTGTCGGGACTGAGGATCTTGGCGCTCTCTCCCATAAACGCAACACCGCAAAAGACGATGACGTCGGCATCGCTCTTTTTCGCGATCTTGGCAAGATAGAAGGAGTCGCCAACGTAGTCAGCAATCTCCTGTGCCTCGGCAGGCGCATAGTAGTGCGCCAAAATCACGGCGTTCTTCTCTTCCTTTAGTTTTAAGATTTGCTCTTTGATTTCGTGTTTCATGGTTACCTCGATGGTTCTAATCGGATGCCTCATTATACCACGTTTTTTGACAACTGTCAAGTTTGGTGTAAAGTTTTCTCCGAAATCCATAAAAAAGAGGTGATTCTCATGCCTTTTTGCATGAAAATCACCTCTTGAAGGGTTGACAGCTCAGCCCTCAATCTGCTTGCCCAAAAAGCCTGCGGCGGTCAGGATCAATTTTGTCTCAACCTCTCCGCCGGGGATCTCGCGGTGGGGGGACTGCGGCTGATCGGTCACAGACGCAACACAACCAACGATGTCTCCCTCGCTCAGAATGGGCATCGCACAGCTCACGTAATGCGAGCCTCCGTCGGCGAGCACGCGAATAGGCTCGCTTCCGTCGCGCAGAAAATACAGATTTCTGCTCTCCATGATCTGCTCCAGCTCGGCCGAGAGAGACTTGTCGGCATACTCCTTGCGCGAAACCCCCGCACAAGCAATCACCGCATCGCGGTCGCAGATCACCACCGCCAAAGAGCAAACTCTGTGCAGCGTCTCCGCATACTGCGCGGCAAACGAGGACAACTCCCCAATAGGGGAATACTTCTTGAAGATCACCTCGCCCTCGCGGTCGGTGTAAATTTCAAGCGGGTCGCCCTCGCGGATCCGCATGGTTCTTCTGATCTCCTTCGGAATGACAACACGTCCAAGGTCGTCGATTCTTCTGACAATTCCTGTGGCTTTCATCTATATAAAATCTCCTTAATTTACAGATTTGTGATGTTAGTATCTGCAAAGCAAGGGGATTTATACTCCGCATCTTATTTTTTAATGCAGCAGTAAAACGATAATTTTTTCACACAGTCGTAAAACACGCCGACAGTAAAAACCGGACCGACGGAGAACATCTCCGTCGGTCCGCTTTGATTTTTTAAAATAACAGAATCACTCCAAAAGCCCTTGCTCCGCCTTGATACGGTCTGCAAAATCGGTGGCAAGCTCGTCGCATCGCTCGTTGTAGGGATGCCCCGCGTGCCCCTTGACCCAAACCGTGGTTACGTCGTGATAATCAACGAGCGACAACAGTTTTTCCCAAAGATCGGGATTGAGTGCCGGGGATTTGTCGGCTTTTTTCCAGCCTCGGCTCTTCCAGCCTCTCGCCCAGCCCTGCTCCAGGGCGTCAATGACGTACTTGGAGTCGGACGTCAGCGTCACCTCGCAAGGCTCCTTCAGAGCAGACAGCGCCTCGATCACGGCAGTCAGCTCCATGCGATTGTTGGTGGTCTGCGCCTCGCCGCCCGAGAGCTCCTTGATATGCTTTCCGTAAACCAGGATCGCGCCCCAGCCTCCAACGCCCGGATTTCCGCGGCAGGAGCCGTCCGTATATACATCTACGTGCTTCATCTGATCATCCTTTTTTCTTGATTTCCCCTCTATTCTAACACATTTTCTCGGCTTTTGCAATCGAAAACCCATAAATTTTGCAAAAATGCCTTGCATATTTTCGGGTTTTTGTTTATAATAGAAGTAATCCTCCGTCAAAAAACGACAATCTGAGTTTTTTGATAATAAAGATGGAAACGGAGAATGCTATGGCAAAAGAAACAAAAAAGAGAAAATGGCGCTGGGGCGACCGCAACGACGGATATAAGCTCCGCACCATCAACCCCATGAATAAGTTCATGCCCTACGTCATGCCCCAGCGTTGCGACGCCTGCAACACCTACGCGGATATGTTTGACATCACCAAGACCGACAAGTTCTGCCGTGAGAAGGTCAAGCAGGGCAAGGTGAACTTTTCCTTTCTGCACATCATGTTGGCGGCGTACGTCCGCGCGATTTCTCAACGTCCCGGCCTGAACCGCTTCGTCAGCGGTCAGAAGATCTACCACCGCAACAAGATCGAGATCGTCATGACCGTCAAGAAGACGCTCTCGCTCGATTCCCCCGACACCTGTATTAAGGTAGAATTCCAGCCCGACGATACCATCGACGAGATCTACGACAAGTTCAACTCAGTCGTCTCCGCTATCCAGTCCGCTCCCGATGACAAGACCTCCTTTGACGTGCTCAACAAGGTGCTTGCCTTCATCCCGGGACTTCTCTGCCGCTGGACGGTCAAATTCCTGAACTTCCTGGACTATTTTGGCCTGCTGCCCGCTTGGCTGGTCAAGCTCAGCCCCTTCCACGGCACCATGATCATTACCAGCATGGGATCCCTCGGCATCCGTCCGATCTACCACCACATCTACAACTTCGGAAACCTTCCCGTCTTCCTTGCCTACGGCGGAAGACAGACGGTGGTGCATTGCGACAAGGACGGCAAGGCATACACCAAGAAGTATATCGAAATGAAGGCGGTCACCGATGAGCGTATCTGCGACGGCTACTACTACGCATCGGCATTCAAGCTCATCAAGCGCTACGTCGAAAATCCCGAGCAGCTTGACGTCAAGCCCGAGCAGGTGTTTGAGGATATTGATTGATCAAGCGGACGACATCGGCGTTTGTCAATGCCTTTGTCATATCGTGTTATTCAATGAGAAAAAGCCACGGCTCGCCGTGGCTTTTTCTTTACAGACTATTCAATTTGTCAAACAGTATCTTTTGGTTTTGTAACAGGTTGATTCCGAGCAACAATACTATCGCGCACACAGCAGAACCGAGCGTGGCGTTCATAAGCACAATTTCCACCTCGTTCATTCCCTCAAATGATACGAGCATAGAGCGTTGCAATGCGAATATCGAAACAAAGGCATCTGCAAAGGATATGTTTCGGAGCGTGATCAGCGTTGCCGATGTACTGCGACGAGCTTTTATGAGCTTTATTGTTGCAAGCGTAATCTTGGTAAAGGCATACGCCGCCATTGCTATCATCACGATCATATGCCGTTCGTGCCCTCTATCTCGCAATACCGAG
>JAZQVI010000007.1:0-4451 GCA_045631745.1 Eubacteriales bacterium
TAAAAGAACTTTTGTGTCAATGCGCGCTTGAGCTCGCACGCAATGGCGTCTGCCATGAGGGCAAAGCCAATGTCGGTTGGGTGACAGCCGTCGGTGGTGCAGAGATCCTGATAGGGCCCGCGGAACACACTCGATCCGTCGATGAAGTAGACGTTTTTGTCCTTGTTTTCTCTCGCATAGCGGTAGGTGTCCATAATTACATCGCGGCGCTTGATATTCATGTCGTACTCGCAGTCGAAATCTACGCGAGAAATCATGATATAGGGAATGTCGGGGTGTGCTTTGCGGATCTTTTCGTACATCTTGCGGTGGGTTGCCTCCAGGTGCGCCACGTCGGGGGCGTTGTGATCGTAGTCACACACGAATGCAGACATCTCGAGACTGCACAGGTAGTCTACCATGACGTCCTCTGCCTTACCGCTTCCCGAAAAGCCGAGATTGAGATAGTCCAGGTTCATGCGACGGCTGATGATGTTTTGATAGATGTTTCCCGGGCGGGAGGCGCAAGCGCCTTGGGTGATGGAGTTTCCATAGTAAACCACAGGGGCGGTCGCACGGTATTTCATTCCCTCACCGACCGATGCGGTGTCCTGCAGACCGATCCAAAGATCCTTTACGTGGCTGTAGGTGGGGAAGTTAATCGTGAAATAACGCAACCGCTTTTTGCTGAACTTGAGGATCGATTCATAACCGCCCTCGGCGTCCGTTTCGATGCGGAAGGGACGGTGAAAACGGCTGATTCCGCTTTCGGGATCGTCGATGAAAAGGTCAAAGGAGGAAGAGCCTGTCATCGCAAAATGCGACATGTGCTCGATGTGGGGCATGACGGCGCGGATTGCCACGTACTGCGAATCGGTAGAGAAGCGCACGCGGCCACCTGCTGTGGCATAGTTGAGCGTTTTGACTCCCTCGTTGACCTTCTCGGCAACGGCATCGGGCATCCGCTTGAAATCCTGCTCCGTCTGATAGTTGTAAAAACCGTAGACGTCGAAAGGGGGCTTTCTAACATCATAAAAGAAAACGTCCGGCTCGCACACGGTGGAGCGGATCGCCATATTCTGATCGAGTTTTTCGATGGATTGCTTGCTCTGCATGGAGGATTCCTTTCACGAGACGGCATGCCGTCTCTGCATTTTTTTGGAGTGATCCTTGTGTGCCCATTGTACCACATTTTGCGTGGGTTGTCAAGAGTGGGGATATAGTTTGGATGATCGGAAAACGAGAAAATCGAGGAGGCGAGTTTTTGGAATTCTCTTGCATTTGGGGGATGAACGTGGTACAATAAACTTAAGAAAACATGGGCGGAAGGGGTGATGAAGATGAAGGATGCCTATGCGCTGCGTTTTGACGTTCCGTCGGGAGAGATGCCGACGGTCGCCTATGGCAGTCATCTTTCTGTCGTGGGGAGAATTTATCATCAACAGGCACTCCCCGGGGATGCGATCCTGACGGTCAAGCTGCTCGACGGAGAGGGCAGGATGCTTCGCTTTGCGCGGCAGGATCGAAAAAACAATCCCAATGTCTATGCCTACCATCCCGATTTGACCTGCTACGGGGAGACGCTTGACCCCGGGAGGGAGAAGATGAAGCGCTTCGGATTCCCCGAATTGATGGTGAGAGATCTCAGCGCCCCGGAGGACTCCATGCAGGATGCCACGATCAAATGCTGGTATTCGGATGATACCTTCAAGGCGCTTATTGTCAGTGCAACAGATCGGGTGCACGGTCTGATTTGCGATGACGGGGTGGGCTTTGCCGATGAAAACGGCAATCCCTATACCGTTTTGCCGAGAGGACGCTACACGCTGGTGGCAGAGCTGGCGGACGATGGAGGAACCCTGCTTGCGAGGGCAAAAAAGGAACTGATGATCGGAGATCGGGAGGATCAGCTCATCTGCCGCTTCAATCCAATCGCGCACAGAAAAAACATGACCGCGTGGAGTGAACAGACCGGATTCTTCATCATGAACGATCCGCTCCCCGGCTATCTCGACCCCTATCTTGGGCATTGGGACTACCACATGGGGCTTCTGCCGCTCTATCGCGCGTGCGATCTTGCCATGTTTGAAGAGCCGAAGATCCGAATGTTCGTCTACCTGATCGATCCCACCAGCACGTCATATGAGACCGAGTTGGCGTATTTGCAGACCAAGGGCTATGTCTGCTCTCCCAAACGCTTTGCGGCGTATCACTATGACATCGGCGAGGCGGAGATTGGAGGACGGAAGGGCGAAATTCGGCCTTTTGAGGAGGATTCTTTTTTGCACGTGTACAGAGTGGACACCGTCAATGAGAAAGCGCAGGAGAACATCTTTGTGCTGAATGGAGAGGGTGTGATCACCTCGGCGTTTGACACGGATGTTGTAAAGGTTCGTTCGGGTGACAAGATCGCTATCACGGGCGTGGTAAAGCCCTGGCAGCTCGATCCCGAAGCTTTCGTTTTGCGAGCGGATAACACCTATGAAATTCGCGATACGGTTGAAAAAATGATCTACGTTTTTGACGACGGAGAACGTCGGCAACGCGTCGTGAGAAACCTTCTGATGGAGCGCATCGACGATGGAAAATCCATCGGTCAGTCGGTGTATGAATTCTATAATCTTTTCCGCATTGACCCCGTATGGAAGGGCAAAAGAGTCACGGTTGAGATCACTGCCGCCGACCGCGGGGGAGAAAACCTTCAGGCCAAGCAAACGATTGTGCTGGAGGTTGTTTGAGATGAAAAAAGGACACCCTTGGGTGTCCTTTTTTTCTATTATTTCTCGATCACCGAACGAATCTTTTTCGTCATGATATCAGCGATTCGCTGTACTCCGTAAATGTTCGGGTGAACCTCGTCCGCCGACATATATGCCATGTGATCCAGTACGTCAAGGCCGTTGATGTAGGTCACGTTCTTGTAGTCCAGCTTTTTCACGATTTTCTCGATCAGCGCTCTCCAACGGTTGCCGTTCCCGCTTTGTGCAAAATCGTCTCCGCAATGATAGAAGGGAGAGATTACGAATACAGGCTTGTCGGGATTTCTTCCCGCCACCTGACGAATGATATTTTCGACACGGGACCCTGCTTTTTCGTTGTTCCAGTGGAGTACGTTGATGCCAAGCTCCAGCGTTGCGAGATCCCAATTTCCTTTTTCGCCCTCGGCAGCGATGTATTCCGCCAGCGCAGGCTCCATCGCGCAGCTTCCCGCCATGCCGAGATTGCGCGCGTCAATATTGAGGTTGTGCGCCAAAACCGACACCCACGCGTGGGAGGCGTCAATGGAGTTGGAGCCGTGTGTGATGGAGGAGCCATAGGAGAGCAGGGTTTTCTTGGGGCATTGCTCGGGCGTTGGCGGAACGACATCCCCAATAATATCGTAGATGCGGTAGCGTCCTCTGTCAAAGATCACGCGCACCACCTCTGGATCCCATTCGTGGCCGATCCGCTCGGTCATGCTCTTCAATCTGTCCATATTGGCCGATCGTTTGATCTCGAAATCCTGAATCTCCCCCGTTACGTGACGGTGGATCTCGTGATCCTCGTATCCACCCTGGATACCGCCGCGATAGACGTGAAAGGTGCTGAAGGATTTTGGATCGTTCTTGAGTGTACTCATGCGGATGGTCGCAGATTCTCCTTTGATTACGAAACGAAGCTCAACGCCGGTCGCATTGTGCGCGACGTGCTCCTTGCCATCTGCTTCCATCTGATTGTACACGTCCAGGGGAATGCGCCTCCAGGAAACGCTTCCGTCTTCGAATTCAATCAAATCTGCGACATTGTGTATTTCTATGTTTTTGTAAATCATTTTGGATTCCTCCCGGGAGTTTTTGACGATAGGATCATTATACCATAAAAGATAAAAAATTCAACCCTAAAAACAAAAAAAGTCAATTTTATGTGGTGAATTTCAACAAGATGATATGCGACAATTTGTCAAGCATAAGGCACTTTTCCGAGAATTGCAAAAATGAGAAATTTCTATTGACATTTGTCGAAAAAGGTAGTATAATCGGCACATAAACCGAATAAAGCTAAATGAAATCAGCAGGAGATAGGGCGCAGGTCCTTCCAAAGGGGTAATACTCTCGGGTGTCGATAAGACGGAGACTGTTGACGGATAGCAATCTGGAGAAGTCCGCCAAGCGCGGATGCCGAAGGGGCAAAGGGTGCAAGCCATAATCTCTCAGGCAAAAGGACAGATTTATTTTTTGCATAACTCGATCTATTTATTTCGATCTATGTATATTGTCTTCTCTAAGTTCACCGCTATCCAAATGGTAGCGGTGCTTTTGTTTTATTTGGTTAAAAAATTTAGGAGGTTCATGAAAAATGAACGCATTTCTTCAAGCCCTGGAGACCGTGAATGGGAAGATCAACGGTGTCGTATGGGGCGTCTTTGGTCTCTTTCTCTTGATCGGCACCGGTATTTTGGTGACGGTGATGACGAAGTTCTTCCAGGTTACGCA
>JAZQVI010000008.1:0-15162 GCA_045631745.1 Eubacteriales bacterium
ACGTAGAGCACGTCGAGGTTTGCCATGGGAGGGCGGATCAGGGCGCAGCGGCGGGGAAGGATCTCCTCCACGGCAATGGAGGTGCCGTCGGGGGAGGGAACGATCTCGCCCGAGGGAGCGCGCGAGAAGGAGGTGTCGTCATAGCTGATGCGCACGCGGTCTCCCACCAACAACGCCCCTCTCTTATGCAGATTTCCTCTGCCGCGAGCCGAGACCGCCAAGCCGTCCAGGGGCTGGGGGGTATGGTCATGCGGCAGATAGCGGGATCCCTCGCCGTAAAGCTTTACGGTGAAAAGTCCTCCCACGCCTCGGGTTACGATTCCATAGCCTTGATACATATACGTCCTACCTTTATTCGTAATGGTCTTGATCTGTCTGTTCTTGTTTGCCTCGGCTGACCGTGAGGCGGAGCTTTGTGCCGGGCGCGACCTTGCTCCCCGGCGTGGGGCTTTGCCGAATGATGGTGCCCTCGGGGGTATCGCTGAATTCCTCTGTCACCGTGTCTACGCCAAGCTCATATCGGAAGAGCTCGATCAGGGCGTGTCCGCGCGAGAGTCCCGTGAGGTTTGGAACAGTAACGGCTTTGGCGGTCTCGCCATCGCTCACCGTCAGGGTAACGGTGTCGCCGACTGCAAGGGGACTTCCTTCGGCGGGATCGACGCCGATCACCGCTCCTTGCGAGCCGCCCGATACGCGATCCTCCCGCACGGCAAAGCCCATGTCGCGCAGAATGGCGGTTGCCTCGCGCGTGTTCATGCCCACGACCTTTGGGATCGTCTTGCTTTCCGTTCCGAGGCTGACTATGAGGGCAATCGATCTTGTTTCACCCTCGTAGATCTTCCACTCCCGCCCCGCCTCGGGGGATTGGGAGATGATGATGCCTGCAGGGGTGCTCGCGTCATAGCGATAGGTGCTCTCTGCTTTTGCCCAGCCGGGGAGCGTCAATTCCGATTCGCGCTGACCGACCAGGTTTGGTACGGTGACCGTGCTGCCGCGTTCGGCGGTGAAGCCGAAGAGCGAATCTCCCACCGTCCAGCTCATGGCGAAAAAGAAGAGCAGTGCAAAGAAAAAACGTTTTCCCATAGGATTCCTCCGTCTGTTTGATGTAATCCTATGGGGGATGTTCAGTTCAAATTGTCCTTGGCGCTCTCGCGGCGGAGCTGTCCGCAGGAGGCGTTGATGTCGGCGCCGAGAGTACGGCGGACGGTGGCGCGGATGCCGCACGTTTCCAGGGTAGCGGCAAATCTTCTGACCGCCTCCTTGCCCGAATGGACGAATTCCGTTTCCTTGACCTCGTTGACGGGAATGAGATTGACATGAATGGGCATAGACTGCTCGCCCCTCTGCCGTTTGTCCCCTCTGAGGCGGTCATTGAGGACCCGTGCAAGCTTTTTGGCGCTCTCGACCGAGTCGTTCTTGCCTGCGATCAGGGTGTACTCAAAGGAGATTCTTCTGCCCGTCTTGCCGTAATAGAGGCGGCAGGCGTCGAGCAGCTCGTTCACGCCGTAGCGGCGGTTGATAGGCATGATGGCGGATCTCGTCTCGTCGTCGGGGGCGTGGAGGGAGACCGAGAGAGTGATGGGGAGATTTTCCTCGCGAAGACGGTGGATGCGATCCACCAGTCCGCAGGTAGAGAGGGAGATGTGGCGATAGCCGATGTTCAGTCCCTTCTCATGGTTGACCAAATGTAAAAACTTCAATACGTTGTCATAGTTATCCAGCGGCTCGCCGATGCCCATGAGCACGATGTTGGAGATGCGCTCTCCCGTGTCCTTTTGGGCGGCGATGACCTGCCCGAGCAGTTCTCCCGGGGTGAGGTCGCGCACCCGTCCTCCGATGGTGGAGGCGCAGAATTTGCAACCCATGCGGCATCCCACCTGAGAGGAGATGCAGATGGTATTCCCATGCTCGTACTTCATGACCACGCTCTCCACGCAGTTGCCGTCCGACAGGGAAAAGAGGTACTTGACGGTGCCGTCGATGGCGGACACCAGCTTTCGCTCAATCACGGGCAGATGCCAGTGCGCCTCGTCGAGAAGTTTTTGACGCAGAGGCTTTGAAAGACTGGTCATCTCGTCGGGCGATATTCCGCGGTGAAGCAGGGGGAAGATCTGCGCGGCGCGGTATTTTGCCTCGCCCAGGGCGAGCATCAGCTCCTCCAGCTCCTCGGGGAGGAGGGATAGGAGTTCCTTTTTTTCGTTCATCGGATGTCCTCCCTTTTTCGGATCACCGACACGAAAAATCCGTCGGTGCCGTGGGTATCGGGGTAAAAGGTCTCGGCTCTCTCCACCGTCGCCTCGGGAAATCTCTCAAGGAATCTCTCAAGGTTTCCTTCGTTCTCCTCGGGGAGAATGGTACAGGTGGAGTAGACGAGCCTGCCTCCCGCTCGCAGAAGCGAGAAGGAGTTGCACAGAATATCGAGTTGAATGTCGGGGAGCGCGCGGCTCTCCTCGGGGGCTTTATATCGAAGCTCCGGTTTTTTGGCAAGCACGCCAAAGCCCGAGCAGGGGACGTCGCAGAGAATGCGGTCAAACTGACCGTCGGGGGTGCTCCATTCGGGGGAGGCGGCTCTCGCGTCTCGTTCCACCACCGAGAGGATGGAAAGTCCGAGACGGCGCGCGCCCGATTCTACTAAAGAAAGCTTGGATGCGTGCAGATCCCCCGCAATCAGGGTGCCCTCGTTGTTCATTTCCATGGCGATGCCGAAGGTCTTGGAACCGGGGCAGGCGCAGGTGTCCAGCACGCGCATTCCTGCCCTTGCATCCAATGCCTCCACGCAAAGCTGGGATGCCTCGTCCTGCACAAAGAAGTCTCCCTGTGAGAATCCCGGCAGGGTTGTGACGGGGGCGTTTGAGAGGATGCGGATCCCGCTTTTTGCCCTTGCGGTTGGCTCGGCGTCGTAGCCTGCCTCGCACAGCCTTTGCAAAAGCTGCTCACGTGTTGTGCGCAGGGGATTTGCCCGAAGGGTGAGGGGGGGATGCTTTTCAAAGGCGGCAAGGATCGATTCGGTTCTTTCGCTGCCAAAGGTGTCCAAATATCGCTTGCAGAGCGGCGCTCCCGTCGAATATCGGATCGAGAGATAGCGAACCTCGTCCTCCTCGCGGTCGGGGTAGCGCAGGCGCTTGCCCTGTCGGAGGAAGCCGCGCAGAATGGCGTTGACGAATCCTGCAGTTTTTCGGTTGACCAGTGCAACCGTCTCATTGACGGCGGCATGATCGGGAATTCGGTCGAGGAAGGCAAGCTGATAGATCCCGAGGCGCAGAGCAGTGAGCGTTTCGGGGGAGATCTCCTCCAAGGGACGGGTGGAGAGGGAAGAAATCTGATAATCCAGCGTCAGCCGCCGCTCCAGTACACCGTACACGAGGGTGGTGACCAGGGCGCGGTCGTGATCGGCAAGCTCACTCTTTTTGAGCGCAGCGTCCAGCGCGAGATTGGAATACCCCCGTTGCTTTTCGCATCGGTTTAAAATCCCGAATGCCGTCTGTCTTGCCATGGCTCGTCCCTCCTGTCGGTTCAAATTTTTGTCTATTTATTATTATATCACACTCTTTGACAAAAAACCAGTCAATTTTTGAGATTCTTCGAAAAAATATGGGGCACGCCGACAAAGGTGTTCGCACTGTCAAGGCGACGAAAGTTTTGATCAAACTTTTCCAAAAGTTTGCGAGGTGGAGGGCGCGGAGCCCTCCTCGCGCTCCGCAGAGCGCGTAATGTCCCTTTTGGCGTTTCTTTTTGTTAGCTTTTTCTTTGCGCCTTCTTCCTGCAAAGAAAAAGCGGCTAACGATTTTTTCTATTTCAAGAACTGTCATTTTATGAATAGGGTTTGTCATAATCTAAAGGCACGCCAAGCATTTTCTTGCTTGGCGTGCCCTGTCGTTTATTGAATCTTCTCAAAATCCGCCGCGCCGTGCTTGCACAGGGGGCAGATGAAGTCCTCGGGGAGCTCCTCTCCCTCATAGACGTATCCGCAGATCTTGCAGACATACCCCTTCTTGCCGTCGGTCTTGGGCTTGGGCTTGACATGATCCTGATAGTAGGTGTAGGTCATGGTCTCACGGTCGGAGAGTACCCTTGCCTCGGTGACCGCACAGATGAACATTCCGTGGGTGTCAAGGTCGACGTACTGCTCGACCTTGAGGGACAGGAAGGCGTTGATATAACGGGGAAGGAAGACCAGCCCGTTATCCGAGCGGAGAGGCTCGCAATCGGCGAACTTATCCACGTTTCTGCCACTGACAAATCCAAACTTTTCAAACACCGAGAAGGGGGCATCCACCGTCAGACAGTTGACGTTCATCTTGCCCGACTGCTTGATGACGTGGTGGGAATAGCTCTCCTTGTTGATGGTCACGGCGATGCGGTTGGGGGTGTTCGTGACCTGGGTGACGGTGTTGACGATCAGGCCGTTGTCCTTCTTGCCGTCATTGGAGGTGACCACGTACAGACCGTACCCGATGCGGAAGAGGGCGGTCAAATCGTTCTTGTTGGCGGTAGAATCCTGCTGTGCGAGATACTCGCGGGAGAGCTCCTCCGCAAGGGCATTGAGCTGGCTGCTGCTCTCCTCATTCAGTGCCGAGAGGATCTTTACGTTGTTTTCCGTCCAGGTGATGTTCTTGCATTTTTCCATCATGCTCTTCATCACCTTTGCGGCAAGAGGCGCCCAGCTGCCGTTTTCGATGAGGCCAACCGTGCGATTGCTGAAGTTGCGCTCGGTGAGGTGGTTGATGAACTCCCGCATGAAGGGGAAGATCTCTGCATTATAGGTTGTGGTTGCAAGCACCAGCTTGCTGTAACGGAAGGCGTCCTCGACCGCCTCTGCCATGTCGCACCTTGCAAGATCGTTTACGACCACCTTGGGGCAGCCGTTTGCGCGGAGCTTGTCGGCAAGCTGCAGGACTGCCTTTTTGGTGTTTCCGTAAACCGAGGTGTAGGCGATGACCACGCCCTCATCCTCGGGCTGATAGCTCGACCAGGTCTGATACAGACCGAGGTAGTAGCCGAGGTTTTCGGTGAGAATCGGGCCGTGCAGGGGGCAGATGATCGCAATATCCAGCCCTGCCGCCTTTTTCAGGAGTGCCTGCACCTGTGCGCCGTATTTCCCTACGATGCCGATATAATATCTTCTTGCCTCGCACGCCCAGTCCTCCTCGACATCCAGCGCGCCGAACTTTCCGAACCCATCTGCCGAAAAGAGAACCTTGTCGGTGCTGTCGTAGGTCACGATGACCTCGGGCCAGTGCACCATGGGAGCGGTGACGAAGGTCAGCTCGTGCTTGCCAAGCGTCAGGGTGCTGCCCTCACCGACGACCACCTGCTTGTCGGCAAAATCGGTGCCGAAAAAGTTCTTCATCATGGCAAACGCCTTTGCCGAGGAAACAATCTTGGCATCGGGGTATGCCTTTGTGAAGCTGACGATGTTTGCCGAGTGGTCGGGTTCCATGTGCTGAACCACTAGGTAGTCGGGCTTTCTGCCGTTCAGAGCGTTCTGCAGGTTGTCCAGCCACTCATGGGTAAAGCCTGCGTCAACGGTGTCCATGACCGCGATCTTGTCATCCAGGATCACGTAGGAGTTGTAGGACATTCCGTTCGGAACGACGTACTGGCCCTCAAAGAGGTCCACGCGGTGGTCGTTGACGCCGATGTATTTGATATCATTGGTAATCTTCATGTTTTCTTCCTCCAAAAGGGATTTTCTGAAAAACGGCGCGAGAGTGTCCCGCGCCGTTGATGAAAGGGTTCTGATTACAGCTCGTTTGGGCACTGTCCGTCGCGGAAGACGCTCACAAGATTGTTCACCGTGGTCTCGGCAATGTTAGAGAGTGCCTCCTCGGTGAGGAACGCCTGGTGCGAGGATACGATGACGTTGGGCATGGAGATCAGACGGGCGAGGATATCGTCGTCGAGAATGTGTCCCGAGAAGTCCTCGAAGAAGAAGTCGGATTCCTCCTCGTACACGTCAAGGCAAGCAGCTCCAACGCGACGGGATTTGATGCCTGCGAGAAGTGCCTCGGCATCCACCAAAGCGCCTCTTGAGGTATTGAGCAGCACCACGCCCTTCTTGCACTTGCTCAGTGCTTCCTCATTGATGATGTGGTAGGTCTCGTCGGTCAGAGGGCAGTGCAGCGAGATGATGTCGCTCTTTGCAAGCAGCTCGTCCATCTCGACGTATTTCACGCCCACGCGGCTGCTGAGATCCTCTGCCGGGAACTTATCGTAAGCCAGCACGTTCATGCCAAAGCCGCGGCAGATGTTGATGAACACGCGGCCGATTCGACCCGTGCCGATGACGCCGATGGTCTTTCCATGCAGGTCAAAGCCTGTCATGCCGGACAGGCTGAAATTGAAGTCTCTGGTGCGGATATACGCCTTGTGAATCCGGCGGATAGAGGTCAGGAGCATTGCCATGGTATGCTCCGCCACCGCATAGGGGGAGTAAGCGGGAACACGCATGACGTGGATTTTTCCGTGCGCGTGCTTGAGGTCGACGTTGTTGAATCCCGCGCAGCGCAGGGCGATTGCCTTCACGCCCAGCTCGCACAGGCGGTCGATGACTGCCGCGTTGACGGTATCGTTGACGAAGACGCAAACGCCGTCGTAGCCTGCCGCCAGATCGACGGTATCCTCATTGAGCTTGGTCTCGAAATATTTAAAGCGAATGTCGTTTTCTGCCCCAAAGCGATCAAAGGAAGGCTTGTCATAGGGCTTGGTATCAAAAAATGCGATCTTCATGTTCGAATACCTCCAAAAACTTTACGGATTCATTATAACATAATTATGTGTGAAAATCTATCGTTTTTTCAAAAAAATCAAAAAAAAATTATCCAAAAAAGACGATCGTTTCCCTTTTTTATTCAAAACGGTGTGTTTTTCGCCGCAGCTTGACAAAAGCCGAGGCTGCAAACGGTGCAGCCCCGGCTTTTGAATTATTCGAGATAAAGTGCATCGGCGTTGAGAAAAGCGTGCGCCGAGAGGTGGGAATCGGTGGGAATGAGGCGGGAGGCACCGCATTTCTCACAGTTCACCAAAATGCCGTCCTCGGTAAGCTCCACGTTGTACTCCCGATCGGGGTCGGCATGGTCGCATTTACAAAAGATCTTTCCCTCGGCATCCAGCTCGTGAATGACGAACATCACCACGTCCAAAATCTGTGGGTCGCTCAATTCCTCGGCTCCCTCGGGGCGCAGACTGCCGAGATCGGCAATGCCGTTCTGCTCCATCAGATCGAGCAGCTCCAGCTCTCCTCTCGCCAGCTCTGCCTTGACTGAGTTGGCCTCTCCCATAACCACGAGGTTGAGCCCCGAATAGGGGCAGGGAAGGGTGAACAGCTCCTTGCCGCGGCAAAGGGATTTGTTCACGGTGAAGTGGTGGGGATTGGGGCAAACGATGCAGGGGACGGTCAGACGAACCTTGTCGTCCTCTCCCCATACCGCCGTCATCTCGCTTTCTCCGCAGTCGCATTTGAGTTTGGTGGCGTGGCCGGACATCGTAAAGAGCCCGACGATGCCCATCACGCCTGCTCCGCAACGGGGGCAGCGATAGGCCAGAGTGGTCTGCTTTGCTTCAAGTATCATGTGCGTTTCCTTCTGTAGATGTAATAAGATTGCCTTAACAGTATAGCGGAAATCCCCCAAAGCGTTCTGCCTCACAGGAGATTCTGAGGGTGAGCCGAGAAACGCTCGACTCACCCTCCGGGGTTTGGCTTATGATTACTTTGTAACGGTCTTGTCCTTGATCAGCTTCATGCCGCGCAGCTCGTAGTCTGCACTCAGCGCCTTCAGCCAGTCGGAGATGGTCTCGTTGACGTAGCCGTTCTCTGCCTCATACTCCCAGGCGGGAACGCTTCCGTTAAAGAGCGCCACGTAGGACTTCTTGTCAACCGTGATCTTGGTGACGTCATTTTCCTTTCGGTCGGCACTGAAGAGCCAATCTGCGATGTCGGTGCTCACGTAGGATTTGTAGAGCGCATCCGAAACGGTTGCAGACGAGTTAGCGGAGAACTTCTCCTTGAGCGCGTCGCCCGTCAGACCTGCAAGGCTGTCCAGGAAGTTCTGCGCATCGGTAGCGTGAGAGCTCTCGGTGCTAAAGGTAGCATATCCGCCGTCTACCACGGGGTCGGTGTTGTAGTTCATCGCGTCCACGATGCAGTAAACGGTAACGGTGGTTTTTTGGGTTGTTTCATCCGTCTTGGAGAACTCCTTGACCTTGCCGGTTACGGCGTCAGCGGGAGCGGTTTTGGAGTCCTTGTCAAACATCCAATCCTGGAAGTCCTCCTTGGGCTCTGCAATGTATGCCTGGGTCTTCTCTGCGGGAAGTCCTGTCTCGATCGTCTTTTTGAGATCCTGCAGGATCTTGCCGATCGTGGTGGTCGAATCCTTGTCAGAGTAATCGGTCTTGCCATCTTCCTTCTCTGCAAGCTCAAGCGCTACGAGAATGGTGTGGTAGAGGTTTGCCTTAAAGCTATCGTCTCCCTCAAAGGATTCTCCGCTTGCCTTCTCATACTTCTTGATCAGAACGGATGCGGTATCGCCCTCGGGCTTTGCCTGGAGGGAGATCACGTAGTATGCGTCGTCGGTGGTAACGAGATCGGTGTCAAATGCCTTGCGGTCGGAGGAGAAGATCCACTTGTTTTCCGCGGTGGCATTTTCCGTGACCTTGGTCACGGTCTGGATGCTGTCGGTTTCGGTCAGCTTGGGAGACTCGCCCGTCTTGAGAGAGTTGATTGCTGCGGTCCACTCCTCTGCGGTGGTCTTGCCCTTCAGAGCATCCTTGATCGCGGTTACGAGCGCGGAGGCATCGGGCTGAACTGCATATTTGTTGAAGGTGGACTTGAAGTTATCCTCAAACAGATCCGCTGCAAGGATGGTCTTGAATTCCTTTGCGGAGGTTGCTGCGAGCAGCTTTGCCTTGAGGTCGTCCTCACCTTCCTTGATGACGTAGGAAATGTAGTCGGTGGAGTAGAAGGACTCCAGGTTCTTGTCGCGGTAGTTTACGAGAATGTCTTTGTTGACCGTTCCCTCAACCTCGGTCTGCTTGTGCTCCATGACCTTGTTGTAGAGCGCCTGATACTTTGCAACCTTCTTGATGTCTCTCATCTTGACGTTGTTGCCGATGGCGTTCTGGATATATCTCTTGGTGCTCATGCTGGAGGAGCTTGCCATGTATTCCATCTGCTCCTGCGCCTCTTTTGCGGCTGCCTTCAGCTCCTCGCGGGTTACGCGGATGCCCAGCTTCTCTGCCTCGTCACAAACCGAAACGTAGCCGCGGAAGGAGGACTCAAAGCTCTCGAAGGAAGACTTGAGGCTCTGCTGTACAAGGTTTGAGGCTGCATACAGCGCGTACTGGGACGCAGTCAGCTCACTGCCGCCGTTGAGGGCGTTGTTGAAGGTCGCCTTTTGGTCGGCGGTCATGTAGTACTGCCAGTTGTAGTAGTACTCGTAGTACGCGGAGCTCCACACGATGTAGGTCGCCATCTGCTGATTGAGGTTGTATTCACCTGTCTTACTCTTGACGATGACGTTGGCTCTCTTGAAGGTTCCCATGCCTGCCAGAATTCCTACCAGTGCGCCCAGCAGAAGCAGGACGGCGACGGCGTAGGTGATGATGCTCTTCACCTTGGGCGAGAGCGGCTTACGTACGCGAATCTTCTTTTTCTTCGCGGGCTCTGCGCTGACGATCTCAACGAGCTCCTCGCGGTTTTGTCTGTTTCTGTTTCCTTTTCCCATGTTCGGGTTCCCCTTTTTTAAAATTTTTTGGGGTATCCGCAGAGCCTGCTCGGCGGATACGTGCTTTCCTATTATAACTTTAATTTGTGATAAAGTTGTGTACTCGTTATGAACAAATCAAGAATTGTACCCTCACATATTCATGATGACGGGCAAAATCATAGGCTTTCTCTTGGTTTTTGCATAGACGAAACGTGCCAGCTCGTCGCGTACGCGCTTCTTCATATACATCCGGTCGGTGTTGTCCCAGTCGTCCAAAACGTCCAGAATGACGTTCGCGGCGATCTGTCTTGCTTCCTCCATGAGCTCCTCCGATTCTCTGACGTAGACGAAGCCTCTGGAGACGATGTCGGGGCCGGAAATGAGCTGATGGTCGTCAAAATCAATGGTTGCGACCACCACGATCAGTCCGTCCTGTGCCAGATGGCGTCTGTCGCGGAGCACGATGTTGCCGACGTCTCCGACACCGTAGCCGTCCACCAGCACCTTGCCTGAGGGAACGGTCTCGCCAAGCCGCGCGCCTGCGGCGTCGATCTCGAGCACCTTTCCGATCTCACCGATGAAAATGTTTTTCTCATCCATGCCCATGTATTTCGCCAGATTCTTGTGTGCATTCAGATGGCGGTTTTCGCCGTGCACGGGCATAAAATATTTGGGCTTGACCAGCGCGTGCATGAGCTTGAGCTCCTCCTGGCAGGCGTGGCCCGAAACGTGCACCTCCACCACTGCGTCGTGAAGCACCTCTACGCCGTTGCGGGAGAGCTCGTTGATGATCCTACCCACCAGCTTTTCGTTTCCGGGAATTGCGCTGGCGGAGAGTACGACTACGTCATTTGCGTCAAGGGAGATCTGCGAGTGATCGGAGAACGCCATGCGGTAGAGCGCCGACATGGGCTCACCCTGGCTTCCCGTTGTAATGAGGGTGATCTCCTCGGGCTTGAATCTCTTGACGTCGTTGATGTCGATGAGAACGCCCTTGGGGACGGTCATATATCCAAGCTCGATCGCTGCGCTGACGATATTGAGCATACTGCGTCCGGTGATGGCGACCTTTCTCTTGTGCGCGGCGCTTGCATTGATGATCTGCTGCACGCGATGGACGTTGGAGGAGAAGGTTGCGATGATGACGCGCTTCTTTTCGTGCGTGGAGAAGATATACTCAAGGGATGCGCCCACCTTCTTCTCGGAGGGGGTATGTCCCGGTCGCTCGGCATTGGTGGATTCGCACATCATGAGCAACACGCCCGCACGGCCGATCTCGCCCAAGCGCACCAGGTCCATCATCTCACCGTCGATGGGGGTGGTGTCCAGCTTGAAGTCTCCCGTGTGCAGAACCGTCCCGAGAGGGGTTCGGATCGCAAGGGCGCAGGCATCTGCGATGGAGTGGTTGACATGAATGAATTCTGCCTCCAGGCCTCCCAGCTTCACCCGATCTCCCGCGTTGACGGTGCGAAGGTCGGGGTTCCAGGGGAGCACGTGCTCCTGGAGCTTGTTTTTGATGATCCCCAGCGTCAGAGGTGTTCCGTAGATGGGGGGATTGATGGTTCGGAGCAGATAGGGGATCGCTCCGATGTGATCCTCGTGTCCGTGCGTGAGCAACACGCCGCGGATCTTATCCTTGTTCATTTCCAAATAGGTGACGTCGGGAATGACCAGGTCGATTCCGGGCATATCCTCTTCGGGAAATCCCAGTCCGCAGTCGATCACGACGATGTCGTTCTCGTATTCGAGCACGGTCATGTTCTTTCCGATCTCACCCAAGCCCCCAAGGGGGATGACGCGCAATTTGCCCGTCGGTTTTTTTCTTTTTGGCATATTCTTTCCTTTCTTTGATTGGTTCATCGGTTCCGATTCAAACGATAAAAGTGCTTGTTTTGGCAAGCAGAAATTGACCTCCACCCGTTCGGCTGCCACGCACGCGTCCGACAGATGAGGTCTGTATATGATTTTCGCAGTGCAGGCGGCAGGTGCGCGCCCGCGGGAACGGTCTCATATTCTTTGATTATTCTACCACATTTTAAGAAATAAGTCAATAGCTTTTTCCCCGGAGCGGCGATTTTCTTACAGGATGGAGAGGCAGGCGGCAGCGATCAGCGCGCCGAAGGTTCCGGTCGCCATACCGATGACAAACCACAGCCATGCTCCCGATCTTGGCCGTTTCCCGGTTTGTCGGCTCTCACTTTCCGCCAGGATCCGCTTTGCCTCGGTCAAAAGATCGGGCTGCTTCTCCCTCTCGGAGCTCACACCTTGGCGCAAAACGAAGTACGCCTCGTCAAAATAGCGGCTGCTGCCCGTGCGCAGAACGATCATCTGCTTTTGCGCTCCCTTTATCATCATGCCATTCCCCCTGTGCTTTTGCGCGCCGAAATTGAGCTTCGGTGCGGCAATCCTTTTGCAATAGTATTTGACCGAAAAAACAGCCTTTAACGCCCACTTGTATGAAAAAAACGGGGGAATACACCTTTTTTTCTCCACGATCCCCACAGCCCTCAAGCAAAAAATCACAAAATACAAACAATTTTGCTATTGACAAAAGGCGAAAAAAAGGATATAATAGTACATACTGGCGTAATGCGTCGGTTTTTCCTAAACACAGCGGTACCGAGGTCGGTACCTTTTGTTTCCCCAATAAAGCACGAAAGGAGGATACAAATAATGAAAGCAACCGGAATGGTTCGTAGAGTAGACGAGCTTGGAAGAATCGTTCTTCCCGCGGAGATCCGTCAGGCAATGGATATTAAGATCAGAGATTCTCTTGAGATCTACACCGAGGCTGACACGATTATCCTCAAAAAGTATCAGCAGTCTTGTGTATTCTGTCAGGAGAGTGAAGACCTTCTGACCTTTGCTGAGAAGCGCGTTTGCCCCGCATGCCTCAAGAAGATCAAGGAACAGCTTTGATTTTGACATCATGGAAACCCAATGAAGCACGCCCCGATCTGCAGTTGCAGATCGGGGTGGGGTTGGTTTTTGTGAACAGAATGGAAATCATGGAAGGGAATTCTTGACAAAACGATATCATTATGATATCATGATTATACAAACCTAAAGGAGGTATTGTAACATGACTGAAAAGATTCTCAACGGCAAGAAGAACGGACTTTTGCTCCTGCCCCCTCTCGTGCTGCTTTATGTTGCGGCGTTCGCGGGACTGGTGGCTGGCGGCATGATGATGGATGCGGGCAAATCTCCCGCGCTGTTCATTGTTTCTATTGTTTATGTGTGTGTGGGCTGGATCCCCTTCCTGGGATTCAAGATCCTGCGACCCCAGGAGGCTCTGGTGCTCACCCTGTTCGGTAAGTACATCGGAACCCTCAAGGGAGACGGCTTTTATTATGTCAACCCCTTCTGTTCGGGCGTGAACCCTGCGGCAAGAACCGAGCTCAATCAGAGCGGCGATGTCAAGAAGATGCCTGTAGCGGTTTCGGCAAACGGCGCGACGACCTCGGTGGAGGTTACCAATAAGAAGCTCTCGCTCAAGATCATGACCCTCAACAACAACCGTCAGAAGATCAACGACTGCCTCGGAAATCCCGTGGAGATCGGAATTGCGGTGACCTGGCGCATTGTGGACACGGCAAAGGCGGTTTTCAACGTGGACAACTACAAGGAGTATCTCTCCCTGCAGTGCGATACCGCGCTCCGCAATATCGTTCGCATCTACCCCTATGACGTAGCCCCCAACGTGGATACCACCGGTGACGGTCAGGCTGACGACGGAAGCCTGCGCGGATCGAGTGAGATTGTGGCGGGACGGATCCGCGACGAGATCCAGGCGCGCGTAGACGAGGCGGGCATCGAGATTATTGAGGCGCGCATCACCTATTTGGCATATGCGACCGAGATTGCAGCGGTCATGCTGCAGAGACAGCAGGCATCCGCTATTATCGACGCGAGAAAGATGATTGTGGACGGTGCCGTCGGCATGGTAGAGATGGCGCTGGACAGACTGAGCCAGAACCACACGGTGGAGCTGGACGAGGAGAGAAAGGCGGCAATGGTCTCCAATCTTCTGGTTGTTCTTTGCGGAAACCGCGACGCGCAGCCCGTGGTGAACTCGGGATCGCTTTATTAAAACCGGTATGAACGAAGCGCAGAAGAAACAGGTTCCGCTTCGGCTCTCCCCAAAGCTCTACGACGCGATCGCCGCATGGGCGGAGGACGATTTCCGCTCGGTCAACGGGCAGATCGAGTATCTTCTGAGTGAGTGTGTCCGTCAGAGAAAAAAGAACGGGAGAGCGGTTCCGCACGAATTGGACGTTCCCCCGGAGCTGGATCTTGAATAAAGGAAAAGGGTGTGCCGACGGAGATTCCGTCGCCACACCCTTTTTGCAGACGCAGATGATAGCAGACGAAAATCGTCAAAAGGTTTTGATCAAACTTTTTCAAAAGTTTGCGAGGTCAAGGGCGAGCAGCCCTTGGCGCGCTCCGCAGAGCGCGAAATGTTCCCTCGGCGTTTCTTTTTGCGAACTTTTTCTTTGCGCCTTCTTCCTGCAAAGAAAAAGTGGCGAACACGTTTGTACATGGTTACAAACCGTGCACCTTTGACCTACAGCGATGGTGTGCCGACGGAGATTCCGTCGGCACACCATACATTTATTCTACCACAAAAAAAGGCGTTTGTAAAGAGGAAAATGTTTAACTTATCCAAAATCTGTATTTTATACAAAAAATAATTGTGTATTTCTTACAATCTGCCGATTGAAATCGCGTGAAAAGTGTGCTACAATAAAGGTGCAAAAGGACAAGGAGGTACGGTCCAATGGCAAAGTAAGATTTGGGAACTCTTGAAGAAATCACAGTGAGTGAGAAGTCAAACAACATACGAAACCCGATCGAAACCAATGACAAAACTGCACAGTCGAAGATTCCAATTTCAGTTCGAGGTTTTTTGCGTGATATGCACTTGGCATCAGAGCCCGGGAGTATCCATGGTAGTTTAATGATATAGATTCGTGAGCAAAGAGAACACTCACAGTACCTTCAAAGTGATTTGAAGAAGTGTTTGACAATGTGATTTCAAAAGAAGAGGATTCCCGTCGATTTCACCTTGGCGGCAGAAAGGGACTTGCAAAGTGTGGGTGGACGCTTCCACCAAAGAGAAAGGAAATTGCAACAATCGAGATGCGACGGCGAAGGTAGACAAGAGAAAGAGAGGATTAAGAAAGATGTTAGATAATAAGAGTGAAGGGAAGTAGCCCTTGATTGCGATTTACGACCGCAGTCAAGGGCTACTTTCTTTTTTGCGGCGGCGGGTGCCGTCTTTTTTTGTTGGATGGGAAACGCCGCCGGGGGTGAGCCGACAGCGCAGGGAGTAGATCAAAGGAGCACGGTTTATAACGATGTACAAACGTGTTAGCCACTTTTTCTTTGCAAGAAGCAGGCGCAAAGAAAAAGTTCGCAAAAAGAAACGCCGAGGGGAACATTTCGCGCTCTGCGG
>JAZQVI010000009.1:0-44410 GCA_045631745.1 Eubacteriales bacterium
ACGATCCGACTTGCCCTGCCGGACAGCGGGTCGCGGATGGCGCCGCCGATGCAGGTGGCCGCGCCGCCGAAGGGCTCGATCTCGGTGGGATGGTTATGGGTCTCGTTCTTAAAGAGCAGCAGCCAAGGCTCACTGACACCGTCCACGTCCACGTTGATCTTCACCGTGCAAGCGTTGATCTCCTCGGATTCATCCAGCTTGTCCAGCTTTCCGTTCACCTTCAGATATTTCACCGCTACGGTGGCAAGATCCATCAGGCAGATCGGCTTGGTTCTGCCAAGCTCGCGGCGAGTTGCAAGATAATCCTCGTAGGTCTTCTGAAGAAGTTCGTCCTCAAACTCCACCTTGTCGATGATGGTCTGGAAGGTGGTGTGACGGCAGTGATCCGACCAATAGGTGTCGATCATGCGGATCTCGGTGATGGTGGGATCGCGGTCTTCTTCCTTAAAATATTTCTGGCAGAAGAGGATATCGTCGATATCCATTGCCAGTCCGTACTGCTTGATGAAGCCTTCCAGCTCTTCTCTACTATAGTTCACAAATCCATCCATGGTCGCAACCGTGGTGGGAATATCATAGGTAATCTGCAGCGTCTCGGGCTTCTCGAGCGCCGCCTCTCTCGCCTCAACGGGGTTAATAACGTACTTCTTAATCTCCGCAATCTGTGCGTCGGTCAATTCACCGTAAAGGGCATAAACCTTTGCCGTGCGAACCAGGGGACGGTCGCCGGTAGAAATAATCTGAATACACTGTGCTGCGGAATCCGCTCTCTGGTCAAACTGACCGGGGAGGAACTCAACTGCAAACACATATGCACCCGACAGATCGGGGTTCTCGGAAATCACGTCGAGCTGAGGCTCGGAGAACACAGTCTTCTTAGCGTACTCAAAGAGATCCGCCGTAATGTTTTCCGCATCGTAACGGTTGATGACGCGAACGTCGGTCAACTCCTTGATACCAAGCAAGGAACGTGCATCGGACAGAAGCGCCTTTGCCTCATTCGCAAGCTCCTTTTTCTTTTCAACAAATATTCTGTAAACCACTTAAATTTCCTCCTTCGCCCGAAGCGCTCTCGCACCGATATCATGGCGGTAATATGCGCCCTCAAAAGAAATGGTCCCGACACTCTTATAGGAAGCATCCAGTGCCTCCTTGAGGGTATCTCTTACGGTCGTCACGCCAAGAACGCGTCCGCCCGATGTAACAAGCTTTCCGTCCTTCAGCTCTGCGCCCGCAACGTAAACCTCTGCACCGCAATCTGCAGGAATGGTGATCTCAAAGCCCTTCTTGTAGGAGGTGGGATAGCCGCCCGACGCCATAATGACGCAAGCCGCGCTTCCCGCTCCGAATTTCACCTCGGTCTCTGCCAGTCTTTCCTCTGTAACGGCCTGCATCACGGTAAGCAGATCGCTCTCAAGCAAGGGCAGAACCACCTGCGTCTCGGGGTCTCCGAAGCGGCAGTTGTACTCAATGACCTTGGGGCCCTTGGGGGTGAGCATCAGTCCGAAATAGAGACAGCCCTTGAAGGGTCTACCCTCTGCCGCCATCGCGCGAATGGTGGGGAGGAAAATGGTCTCTTCGCAGATCTTTGCGATCTCATCGGTATAGTAAGGATTGGGAGCAACCGTTCCCATTCCTCCGGTGTTCAAACCCGTATCGTTGTCACCAATGCGCTTGTGATCCATGGAGGACACCATGGGAACGACCGTCTTGCCGTCGGTAAAGGAGAGAACCGATACCTCGGGGCCGGTGAGAAATTCCTCTACCACCACACGGTCTCCGCTCTTTCCGAACATCTTGTCCTGCATCATGGAGATGACGGCATCCTTTGCCTGCTCTCTGGTTTCAGCGATAATTACACCCTTGCCCAGTGCCAGTCCGTCTGCCTTGATAACGGTGGGGATGGGAGCGGTCTCCAAATATTTCAGTGCCGCCTCCAGATCCTCAAACACCTCATATTCCGCCGTGGGAATCCCATACTTTTTCATGAGGTTCTTGGAAAAGACCTTGCTTCCCTCAATGATCGCCGCGTTTGCGCGAGGGCCGAAGCAAGGAATTCCCTTCTCCTCCAGCGCGTCAACGCATCCCAGCACCAACGGGTCGTCGGGTGCTACAACGGCATAGTCAATTTTATTTTCTGTTGCGAATGCTACAATCGCATCCACGTCGGTGGCCTTGATGCTCACGCACTCGGCATCAGCGGCAATACCGCCGTTGCCGGGAAGGGCGTAGATCACGTCCACCTGCTTGTTTTCCTTCAGTTTTTTGATGATGGCGTGTTCTCTTCCGCCACCGCCTACAACCATCAGTTTCATGTATCCTACCTCAATCATTATAGATGGGGAACTTCTCACAAAGCGCGATTACCTCGCGGCATACGCGCTCGCGGCTGTTTTCATAGTCAAAGGTCACGTCTGCGATAAAGCCTGCAATCATCTTCATCTCCTCGGTGCCAAAGCCTCTGGAGGTCACGGCAGGAGTGCCGAGTCTGATACCGCTGGTGACGAAGGGACTCTCGGGATCGTTCGGGATCGCATTCTTGTTCGCGGTGATATGAACCTCGTCCAGTCTTCTTTCCAACTCCTTGCCGGTCAGCCCGGTTCCACGCAGATCCAACAGGATCAGATGGTTATCCGTGCCACCTGCAACGAGATTGAAGCCCTTTTCCTTGAGCGCCTCAGCAAAGACCTTTGCATTCTCAACGATCTTCCTCTGATACTCCTTAAATTCAGGCTTCAGAGCCTCGCCGAAAGCCACCGCCTTTGCAGCAATGATGTGCATGAGAGGTCCGCCCTGCGTTCCGGGGAAGATCGCCTTGTCGATTTGCTTTGCAAGTGCTTCACGGCAAAGGATCAGTCCGCCGCGAGGACCTCTGAGGGTCTTGTGCGTCGTGGTGGTCACCACGTCGGCGTAAGGAACGGGGCTGTCGTGCATCCCCGCAGCAACCAGACCCGCGATGTGCGCCATATCCACCATAAAGTACGCGCCAACCTCGTCCGCGATCTCGCGGAACTTCTTGAAGTCGATCGCTCTGGAGTATGCGCTCGCGCCCGCCAGGATCAGCTTGGGCTTGTTTTCAAGCGCCAACGCTCTGACCGTCTCATAGTTGATGGTCTGTGTCTCATCGTCCACAAAATAAGGAACGATGTTGAAATATTTACCCGAAATGTTCACGGGAGAACCGTGGGAAAGATGTCCGCCATGTGCCAGGCTCATGGAAAGAACGGTGTCGCCGGGATTGAGCAGCGCAAAGAACACCGCCAGGTTTGCATTTGCTCCGCTGTGGGGCTGCACGTTTGCGTGCTCCGCGCCAAAGAGTTTCTTTGCTCTCTCTCTTGCGATCTCCTCTACCTCGTCCACGTAAACGCATCCGCCGTAGTATCGCTTGGAAGGATACCCCTCCGCATACTTGTTGGTCAGGATGCCGCCTGCCGCCAGGAGAACCGCTTCCGAAACGATATTCTCCGACGCGATCAGCTCAATGTTGTGCTGCTGACGCTTCAACTCGCGCTCGCACGAGGCATATACCTCAGGGTCAAACTGACCCAATTTCTCAAAGAACATTTGTGTTCTCCTTTCTGTTATCAATGGTGGAACAGGCGCATCTTTGTGAACGCCATGGTCATGCCGTACTTATTGCAGCAGTCGATCACAACGTCATCGCGAATGGATCCGCCCGGCTCTGCAATATATTTTACACCGCTTCTCTTTGCCCTCTCAATGTTATCATCAAAGGGGAAGAAAGCATCAGAGCCGAGTGCCACACCGTCGATACCTGCGAGATACTCGCGGATCTCTGCATCGGTGAGAGGCTCGGGACGGGTCTTAAAGTACTTCTGCCAGATTCCGTCCGCACAAACGTCCTCCTCATTGCGGTTGATATAACCGTCAATGACATTGTCTCTGTCGGGACGCTTGATAGAATCCAGGAAAGGAAGCGCCAGCACCTTCTCATGCTGACGGAGGAACCAGGTGTCTGCTTTGGTTCCTGCCAGGCGCGTGCAGTGAATTCTGGACTGCTGGCCTGCACCAACACCGATCGCCTGACCGTCAACGGCATAGCAGACCGAGTTGGACTGTGTATATTTCAAAGTGATCAGCGCGATGATCAGATCTCTGACTGCGCTCTCGGGAAGATCCTTCTTCTCGGTCACAATGTCAGAAAGCAGCTCGCGGTTGATTTCAAAGTTATTTCTGCCCTGCTCAAAAGTGATTCCGAACACCTGCTTGCGCTCGGTCACCTCAGGAATGTAATTCTCGTCGATCTGAACGACGTTGTAGGTTCCCTTTCTCTTTGCCTTGAGGATCTCAAGCGCCTCGGGCTCATAGCCGGGGGCAATGATTCCGTCCGAGACCTCTCTTGCGATCATCTTTGCCGTGGTCACGTCGCACACGTCAGAGAGCGCGACCCAGTCGCCAAAGGAGCACATTCTGTCGGTTCCTCTCGCTCTTGCATACGCGCAAGCCAGGGGAGACTCGTCAAGTCCCTCAACGTCATCCACAAAGCAAGCCTTCTTGAGCTTGTCCGAAAGAGGAACGCCGACAGCGGCGGAAGTAGGGCTGACGTGCTTGAAGGAGGTCACCGCAGGAAGTCCCAGTGCAGTCTTGAGCTCCTTAACCAGCTGCCAGCTGTTGAAAGCATCCAGGAAGTTGATATATCCGGGTCTGCCGTTAAGGATCTGAATGGGCAGCTCCTGTCCGTTTTCCATATAAATTCTGGACGGCTTCTGATTGGGATTACAGCCGTATTTCAGTTCAAATTCTTTCATTTGTGAGCTCCTTCTTACTGATTTTTGTTGATGATGATTTCGGTGGGCTTACTTCCGTCCAGCGGAACGCAACGAACGAACAAGGATACCTTATTGTCCTCGTTCAGGTTGCTCCAAACCATGTCTGCCAGCTCCTCTGCGGTATTGGGCAGATCGACCTCCTCGGGCTCTCCGTAGAAGGACGGAATGGGATCACCGTCACAGTGGTAGGTATGAATGAAATGGCCGATTCCGTCCTCGGGAGTATACTCGTAGAAATAACGGCTGCACGCATCTCCGCGGCCGTTCGCACTCTTGAGGATGGAAAGCTTGTAGGTGAATGCCTCACGCGGGAAATTGTAATAACAAACGCCCGAGATTCTAGGCGTATAGTTGGGGTAGTCCGGCTCGAACTCGCGGGTGCGGAGCGAATCTGCAAACGCATTTACATTGGTCGGATCCTCTTCCATGAAATCGTAAATGGTATTGGTCTGATCTCCATTGGTAATGATATCCACACTTCTTCTCTGCAGGAAGGGATTGTAGATAATCAGACTGGGATCGGACAGCTTGGACTCATCAAACGCCTTGGTACGCATTCCGTCCTCAAATCTCTCAAAAATACGGTTGCGGCTATTCTCGCTGCGCCCCATGATAAAATATGCAATCATTGCATTTTTCCCGTCTGCAGATTTACCGATCACGATTCCTCTACCGGGATAAGTATTCTCACTCAAAAGCTCTCTCAAATCAAACAAAGCCATATCATTCACCTTTTTCTATCTTTTACTTACCTGATTTACTTGGACACCATCTCAGCGCAAACCTGCTCTACAGCACGGGGCAGAATGATCCACTCCGCCTGGCGCATCACGCGCGTCTGCAAGCTCTTCGCAGTATCCTTTTTGCAGATCTTCACTGCCTTCTGCAAAATGATCTCTCCCCCATCGGGGATTTCGTTTACAAAATGTACCGTTGCGCCGGTCACCTTCACGCCCTTCTCAAGCGCTGCCTCGTGAACGCGCAAGCCGTAAAATCCTTTTCCGCAAAATGCAGGGATCAACGAGGGATGTACATTCAGGATCCTGCGCGGATACGCCGATGTAAAGCGCTCGCTCAGAATTGCCATAAATCCGGCCAAAACAATCACGTCGATCTCATACGCTGCCAGTTTTTCCATCAGTGCGCTCTCAAACGCCTCCTGACTGCCGCAATCCGCCTTGAGAATGACCGCCGTGGGGATGCTTGCAGACGCGGCGCGCTCCAGCGCGTACGCGTCTGCCTTGTTGGAAATCACCAGCTTGATTTCTCCGCTCTTGATCTTTCCATCCTTCTGTGCATCAATCAATGCCTGCAAATTGGTTCCGCCGCCCGATACCAGAACGGCAATATTCATCTTTCGTTTCACTTCGCTATACTCACTCAAGAATGATCTTGGAATCGGATGCAACGATGCTACCAATCACGTAAGGATCCTCTCCGTTTGCGCGAAGGGTCTCAAGTGCCGTATCAGCATCCTCCTTGGCAACCACGATACTCATACCAACGCCCATGTTGAAGGTGTTGAACATATCGCGCTCGCTGATATTTCCTCTCTTTGCGATCAGCTCGAAGATCGGAAGCACGCGAACCGCGCTCTTGTCGATCTTTGCGCCAAAGCCGTCGGGAATGCTTCTCGGAATGTTCTCGTAGAAGCCACCGCCGGTGATGTGGGAAATTCCCTTTACGGTAACCTTCTCCATCAAAGCCAGAACGGGCTTTACGTAGATCTTGGTAGGAGTAAGCAGCGTCTCACCGATGGACTTGCCGCCAAGCTCGTCCACGGGAGCCTTGAGATCCACGTTCTCAACGTCCAAAACCTTACGAACCAGGGAGAAGCCGTTGGAGTGCACACCGCTGGAGGGCAAAGCGATAATCACGTCACCCTCAACCATCGACTTGTTGTTGATGATCTTGGACTTATCAACCACACCGGTGGAATATCCGGCAAGATCGTACTCATCAATGGGATAGAAGCCGGGCATCTCGGCAGTCTCACCGCCGATCAGCGCCGCACCTGCCTGAACGCATCCCTCTGCTACGCCCTTTACGATATCGGCGATCTTCTCGGGATAGTTCTTTCCGCAAGCAATGTAATCCAGGAAAAAGAGGGGGCGCGCACCGCTGCAAATGATGTCGTTAACACACATTGCAACACAGTCGATTCCGACGGTGTCGTGCTTGTCCATCAGGAATGCGATCTTGAGCTTGGTGCCCACGCCGTCAGTTCCGCTTACCAGAACGGGACGGGTGATTCCCTGCAGATCAAGCTCAAACAGGCCGCCAAAGCCTCCGATGTCCGAGCAAACGCCCGACGTCATGGTTCTGGCAATATGAGATTTCATCAGCTCCACCGCACGGTAACCGGCGGTAATATCTACGCCGGCTGCAGCGTAGCTTTCGGATTTGGAATTTTCGTGAATCATGATATTCTCTCCTTTTCGGTGATTATTCTTTTCCGTTCCAGCAATAGGTGCAAAGCTTGCAAGCTTCGATTCCGATTGCCTTTTTCAGTCCGTCCAGCGTCTGGAACTCCAGGGATGCAAGATGAAGCTTCTTGCAGATGGCATCGCGCATGGCCTTGCCGCGCTCGGTGCTGCTGTCGCTGTACTCATCGATGTGGTTCAGTCCCTCTTCTCCCTCCAGCTCCACGATCGTGGCTCTGGTAATCAGCTCCATCTCGTTGGTGGATCTGGTAAAGTTGAGATACTTGCAACCGTACATAACGGGCGGGCAGGCAGAGCGCATATGCACCGCCTTCGCACCGTTTTCATATAAAAATTCAACCGTCCCGCGCAGCTGTGTTCCTCTGACAATAGAATCATCAACAAACAAGAGATTCTTGCCGTTGATCAGCTCATTCACGGGGATCATTTTCATTTTTGCGACCTTGTTCCGGTCAACCTGGCTGGCAGGTGTAAAGCTCTTGGACCAGGTCGGAGTATATTTAATAAAGGGGCGTGCAAAAGGAATATGGCTTCCGTGCGCATATCCGATGGCGTGAGGCGTGCCCGAATCGGGAACACCGCCCACATGGTCAAAGCTCATATCCTTTCCGTCGGCAATGTCGTTCTCCGCCATGATCTTACCGTTTCTGCAACGCATGACCTCGACGTTAACCCCCTCGTAGGTAGAGGTAGGATATCCGTAGTAGCTCCAAAGGAATGCGCAAACTCGCATTTCCTCGCCTGGCTCTCTGAGAACCTCAATGCCGTCGGGGGTGATCTCTACGATCTCACCGGCGCCAAGCTCTCTCTCAAGCTCATAGCCAAGCTTTTGGCAGGGATACGATTCGAAGGATACACAGTATCCCTTCTCCCCCTTTCCGATATGGATCGGAAGTCTGCCAAGCTTATCACGCGCCGCGATCAGCTCACCCTTATCCTTCAAGATCAGAATGGATGCGGTACCCTCAATTACCTCCTGAGCATAGTGAATTCCCTCCGCAAAGCTGCTTTTCTGATTGATCAAAGCCGCAACCAGCTCGGTGGAATTGACCTTGCCCGACGTCATCGCATCAAAGTAACCGCCACCGGAGGAAAGAACTCCATCGATCAGATCCTTTGCATTGTTAATCGCTCCGACAAAGCAAATTGCATATGTTCCCAGATTGGATCGAATCAGCAACGGCTGCGGATCGCTGTCGTTGATACATCCAATCGCCGCCGTTCCCTCCATCTCCTCAAAGATATGCTCAAATTTTGTTCGGAAGGGAGAATTGGAAATGTTGTGAATGTTTCTCTGCAGTCCGATACTCTGATCGTACGCCGCCATACCGCCGCTTCTCGTTCCGAGATGCGAATGGTAATCCGTTCCGAAGAAAACGTCAGCAATCACGCTTTCCCGGGAAACCGCGCCAAAAAAACCGCCCATGGTATCCTCCCTATTTTACAGAGAACTGTATTCTGCGCAGATCCGCGCGTCCTTCTCCAGAACCGCAGCAGTATCTGCCGCACGCTTTGCCTTGAGTCTCTTTGCAAGCGCCTCATCCGAAATTGCGAGCATCTGACAAGCAAGCAGCGCCGCGTTTCCTCCGCCGTTGATTGCAACGGTGGCAACCGGAATACCCGTAGGCATCTGAACGGTCGCAAGAAGCGCGTCTACACCGTCAAGATATTGAGATTTGCAAGGAATTCCGATCACGGGCAGGGTGGTGTTTGCCGCAAGCACACCTGCCAGGTGCGCTGCCATTCCCGCAGCCGCAATCAACACGCCAAAGCCATTCTTCTCCGCTCCGCGCGCGAAGGCAATCGCCTCGTCGGGAGTGCGGTGCGCCGAATAAACATGCACCTCGTAGGGCACTTCCAAGGACTTCAGCATATTCATTGCCTTTTCAAGGATGGGCAGATCGCTGTCACTTCCCATCACGATTCCAACTTTTTTCATCATGGTCCTCCCAATCGTAATTTCAAAAACACATAAGGGCACACTTAACCCATAGCGGATTAAATGTGCCCAGACGGTCGGCTTGGAACCTCCTCTGCTTCATCGTGGTACTCCACGTGATTCCGTCAGTCACAGAGGATTTTATCATCCGCTACAGTATATCATAAAACAAACAAAATGTCAAGGGATTCGCCAACATTTGGCACTTTTCATCGAAAAAAACAATCCCCTTTTTGAAAGTTCTGAGAAATCAAAACTTTTGTACAAAATCAGACCGTCAGTTAGACTCGGTCTCGCAGTACAGGCATCTGTACTCTCCCTTGTCGGAAAGCACAAAGATATGCTCGATCTCCTGCTCCGTAGTGGTAATGCAGCGAGGATTCTTGCAATAAATGATATTGGTCAAACGGCGCGGAAGGTCAATGTGCTCCTTGCTCACGATCTTTCCGTTTTCAATGGTATTGATCGTCGCATTCGGGCTGACGTATCCGATCACATCAAGATTGATGGAAATGCTGGCATCAATCTTAATCATGTCCTTCTTACCCATCTGACGGCTTGCAACGTTCTGAATCACCGCAACACAACAGTCCAACTTGTCGATACCAAGCATATGATAAAGCTGCATTGCCTTTCCGGGGGTGATATGGTCAATTACGATTCCGTTCTTCACTCCGTCGATATTCATGCCTTCACCTCCAAGAGCTTCATAATCAGAGCCATTCTCATCAGTCTTCCGTAGTAGGTCTGACGGAAATAGCACGCGCGAGGATCGTTGTCCACCGCCGTGGAAATCTCATTTACACGGGGCAGCGGGTGCATCACGATCATATCAGGACGGGCAAGCTTCATCTTGTCAGCGGTAAGGATATAGGTATCCTTCAGGCGCAGATAATCCTCCTCGTTGAAGAAGCGCTCCTTCTGAACGCGCGTCATGTAAAGGATATCCAAGTCTCCGATAACCTCATCCAGCGACTTACTCTCAACACATTCAAATCCTTTATCCATGATAAACTCTTCCTTGACGAATGCCGGAAGCTTCAACTCATCGGGAGAGATCAGAACAAACTTGATCCCGGTATATCTGGACATCGCCTCGATCAGCGAATGTACGGTTCTGCCAAACTTGAGGTCTCCGCAGAAACCGATGGTGAGATTATCAAATCTCCCCTTCTCGTGGTGAATGGTCAAAAGATCCGCCAGGGTCTGGGTGGGATGATAGTGACCGCCGTCACCTGCATTGATAATCGGCACACGGGAGTGCATGGACGCCACGAGGGGCGCACCCTCCTTGGGATGTCTCATGGCGATCAGATCGGCATATCCCGAAACAACCGATACGGTATCCGACACGCTCTCTCCCTTGGAGGAGGAAGAGGAATTGGCGTCGGAAAAGCCCAAAACCTGTCCGCCCAAAGAAAGCATGGCAGATTCAAAGCTCAGACGCGTTCTGGTGGAGGGCTCGAAAAAGAGAGTCGCCAGGATCTTGTGCTTACAAACCTCGTTGTATTTATCGGGATTCTCCATGATATCGTCGGCAACGCGGATCAGCTCCGCGATCTCTTCTACCGACAGATCGAGAATATTGATAATGTTTCTCATGATTATGCTCCGATCCAGCTCTCGTCGGAAGGATTGTTGCGGAATGCAATCAGCTTCGCAATATCCGACTTCTCAATATAGTTCTCCTCTGCGGCGATCTCGGCAATTACATCAAAATTGGTCAGGCTCACGTTCTTCACATTTGCCTCTTCCAGTCTAACAAGGCCTTTCTTCATGCCGTAGGTGAAGATGGAAACCACGCCAAGAACCTCAGCACCTGCCTCGCGAAGCACGTTTACAACTTCGATCACGCTGCCGCCGGTAGAGATCAGATCCTCAACCACGACAACCTTCTGTCCCTTCTCCAGCTTGCCCTCGATCTGATTCTGTCTGCCGTGATCCTTGGCGCCGGAACGAACGTAGCCCATGGGAAGTCCCATGAGGTGTGCTGTAATCGCTGCATGAGCAATGCCTGCGGTAGAGGTACCCATGAGAACCTCTGCGTCGGGATACTCACGGCGAATGGTCTCTGCCAGGCACTCCTCAACGTCAGTGCGCACCTTGGGAGCAGTCAGCGTCAGACGGTTGTCGCAGTAAACGGGGCTCTTGATTCCGCTTGCCCAGGTAAAGGGCTCGCCGGGACGGAAAAATACTGCCTTAATGGAAAGCAGGTCCTTTGCAATCAGCTTTTGAATGTCAGTCATCTCTATATTCTCCTTTAAACTCTCTAAATTATCCTACGAACTCTGCCACACATCTCTTGTATGCGGCAACCGGATCAGCAGCTGCGGTGATCGGTCTTCCCACAACGATGTAGTCAGAGCCAATTCTCTTTGCCTCTGCAGGGGTCATCACGCGCTTCTGATCTCCAATGTCTCCGTCTGCAAAACGCACACCGGGGGTCACAGTCACGAAATCCTTGCCGCAGGTGTTGTGCACCTTCTCTGCCTCCAAAGGGGAGCAGACCACGCCGTCAAGACCCGCATTCTTTGCGGTCTTTGCATAGTGCATCACCACCTGATCGATGGGCTCGCGGATGAGCAGATCTCTCTCCATGCTCTCCTGATCGGTAGAGGTGAGCTGGGTCACAGCAATCAGAATCGGACGGGTTCCGTCCTCACGGGTGAGTCCCTTGAGTGCCCCCTCCATCATTGCCGTTGCACCTGCCGCGTGGAGATTGGTCATATCCACGTCAAGACCGGACAGCACGCGCATTGCCTTGGTTACGGTGTTGGGAATGTCATGAAGCTTCAGATCGAGGAAGATCTTATGTCCTCTTGCCTTGATCTCGCGAACAATCGAGGGTCCCTCTGCATAAAAAAGCTCCATACCGATCTTCACGAAGGGCTTTTCTTCCTTGAAAAGATCCAAAAAATTCATTACATCCTGCTTGCTCGCAAAATCGCAAGCTACGATTACGTCCTTACCCATGATGCGCGCCTCCTATAATATCACTCAAATTTTCAATTCTGTACTTTTTCATCACCGCGGGAAGATCCTCGATGATCTTTTTGCAAACAAAGGGATCGACCAGATTTGCCGCTCCCACCTGCACGGCGGTCGCACCCGCCAGCATCAATTCCACAACATCCTCGGCGGTGGAAACGCCACCCATTCCGATGATCGGGATCTTGACAGCATCATAAACCTGATAAACCATGCGAACGGCCACCGGGAAGATCGCAGGGCCGGAAAAGCCCCCCATCTTGTTGGCAACCACGGGCTGGCGGTTTCTCAGATTGATACGCATTCCCAAAAGGGTGTTAATCATACTGATTCCGTCCGCGCCCGCCTCCTCGCAAGCCTTGGCGATGGAAACGATGTCGGTCACGTTGGGGCTGAGTTTAATGTAAACGGGCTTGGTCGTAACCGCCTTGACTGCGCGAGTGACCTCTGCCGCCGCCTCGGGTGTCGTGCCAAAGCTCATGCCGCCGTTGTGCACGTTCGGGCAGCTGACGTTAACTTCAAGCAACCCCACCTGTTCCTCTTTGTCCAGCTTCTCGCAGGTCACAGCATAGTCCTCTACCGAGAATCCGCTGACGTTTGCGATAACCTTCTTGTGAAAATATTTCTTCATCTCGGGCAATTCTTTCTCGATCACATGATCGACGCCCGGGTTCTGCAGCCCCACCGAGTTGATCATACCTGCCGTACATTCGGCAATTCTCGGAGTGGGATTTCCAAATCTTGCTTCTCTGGTCGTTCCCTTGAAGGAAAAGGTTCCCAGACAGTTGATGTCATAAAATTCCGCAAACTCCTTGCCGAATCCAAAGGTTCCGCTGGCGGGGATCACGGGATTGTCCAGCTCCCAGCCGGAAAGAATTACTTTTGTGCTTCCCATATGATCTCCTCTCTCTCCAAAACAGGGCCATCCACACAGATGCGCTTGTTACCGTAAAGTGTTTTGCAGGAGCATCCCATGCAGCCGCCAAAGCCGCAGCCCATGCGCTCCTCAAAGCTGTACTGTCCGCTCGTTTTGGCAATCGCCTCAATCGCGCGGAACATGGGCATCGGGCCACATGTGTAGAAGTAGGAATACGCCAGATCCTTCATCACGTCGGTCACAAATCCCTTGACACCGTAGGATCCGTCTGCCGTGGTCACATAAACTGTAGCGCCAAGTGCCTCAAATTCTTCCTTGTAGAAAACATCGGCGGCACTGTTGAATCCAAGGATCACAGTCGGCTTTTTCCCGCTCTCCACCAAGGTGCGGCAAAGTCCGTACATAGGGGGGACGCCAACACCGCCACCAATCAGAAGGGGGGCATCTCCACACTTGGCAGGATTAAATCCGTTGCCGAGCCCCGAGAGGGTGTCCAGCACCTCGCCCGCCTGCATACGGCTCATGATCTCGGTTCCCTGCCCCACCACCTTGTAAATGATGGTCAGACCCTTTTCGTTCCAATCGCAGACCGAGATGGGTCTGCGAAGGAACTTTCCGTCGATTAAAATATTGATAAACTGTCCGGGCGCAGTCAAGGGAGAGGTGTCACCCTCCAGCGTCATGCGAAAGACATCCTGCGCGATGCGCTCGTTGCCCGTAATCTTATAAAATACCTGTTTCATGTCATTCCTCACGCGTCGATGGTAGAGACGCAAAGCGTGGTTTCTTCGAGTACATCGAGAAGAACCTTCACGGTATCGAGTGCGGTAAACATGGTGATGTTATTCTCGATCGCCAGGCTTCTGATCTGATGTCCGTCAGCCAATCCTCCCTCAGAGCCAATATCGGAAGTGTTCACAACGTAAGCGATGTGACCCTGACGCATTGCCTCCTGGATCTCAGAGGATCCGTCGCCGATCTTGCCCAAAACCTTGGTTCGAATTCCGTTCTCTCTGAGGAACTTCGCCGTTCCGCTGGTCGCCTCGATGTTGAAGCCCAGGTTGTAGAATCTCTGAATCAGAGGAAGTGCCTCCAGCTTATCCTTATCCGCAACCGTTACGAATACAGTTCCGTAGTTCTGAACGTGCATACCCGATGCCTGGAGTGCCTTGTAAAGCGCGCGGTTGAGCTTGTTGTCGTATCCGATTGCCTCACCCGTAGACTTCATTTCGGGGGAGAGGTAAGCGTCAAGACCTCTGATCTTGTTGAAGGAGAAGACGGGAACCTTGACGTACCATCTGTTCTTCTCATCGGGATAAATGTCGAAGATACCCTGCTCCTTAAGGGATTTTCCGAGAATGACCTCGGTCGCAATATCTGCCAGGCTGTATCCGGTCGCCTTGGAGAGGAAGGGCACGGTTCTGGAGGAACGGGGGTTAACCTCGATGATATAAACCTTCTCGTTCTCGTCGACGATAAACTGAATGTTGAACAGACCGACGATTCCGATTCCCAGTCCCAGCTTCTTCGCATACTGGAGAATGGTTCCCTTCACCTTCGAGGAAATGCTGAAGGAGGGATATACACTGATGGAGTCGCCCGAGTGGATACCCGTGCGCTCAACCAGCTCCATGATGCCGGGAATAAATACGTCTCTGCCATCGCAGATGGCGTCAACCTCTACCTCTTTACCGATGATATATTTGTCAACCAGCACGGGCTTGTCCGCGTCGATCTCAACGGCGGTCTTCAGGTAGTGACGGAGCTGCTCCTCGTTTGCAACGATCTGCATCGCGCGACCTCCAAGCACGAAGGAGGGGCGCACCAGCACAGGATAACCGATCTTGGCTGCGGTACGAACGCCTGCCTCAATGTCGGTCACTGCCTCACCCTGAGGCTGAGGAATGTTGAGAGAAAGCAAAAGCTTTTCAAACAAATCGCGATTTTCTGCCTTGTCGATCGCATCGCAGTCGGTTCCGATGATCTTGACACCGCGGCGTCTGAGGGGATCTGCAAGGTTGATCGCAGTCTGTCCGCCCAGAGATGCAACAACACCCTCGGGATTTTCAAACTCAATGATATTCATCACATCCTCCGGCGTCAGAGGCTCAAAATAGAGCTTGTCGGAGGTCGTGTAGTCGGTAGAAACGGTCTCAGGGTTGTTGTTGATGATGATCGCCTCGTAGCCCGAATTCTTGATGGTTGTGACTGCATGAACCGTGGAGTAGTCAAATTCAACACCCTGTCCGATACGGATAGGACCTGCGCCCAACACCACGATCTTCTTCTTGTCTGTCACAATGGAATGGTTCTCACCTGTGTAGGTGGAATAGAAATAGGGAATATACGCATTGGTATGGAAGGTATCTGCCATACGGAACACAGGAATAATCTTGTTCTCGTGGCGGAGATTCCAAACATCCAGCTCCTTCATGCCCCAAAGTCTTGCGATGCAGACATCGGAGAATCCCATAATCTTGGCAGCCTTAAGGGTTGCCACGTCTCCCACGTTTGCCGCAAGCAGCTTTTCCATCTCCACAATGCGCTTGAAGGCATTCAGGAAGAGGGGCGTGATCTTGGTAATCTCATAAAGGCTCTCGATGGATTCGCCACGGCGCAGAAGCTCGCATACCGCAAACACATTATCGTCCTTGAACACCGTCAGATATTCTCTGAGCTGTTCATCGGAGTAGGAATCAAATTTCTTCAGATGGAAGTGGTTTGCACCGATTTCCAGCGAGCGCACCGATTTGAGGAGACACTCCTCCAGGTTTGCACCGATGCCCATGACCTCTCCCGTTGCCTTCATCTGCGTGCCCAGAGTATTGGACGCCGCGGAGAACTTGTCAAACGGGAATCTGGGAAGCTTTGCAACCACATAGTCAAGCGAGGGGGCCTTTGCCGCCGTGGTATTGGCAATTCCGATCTCCTCAAGCGACATTCCGACAGCGATCTTTGCGGTTACCTTTGCGATAGGATATCCGCTCGCCTTGGATGCCAGCGCAGAGGAACGGGATACACGGGGGTTAACCTCAATGAGGTAGTATTCCTTGGTCTGGGGATGAAGCGCAAACTGAACATTGCATCCACCCTCGATCTTGAGCGCGCGGATCAGATTGATCGCGCTGTTATTGAGCATTTTCAGCTTTTCATCATCCAGGGAGAGAATGGGAGCAACCACGATAGAGTCGCCGGTGTGCACGCCTACGGGGTCAATGTTCTCCATGCCGCAGATCGTGATAACGTTGTCGCCCGAGTCCCGCATCATCTCGAACTCGATCTCCTTAAAGCCCTTCACGCTCTTCTCGATGAGAACCTGGTGCACGGGAGAGAGCTTGAATGCGTTCATACCGATCTCGATCAGCTCCTCCTCGTTGTTGGCAAATCCGCCACCGGTTCCGCCCAGCGTGAACGCGGGACGAAGAACCACGGGATAGCCGATGTGCTGTGCTGCAGCCTTTGCCTCATCCAAAGAATAGGTGATTTCGGAGGGAATGGTGGGCTCGCCGATCGCCTGGCAGAGCTCCTTGAACATCTCTCTGTCCTCTGCTTGCTCAATACTTGCGCTGCTGGTTCCCAAAAGCTCTACCTGACACTCCTTGAGAACGCCCTTCTTCTCCAGCTGCATGGCAAGATTCAGACCTGTCTGACCGCCAATACCGGGAATGATCGCATTCGGTCTTTCGTAGCGAAGGATCTTCGCGATATACTCCAGCGTCAGAGGCTCCATATAAACCTTGTCTGCAATGGACGTATCCGTCATAATGGTTGCGGGGTTAGAGTTGCAAAGCACTACCTCGTAGCCTTCCTCCTTGAGCGCAAGACAAGCCTGCGTTCCTGCGTAGTCGAATTCGGCAGCCTGTCCGATGACAATAGGGCCGGATCCGATAATCATAATCTTCTTCAAATCTGTTCTCTTTGGCATTGCTTTGTCCTCCAATATATCCTTTTACTTTTCACATTATTTTTCATCGTTATACCTCTGCCCATACGGTCTTTCCGTTATGGACGGTCAAAACGCATCGGCCGTATACTTCCTTGCCGACAAAGGGGGTCGCGCGTCCCATAGACACGAACTCACTCGGGTCAATCGGGTATGGCTTTGCGACCTCAAACACCGTGAAGTCGTCCCCTTCGGGAATCCCGAACCGCCGTCTCGGATTTCGCACGAGCAGATCGACCAAACGATCCACCGTAAGAAGTCCTTTTTTCACAAACTCAGTGTACATCAGCGGGAAGGCGGTTTCCAGTCCCACGATTCCAAAGGCGCTGTTTGCCAGCCCCTTGGATTTTTCCTCGGCACTGTGGGGTGCATGGTCGGTTGCAATCATGTCGATCGTTCCGTCCAAAATCCCCTCCACAAGCGCCACTCGGTCTTCTTCGTCCCGCAGAGGCGGATTCATTTTGAATCTCCCCTCTTCCTTCAGATCCGCATCGGACAGGATCAGGTAATGGGGGCCCGTCTCGCAGGTCACATCAAGCCCCTCCGCCTTTGCCCGACGGACCAGAGCCACGCTCTCCTTTGTGGAAATATGGCAGACATGATAGCTGCATCCCGTCTCGCGTACCAACTCGAGATCTCGCTCGATCTGCAAATATTCACTCGCACTGCAAATCCCCCGATGTCCGTGCTCCTTGGCGTAGGTACCATCGTGAATGTAACCTCCGAACAGAAGCCGATTGACCTCGCAATGTGCCACGATCATTTTTCCAAGCTGCTTTGCTTTGGTCATTGCCGCCCGCATCATATCGTCGCTCTGCACCCCTCGACCATCGTCGGTAAAGCCACAGACATAGGGTGCCATCGCCTCCATATCCGAGAGCATCTCCCCCATCGATCCCTTTGTGATCGTTCCGTAGGGGCGCACCTCAATGACGGCGTCTCGCTCGATCGCATCAAGCTGCGGCTTGAGCCCTTCCATGCAGTCGGGAGCGGGCTTGAGGTTTGGCATGGAGCAAACTGCAGTGTAGCCGCCTCTTGCCGCAGACATCGTTCCGCTCTTCACCGTTTCCTTGTACGAAAAACCCGGCTCACGAAGGTGCACATGCACATCGCAAAAGCCGGGAAGTATTAAATATTGATTTTTGGGAACAGACAAAAGACCCTGCTTTGCCAGACAGTGGATCGCAGATGCCTGAATTTTCTCATTCTGAATCGATGCCGCATCAATCATTTGGTTATTCATGTCAGGTTCCCTCCTCTTTCATTTCCATATCGCCAATATAAACGGCGGTTTCTCCATCAATATCCAAAAGCCTCACCGCAACCGTTTCGCTTCTCGAGGTGGGAACATTCTTTCCCACATAGTCGGGACGGATGGGAAGCTCTCTGTGTCCGCGGTCAACCAACACCACAAATTGCAGCGTCTTGGGTCTGCCGCAGCCAAACACCGTTTCGATCGCCGCGCGCGCGGTTCTGCCCGTAAACAGAACATCGTCCACAATGATCACATTTTTATCGTTCAGATCAAAGGGGATCTGCGACGAATCCGGTCGGTTCTTTTTCTCAGCCTCGGTCAGATCGTCCCGACGTGAGGTAATATCCAAAACGCCGAACGGGACCGAAACACCCTCAAATCGCTCGATGTTGCTGCAAAGCATCCGAGCCAGCGGAACACCCCGCCTGAGGACGCCGAGAACACAAAGGTTTTCCACCCCCTGATTTCTCTCCAGCACCTCGTGGGTAATTCGCGCCATCGTTCGGTTGAGGGTCGCCTCATCCATGATTTTCGTTCTCAGTATCACGATCTTCTCCCACAACAAAAAAATCTTGCCTGTCGGCAAGATTCTCACAAAAACCTATAAAAACGGCGCACCTATGGCGTCCCCGCCCAGATACGGTCATCCCTGATTTGCTTCAACCTTGCCGGCATCTCTGTACCAACTTAAAAATTGCATTGTTATTATATCACACCGCTCTGTTTTTGTCAAGCATTTTTCGAGATTCTCATGTCTTTTTTCGTGATTTTTTTGAAAAAAACATCGAAAGCAAAATCTCCACTTGATTTTTGGATTTCTTCATGTTATAATTAAAATGGCAAAATATAAAAACGGAAGGAGAATATCCGTATGAAACAAGTTGTATGCAACCGAACCAAGGCATTCCTCTTGGCGCTCCTGATCCTGGTAACGTCCACAGGGCTGTGCCAGTCCATTGTGGCGCTTGAGGCTGCCCAGCCGGTCACCGTAACCACTGCCGAAGAATTTACAAACGCACTGAACACCGTCCCCGACGGAGGAACCATCGTGATCAACGGCACCTGCACTCTGCCCCCCGAATATACGTGGAAGGCGCACGGAAAGACTATCACGATCACAGGCGGTACGTTGGATGCCTCTGCAGTGGGCGGCTACGAAAAGGTCAATAACGAAAACGTCTTTGTTCACAAATTTATAATTAAGGATTCCGTCATCTTTGAGAACATGACCCTTGTCTTCCAACAGGGAGGCTCGGTCTTTGCAAACGGCAACAAGCTCGTCATCAAGGAAGATGTCACCGTACAAAACGAGACTTACCTCTACGGAGGCGGAAACTTCATGACGGTTGCCAGTACCGACATCACCATCATGTCCGGAACATATAAAAAAATCTACGGCGGTGGTCTATGCGCACCAAAAGTGAAGGACGACAGTGGAAACGAAATCGTTTCAGTACGGGGTGACGTTCACGCGTACATCGGCGGAAAAGTCAACGCCTCCATCAACCACACCTATCATACTGAGGATGACGGTCCCATATACAGGGTGTTCGGCGGTTCAAACGGCGGCCTCATCAAGGGAAGCGTGTATCTGACCTTTGCAGACAATGCAAAGGCAAACTACGTGTTCGGCGGCTCATGCAACTCCGGCGGTGTTGGAAATTCCATTCATCTGAACGTCACGGGCGGAAAAATGATGAGTATATACGGAAGCGGAGACAATTCCAATGCTGGATGGAATCCAGACTATACTGGCTGTGACATCTATGCAACCATTACGGGTGGTGAAGTTGAGCAGATCTTCGGAGGAAGTCAATCGGCAAACCACAAGGGCAATATCACCCTTCGCGTGCTTGGCGGAAAGATCACCCGAAGAATCTACGGCGGATGCTACAACGACTGTAGTGTAAAATTAATTCCGTTTTCTTATACTTGGACTACCAACGTTAAATCCGTAACCGGCAATATTACACTCGTCATCGGAAGCGGCGCGACGATTAACTACTCTTTAAAACTTTTTGAAGTTGATTATGGAATTTACGCAAAATCCAGACACACGAATGACGTAGACTCCGGCAACTGCCGGCTGGTCTTCGCGGATTCCGCTGCATATGAAAAATATAACACAAAGACCGGCGCGCAGGATTCTACCATGGGGAGGATTATGGGCTCAAAAGCCGTCGCAGACAGCACCCATACCCTGAAGCACGAGAAGACCTCCGACACGGTGATTACGCAAAGCTGCACCAGCTGTTCCTCTTCCTGTGATTTCAACGTAACGGCTACCCTTGGACTGGATCCCAAGCAATCTCTTGTTTACACCGGAAACGAGATTACCCCCGCCACGGTAACCTACACGGGAGCATGGCTTGGCGAGGATATCAACATCACCTATTCCAACAACATAAACATCGGTGAAGCATTGGCAACCGCAACCTACGCCGGCAACACCACCCTCACGCTTCCTTTCACCATCACCAAGATCAAGCCCGCAACTCCTGTATTGACCGCAGTCAACGAGACGATTCAGGGCAAGGCGGACGGCAAGATCCGCGGACTTACCACCGAGATGGAATACTCCGCTGACGGTGAGACCTTTATCCCCGTCACCGATCCTAACATGACGTTCACACCCGGCACATACCTGGTCAGACTCCCCGAAACGGATATCCAATCGGCATCCGAAACGGTGACCGTTACGATCGGAACCAACCGACACATCATGGACATCAATTTGCTCAATGTAAAATATCAGCTCCCGCTGGACGCAAGCCTTGAGTCAGAGTCCATCTCTCCCCGTCTGATCGCGTCGCTCGACAAGCTTTACTACGACAAGGTTGGATTTGAGATCTCCAAACAGTCCGAGGACGGAGAATGGAGCGCGTTTGAAGCACTGGAGACCAAGGTCGCTTTCATTTCCATCATCGGAACGGTGGATGGCACCGACGTGACCTACACGCCCGGTGAAGAATACGGCAACGGTGCATCCTACTTCTTCGTTCAGAACACCTCCGCAATCTCGGCAGAAGATTTCGACACCGTTCTGCGCATCCGTGCATATGTCGTCACAGAGGACGGCTACACCTTGTACGGCACACCTGCAGATTTCCGCCTGTCCGCGGTTCTGTCATAAGCCAAGCGCTATGAAAGAAAAACTGCATACGGGGGAGCTTTATCTCCCAAACGGCGAGGAGATCATGCGCGAGCAGCTTGCCTGCCTTGACAAACTCTACGACTTCAACCAAACAAGACCGACCGAGCTTGCTCTCCGCGAAAAAATGCTGCGCGAGATGTTCGCCGAGATCGGGCCTGACTGCTACATTGAGCCTCCCCTTCATACCAACTGGGGAGGCCGGCACGTCCACTTCGGCAGGAACATCTATGCAAACTTCAACCTCACGCTGGTGGACGACACGCACATTTACGTGGGAGATTACACCATGATCGGTCCCAACGTCACCGTTGCCACCGCAGGACATCCCATTCTCCCCTCTCTCAGAGAGCAGGCGTATCAGTACAACGCCCCCGTGAGAATCGGAAAGAACTGCTGGATCGGCGCCGGCGCGGTGATCCTGCCCGGTGTCACGATCGGAGACAACACGGTGATCGGCGCGGGAAGCGTGGTGACCAAAGACATTCCCGCAAACGTGGTTGCCGTCGGAAATCCCTGCCACGCGCTTCGCCCCATCGGAGCACGCGACCGCGTGTGCTACTTCAAGGACCGCGCGATCGACTGGGAAGAAATCGAGCGCAATCAGACGTAACAAAAAATCCCTTTCTCAAACCGAGAAAGGGATTTTTCTTTATACCGTTTTATTTTTTGTTCTTCTTTTTGAAGATCAGGGAACGGAACAGAATCACGTTCATTGCAAGGAAGAACACCGCGAAGATAATCAAGGTCAAGACGGGCTTCTTGGGAGCCAGCGTTGCCAGGAGCATCATGGGGAAACCGAACACGATCGCGGGCAGGGTCTGATAAACCAGATTGTCGGACGCGGGTGTCTCAAACGTTCCGTCCAGCTCGCGGAGCAGAATAATACCCGTGCTCGCGGTACCGGTGAGCATTCCGTACATAGCAAGGAACTGCTCCTCGGAGTACTCCTTGAAGAGCGTGCGCGCAACGATCAGATTGTATACGTATGTAATAACCAGTCCGACCACGCCGAGAACCAGCAGGATCGCCCAGTATCTTCCGAGAATGTCCAAGCGGATCGCCGCAACACCTGCAACCACCATCAGATCAAAGAAGAAGTTGCTTGCGCGCGTCATGAGAAAATCGTTGGTCTGCTTTCTGCGAATGACCTTTTTCTTGTGCAGCAGGTTGACGATAGACTTCATGATCGTTGCAACCAAAACGCCGAGCAGGAAGTTGAATCCGAAGATTACCGATCTCATGCCGGGGAGAAGATCGCCAAGAACGTTCATCAGGATGTAAACGAAGAAATACGCAACGCAGATATACGCGATCTGCACGGTCATCTTATCCATGCTTCCCTGCATGGGGATCTCGTCGTTGCCCTGAATGGTCTCGAGCTTGAGCTCCTGATCCTCGCCTCGCTTAACCATCACACGTCTGCGACGTCTGATGATGTTCAAATGAATCACACCGCCAATCGCCGCACTGAGGAATCCCATTGCCGCAACCGTCAGACCAAAGCTCTTTCCGCCAACGAATCCGTGATCCGTTTCGTAGATGTTACCGTAGTTCATCGCCTGTCCGCTTCCCTGACCGAAGCCAAAGGGCAAGAGGATTCCCGAAACGTCGAACAGGTCGGGCATGATCAGCCACGCCGCAAACATGGTGATGCCCATTCCGAACAGCGCCTGAAGCAAGTAGGTAGCAACCGTGGTCACGCCCGAATCAAAGATCTCGGTCGCGCGCTTCTTTCCAAAGCCGTTTTTCGATCCCTTGAAGGCAGAGGCGATAAATCCGAGTGCCAAGCAGTGGTAGGTCAAAATCTCCAGCGTGGACGCGCCCGAACCGCCAAACAGAGCGGTGTTGAACATCTCATCCCCCGTGATCCACTTGTAAACGGCGGAAATCAAAAGCAGGATCAAACCACCGAGTACCGACGTGGGAATCAGCGAATATTCGAGAGGGCGGATCAATTTTTTCAGCATATTGGCAACCATCAACGCGCCAAGCAATACGCAGAACAGCAGCACGCTGCCCCATACCTTAAAGTCCCAAAAATTTTCCATCTTCATCCTCCTCGGTCAGATTTTTATAGCGATAGTAGAAATTCATATACTTAAGGGCGTTCAGTCTCTCGGTGCCCTTGATCTGATAAACTGTTTCACCGTGGTAGATGTTAAGCTTGTTTTTGCCCAGCACCGTCACAACGGAAAGCTCCGAGAAGGGCAGAACCAATTCCGCCTCTGTCCCCTCGTCAACCACAAATCGATCTCCGTAAAGACGCCAGGAGGCATTCTCACGCAAAGGATTTTTTCCCTGATACAGAATCACCTCGGAAAGATCCACGCGATCCTCGTACAAAAGAACGTCTGTCTTTTGCGTGTAATCCAAGCCGTTGACAAAATCGATCTGATAGCGATACCACTCGGTAACGGTGGAAAAGGGGAACTCACAACCAACCCCCTCCAGCCTTTTGTCCGAGCGATACCGGATCTTCTTTCCGCATTTCTTACAGGAGATTACATCTCCCGCGCTCTCAAACTCCGACAGACCGCAGTCCGGGCAAACGTAGATCGCGCGCTCAAGATACTCCGCGCTCTTTTTGTGGAAATACTGCTCCTCGATCCGGTACTCATCCACGTAAAGCTCACGGCAGATTCGCTCGTAAAGCTCCTCATCGGTCATTGTCTTGTATTCCTCGGGCTCCATCACATAGGAAACGCCGCAACGCACGGTTCCCTTCCGCTTGACGTCGCTCCAGCGAGGCTGCACGCCGTATCCGCCCTCAATTTTGTAAAAGGCGATGGGCATTCTGAGAAAACGGATCAGACTGACGATGGAGGGCTTGATGTATTCGGTCACACCGCTGTAGGTGCGATTTCCCTCCGGCGCAATCGCAATCGTACCACCTTCCTTCGCTACGCGTGCGCAGGTGATGACAGCTCTTGCATCGTTGGTCTGCTTTTTGATCGGGATGGGTGCAACAAGATAACGCAAGAGATCGGACACACGCCCCATGGAGAAGATATCCTCGCTGGCAACGTAATAAACCGGGCCCTTGAACGCCATTCCCACAAAGAACTGGTCAAAACCGGTCTGATGGTTGTAGAGAACCAGATAAGGTCTGTCTCCCTGCTCCTTGAATTTTCTGACCTTGATTCCGTACTTGACACGGCAGTAAGGATAAAGAATGACATATGCCACGTTCCTCACGATCGCGTGCCTTTGGCGAATCCATTTTTTCTTCTTGTTTGGTTTTCTTGATTCCATAGAAGCCTCTTTCGTACTTGTTTTTGCATAATTCAACAAAAATCTCGCCACTTTGTATATAATTATATCGTAAAATTGTGAAAACTCTGTGAATATTCAAAAACTTTTTTAAGTTTTGTTAAAAAAACACGACACCTTAACTTTCCCAAACAGAAATCCGCAGAGACAGTTGATTCTCTGCGGATTCTGTGTTATAATATTTTCAGGTTCAGGACTCCAGTGTCGTGAGGATCTCTCTCCAAACCGACTCATCCTGCTCCGTCATACGATTCCAGTCAAATTTTGAAACGAATGCACGCTTGGCATCCTGCTCCGCAAGACCGCCCTTTTTGGCCTCCCTTTTCAGCTCTGCCAAATACGCATCCTTATAGCGGACGGCATCCTCGGTATAGTTGGGATTGTGCCCCTTGCCTCTCACCTCTAAAAAGCGAATGTTCTCATGATCTCCAAGCGCCTTTTTCAAGACACGAAAATGAGATTTGCTATGCACCACGCGATCATCGGCCGAATGGATCACCAAGGCCTTGCCACGATAGTTTGAAAGGCTTTCCTCAGCCGCGTAATCCGCAAAATCGGGATTTGCCTCATGCTCTATGTCGCGCATTCTTTGGTAGTATGGCTTCATGATGCCGCCAAAGGTCTGCCGAAGCATCCGATCCACCGACAAAAAGCCTGAAATTGCAACCACGTGCGTGATCTCAGGATGCAACGCCGTAATATTTAAGGTGGAGTAACCTCCCCAGCTGTGCCCCACCACCGAAAAGGTATAGGCAGAATAGTTCGGATCCTTTTCAAGCACCGACAAAGCCGCGTGCAGATCAGCAAGCGATTGCGCAAACCCATTGATGTGCGCTCCCTGTGATTCCATACACCCCGTATGATCGTAAGAAAACACAAGGTAGCCTGCGCGTGCCAGCCTCTCGATCTCCTTCATATAAGATCGGTGACCGCCCCCCATTCCGTGATCGAACACGACAATGCGGTAGGGCTTGGGGGAATCGTAGTGATAAAAATAGCCCTGCAAACGCTCCCCTTTTTGATTTTCAAACGTGTATGGCTCTTTTTGCAGCCCGGGAAAATCGTCTGCGGAAAAATAATATGCAGTCCCCATGTCATCGCAACGGACGCGAACCGCCTTTCCAAAGGCTTCCTCAATCTGTTTTTGAAAAATCATCGTATTCCTCCGAATATGGTTCATTTGACTTTCCTGTAGCGTTAGTATGCGCAGTTTCAATTCTGTCATACCATTTTATCATATCCAATCCCACGGCTCTCCAGACGGCTCATAGCAAACCGTCTGCAAGGGATTCTCCCGATCAGCCGGAATTTCAATCCGATGGCACACCAGGGAAATCCCGCTCTTTCCGCGACCGCCATATTTTCGATCGCCCAAAAGGGGCATCCTTCTCGATGCAAACTGTACACGGATCTGATGCGTTCTCCCGGTGACGGGATGTACCTCAAGAAGTGCAAGAGACTCCCCCGTATCGGGATGCGTGAAGGTTTTTTTCACCCTGTACCGAAGGATCGCCTCCTTGACACCGTTTCTCTTGCGGTCCACGGCAAAGACCTTGTTTCTTTTCCGATCGTAAAACAAAAGATCGTGAAGCTCGCCTTCGGGAGATTCGGGAACCCCTTGGGTCACGGCAAGATAGGTCTTTTTCATTCGCCCCTCTCGCACGTCCTCCGAAAGACGGGCAGCAGATGCGCGATTCTTGGCGTACACGGTCACGCCTCCGACACCGCGATCCATTCGATGGATCACACCGATATACCCACCGTTTCTCTCTGCCAAAAGATCCCCCAGTCCCGTGCCGTCTCCAACCTGCTCCGAAACCATATCGGCAGGCTTGACGACCGCTATATAATCCTTTGTTTCCAATAAAATTTCCATGTTATTCTCTTTCCTCATTACTGTATTGCAAAAAAGGAGATCCAAATGATTCGTGATCCGCTCAACCAAGCCACCCTCTCACACCACCTCAAGCGTCTATCCGATGACTTGCAAATACACGTGCTCGATTCCTGCGGCTCCACCAATACCGTGGCGCGAGAGCTTGCGCTCGCAGGAACGGACAAGGCCCTTGTCGTTGCCAATCGACAGACAGCAGGACGGGGACGCATGGGCAGACAGTTTCATTCTCCAAAGAACGTAGGCGTTTATTTTTCTCTTCTGTTTCCCGTGCGAGGAGAACTTTCCGATGCCTTGAGCATCACCTGTGCTACCTCGGTTTCCGTGATGCGCGCGATCAGAAGCAAAGCAAACTTGCAGACCGAGATCAAATGGGTCAATGACCTGCTTCTGAATGGCAAAAAAGTGTGTGGAATCCTGACCGAGGCCCTCACGGTCGGAGAGGGAAAATGGCTGATCGTTGGGATCGGCATCAATCTTCGCTCCACCGTATTTCCAAAGGAGCTGCAAGAGTCCGCCTGCAGCCTAAATCAGGATACACTCCCGCGAGCCGAGTTGATTGCTGAGATTCTCAAGGAGCTCCTCCCCTATCTTAACAATCCAGCAGATCACAGCTGGCTGGAGGAGTACCGCGGTTTTTCCTGCGTTTTGGGCAAAGAGATCCTTCGCATTGAAAACGGAACGTCCATCCCTTGTCTTGCCGAATCCATCGACGACTGCGGCAGGCTGACCGTTCGTCATAAAAACGGCGCCTTGGAAACCTTGCAAAGTGGAGAGATCTCCATCAGAATTCAAAATTCCTAAACAACAGCTTATGCAAAAGGGCTGAGACAGGTGCAAAAGCACATCTGCCTCAGCCCTTCCCTGTTACGGTTCTTGCTTGCGATTTGTAATCTTGCTCCAAACCGATCTCGCACGGGTCTTCACCCAAGCTCCGCATCTGCGGATAAAGGGGATAAAGCCCTTGGCCACACGGCGAATAAAGGGCACAAATCCCTTGATCACACGGCGGATGAAGGGGCCAACCCGCTTGCGGTGGATGATACACAAAATCATTCCCACAAAGAGCAGCATTCCCGAAACTCCGATCGCAACCACACGGATCACAAGACTTCCTCGATAGGAATCTGCCGCCAGTGCGGTCTTGGGATATGCCGTAAAGACAGCGGCAAAAACGGGATTGCGCTGGCTGCGGTCAACCGCCTTGCTCCAAACCTGAGGAGTCCATCCTTCAAAGGAGTAGGTATAGGAATCATCCTCTGCCTTGGTGGGATCCTCGGGGAGAACAATCGGATCCTCAAAGTAAAGATCCATCTGCTTATATACCTGTCCCTCGACCTCAAAGGTGATGTGGAAAACGATTCGCTGAACAATCAGTTCCACCGAAACAGGATCTGCAGGCATCACGAATCGCACACCAACCTGCTCATGTCTGCCGTCCGAATAGGTCAAGATCGCTCCAACGACCTCGTAACCATATTCGCATTTTGCCGAAAGATCGACCACCGCTCCTCCGGCGAACTCTACAGGCAAGCTGCTGTAATCACTCTTTCCGGCAGGATCGGTGATTTGCAGCACATACGTCGGATGATACAGAACGCGATCCCCGCTCTGCATGGAAAACTCCAGCTTATCCGCATAACCAACGCTATCCAGCTTGATCTCGGACGTATCGGTTGCAAGATAGACGATTCCATTCACACGATCAAAGGATGGCCGACGTACGGCAACATCCAGAGAAAGCTGCGGATCATAGGAATAAAGCATGGTCTTAAATTCCAGCTGATAATACATCGCACCGTCTTCTTCACGGTGCTGCTCGACCAAGGCAATCTCGGCACATCTGCCCTCAATCAGATCCCGAACCTGTTCTGCCGTAAAGGTAACGGAAAAGCTCTCCCAAACAATTTCCAGCTGTTTTCCCTCTGCGGAGGCATATTCCAGCGCATTGGATATCTGCAACGTATTTTGGGTCGGTTTCAAAATCACCGTTCCCAATGTGTGCTCCACCGCGCAGACCGAATTATCCTCGTGCTTTGCAATCGGAATTGCCGAATAGTTTGCTTGGTAGGTCACTTCCCCGGTCACAAAACCGCTCAGCGGTTTATTCCAACCATCGAATCTGTAGTCATAGTCGTCCGGTGCAACCCCAACGGGAATGGACGACGCGTCCGCAGGATATCCGTACGGAACCCACGTCACGGTCTCGTGCTCTCCGTTAAGTCCGTAGATCCACGTCACCCGATAGGTCGGGCGGATCTCCTCATAAAGCGCACGATATGTCACATCCTCATGCACGGGAAGAATTTCGGACGACCATCCCGCAAACGCATAGGAGATCTCTCCCTGTTTGGGAAGTTCAGTTGAGACTGGACAAACGGGAATCTCCCCATAATTATAATATCTCGTTTTTTTCTGACTGCCGACTTCCCAGGTTACACAATACCGCCTCGGCGTGACATCATAATCCGCGATAATATCCAAATCTCCATTTATGTCAAGGTCGCACAGCGCTTGTGTCGAAAAGCGATTGGCGCCCACCTTCCATCCAAGAAATACGTAGGAGGAGTTGATCGCATCCCCTTCACGCTTTTCGTTTGGAATTTGATCGGCATAAAAATCAAGCGAAAGTCCCTTTTCCACCAGGATCTCCCCAAGCTTGGTTCCGTCCGAGTAATAGAACGTCACAACGTTCACAGCCCGGAAGGAGCGCCTGCAGGATACGGTTTGAGTAAGCTCCAGCTTGCGGTCCTGTCCGCTCGGCGTCCGCTGCTTCAAAGTTCCCCGACGATATTCCTCCGCCAACGCACGTTCAACCGACGTCAAGGTCGGCTTTGGAATAGGATCCGGTCGCTCGCATTCCGCCGGAACAGCCCCCGGATTTTCCACCACCTTGGGAGCAGTTGGTTCGGTTACAGGCGAAGGTGCAAGAGGCTTCGTCAGAGTATCGTCATAGTTCGGCTCGCCGGGATTCTCCACCGGTTCCATCTGACCTTCCGGAAGTGTCATCTCCTTTGCCGGCATCGTGACCTTTTTGGGCGATGCCAAATTGGTGTCAGTCAAACGATGTGCCTCGTGCAGGATCTCGTTCATCGTTTTCTGTCCCTTGGCCGAATATTTGAGAACCCAGTTGGGATCCATTGTCACCGTATCATCCATTGCAGTATACAAGGCATAGGTTTGGGCAACCATCACTTGAACCTGTGTAGTTTTTCCGACCCCCTCCACAAGTGCCGGAATGCCATTCGTACAATAGATCTCCTTCATATCTGTGTGGAAGATCCTCAAATTTTGACACAACGCATCGTAATGCTCCTTGTAAAAGGCAAACTTCGCGCTCACACGCGCAAACTTGCTTTCATAGGACGCCTTTCTGACCTTTTCGTATTCAAGCAACAGATTTTTCAAGTTGGCACTGGCAGTTCTCGCTTCATCAATCAGCGCGCGCGGAATTCCCGTCAATGCCTCCTTACCCGCCAATGTATCCAAGAAGGTCGTAGCTGTCGGGCCTTTGATAGCGCGGAAAAAATTCCACGATTCAGTTGTGATATACGCACTGTCCAGTACCTTCAGTGCATTCTCGATCTGTGTATAGTTTTTGAGATACACCTCATATTCATCGTAAAAGGCGGCAAACTGCATCCGATATTCCTGATACGCGTAGTATGCCTCGGATTTTTTTTGGTACTCCTCCTTTTTCCGCTCGTTCTCGTTGTAGTTTGCGAGATCGGTCTGATATTGATTCAAAGCCACTATATAGGCATCATACTCCGCTTTTTCCTTGTCATACGTAGCCTTCTGCTTAAGATACTCATCGTACGCAGCCTTTTTGGCGGGATATGCCAAATACCACTCGTATGCAGCCAGCGCATCCTGATATTCTTCGTAGGGCTTCAGTGCTTCATACGCATCCTTGCCCACCCTATAGGGAAGGACCGTAAGCGTATCGCCGATCTCCGCCGCGATCATAACCTCCCAAACGAAATCCACATCCAGCATAAATTCCTGGGATTTCGTCATTCCGGAGAAACTGCAATGATACAGACCTTCCTCCTTCAGAGAAAGCTCTGCACTCTTCTGATCGGCCGCCCCCTTGTTGAACCATACCTTGGTGGGACGCCAAATCACCTTTTCTCCGTTTTGCGCAATATATTCGTAGGTATTGACCAGGATCGTCAGAACACCATTGTCGTTGTCATATTCACTCTTTACCACCGAATCCGGTACGGGCGAATAGGTTAGGGACACTTCTGCCAGCGCATCCAAGGCATTGCGTTCCGCCTCCGACAGATCATCTCCATACATACCGGCATACATCTGAGATGCCGTTAATTTTTTGTCGGATGCCATTCCCTTTCCGTACCTGAGATCTTGGGAAAAAGCCGCAACAGGAATCTGCAAAACAACCAAAAGTCCCAGGATCAAAGCTATCGCTCCAAACCATAATCTCGACATTTTTTTTGTTTCCATACGTTTCTCCGTTTCCTTTTTTATATAACAATCTTATCATACCATATCATCCGAAAAAAGTCAAGATTTCGCTCTTCTGTTTTTGTTTTTTACAGTTTGTTTTATGTTTTCCCTCTTTTTGGCAATGCAAAAAAAGAAAAGCGCCTCCCGATTGCGGGAGGCGCAGATGCTTTTTGAATCAATAATTTTCAGCGTGAACCTCGAAATAGCTCTGAGGATGCGCGCAGGTAGGACAGATTTCGGGAGCCTTGGTTCCAACCACAATGTGTCCGCAGTTACGGCATTCCCAAACCTTGACCTCGCTCTTTTCAAAAACAGCCTTGGTCTCTACGTTGCGGAGCAGTGCGCGGTAGCGCTCCTCGTGCTTCTTCTCGATCGCCGCAACCAGGCGGAACTTCTCTGCCAGGTCATGGAAACCTTCCTCATCAGCAGTCTTTGCGAATCCGTCGTACATATCGGTCCACTCATAGTTCTCGCCTTCCGCTGCAGCCGCCAGATTCTCTGCGGTATTGCCCAGGCCTGCCAGCTCCTTGAACCACATTTTTGCGTGTTCCTTCTCGTTATCCGCCGTTTTCTGGAAGATCGCAGAGATCTGCTCAAAGCCTTCCTTCTTTGCAACCGATGCAAAATAGGTGTACTTGTTGCGAGCCTGAGATTCTCCTGCAAAAGCAGCCTGCAGGTTCGCCTCGGTCTTGGTACCTGCATATTTGGAGGTCTTTATCTCTTCCAGCTTATCTCCCTTCGCACGGCACTTGGGGCAAACTGCCTCCTCACCGTCCGCTACGTTGAATACCAGTCCGCACACCAAACATTTGTAAGTTTTCATAATCAATCTCCTTCTATTTGCAATCTTTTTTGTTTTACCTTTGTTGTGCCTTTATTTTATCACACCGAAAGACACAGTTCTGTGACTAAGTCTCATTTCTGTGATTCGATACTCAATTATAGCATAATTTCCATAAAAAAACAATAGCTTTTGGGATTTATTTTTCATAACAGACGGCGCATCAATAAAAAATAAAAAAGGATTGACTTTTTCTGTCGTTTCCGTTATAATATTGATATCGCGGAACTCGCGAAATACAAATCTGTTGAAGAGTAAAGGCATGGGCGTTGGAATCTTAATTCCTGCAGTGTCACCTGAACGGGGAGTTGTCAGGTGGACGAAAAGCGCCGCTTACGGTTCGTGCCTTGCATCCCGCTTCATACGGCAGACATCAGAGCCGAGCGACAAGGTCGTCCCTCTTGTTCCGCCATATGGGTGGAAAAGGAGGGCTTTTTTATGAGATCAAACAAGCACGCATCTCCATTTATCAATCATCGACAGCTCACCTCGGCGGCGATGCTCACAGCACTCAGTGTGCTGATTGGCATTTTCTGCAAAAACTTTCTCAACTTCGGAGGAGGTCGCATTCGTCTGACCTTTGAAAATCTCCCGATCATTTTGGCAGGAATCCTGTTCGGGCCTGTGATCGGAAGCATCGCCGGAATTTCTTCGGATCTGACAAGTTATCTGCTCTCCTCCCAGTCATACCCCCCAAACATCATTGTCACATTTGGCGCTGCAACGATTGGATTTGTGTCGGGAGCGATCTCTCACTATGTTGTCCGCAAACGTGGAACAGTGCAAATCATCCTATCGACGCTTTTCTCACACTTGATCGGCTCCGTTATCATCAAATCCATCGGGCTGTACCAATTTTACGGGCTTGCAATTTTGTGGCGGATCCCGCTCTACCTGATTGTGATCCCCATCGAAACCATTTTCCTCTGTATTCTATTCAAAAATTCAAGCTTTCAAAAAATCATCAATGACATGGACCATTCACGGCATCTTCCCGATACAGAATTTTCCAACGGACACCCCACCATGAATTATCAGGATGCACTCGCCTATATCCACTCGGTCAGCGGGCATTTCTGCAAGCCGGGGTTGGAGCGCATCACTGCCCTGTGCGACTCCCTGGGACATCCCGAGCGCGATTTGCGCTTTATTCATGTCGGAGGAACCAACGGCAAAGGATCCTTCTGCGCCATGACCGAATCCATCCTTCGCGCAGCAGGCTATCGCACAGGACTTTACACCTCCCCCTATATCAAGGACTTTAACGAGCGGATGCGCGTCAATGGTAAGAATATCAGCGACGAGGAGCTGGTGGAGCTGACCGCTCTCGTTCGCCCCATTGCAGAGCGCATGGAGGACAAGCCCACCGAATTTGAACTCATCACCGCCATCGCATTCCTCTATTTCAAGCGCCACAACTGTGACGTCATCATATTGGAGGTAGGACTCGGCGGACGGCTGGATTCCACCAATATCATCGAATCTCCCCTGCTTTCGGTGGTCACGGGAATTGACTTTGACCACACCGATCTGCTGGGAGACACCATTGAAAAAATCGCTACGGAAAAAGGCGGTATCATCAAAGCAGGATGCCCTGTCCTCTATGGCGGCGCGGATCCTACAGCACGTGCTACCCTCTCCGAAATCGCCAAGCAAAGAAATGCGGGTTTCCATACCGTAGACCACAACAGCCTTAAAATCAACCGTTTTTCTACCGAGGGCACGAATTTTGATTTTGGTAGTCTCACATCCATAGAGCTCCCCCTGCTCGGCTCCTATCAACCGAGAAATGCGGTAACCGTGCTCACGGCAATCGAAATTCTCAACCAAACAGGGGCTCTCAATGTTTCTGAGTCCGCCATCCGGCAAGGGCTTGCCACCGTTACCTGGCACGCCCGGTTTGAAAAGCTCCATGACCGCGATCCCCTCATCTTCTTCGACGGCTCGCATAACCCACAGGGAATCACCGCCGCTACCGAAACGGTGAAAGTATATTTTGGAGATCAAAAGGTGGTCATTTTAACAGGCGTCATGAGGGACAAGAATTATGACGTCATGATCCGCTCCATCGGCGAGATCGCGCACCGCGTCATCACTGTGACGCCCTCCAATCCCCGCTCCCTTCCCGCCGAGGAATATGCCGCGCATTTCCGCGCACAAGGAATTGTGGCACAGGACTGTGTAAGCGTTGAAGAAGGCGCAAGAACTGCAATCACCTGCGCCAAGGAAAGCAACGCCCCTCTTGTTTGCCTCGGTTCACTCTACCTTTACGGCGAGCTTACCGACGCAATCGAAAAAATTAAAAAAAGCGGAAAATTCAACTGAATCCGCCGCGTGAGTTCGTAACCATCCTCACGTAAAACAAAACTAAGGAGAATCTCTACCATGTCTGCAAACAGAAAAAAACAAACCCGACTGCTCTGTCATGCCGCGATTATCGCATCCCTGTACATTGTATTCACCTATGTCGCGGCAACTCTGGGACTCGCAAGCGGAGCCATTCAGCTTCGTCTGTCTGAGGCACTGTGCATCCTCTCTGTGTTCACGCCTGCCGCCGTTCCGGGACTCACACTCGGTTGCTTGATCTCAAATCTTGCGACGGGATGCCTGCCGACCGATATTCTGTTCGGAACACTTGCAACTCTGCTTGGAGCGATCGGAGGACGATTGCTCAGAAGAAATCCCTATCTTGCTCCGATCCCTACAGTCCTTGCTAACACACTAATCGTTCCATTCGTCCTGGCATTTGCTTATCGCGTGGAAGAAAGTCTCCCCTTCCTGTTCTTGTCGGTTGGAATCGGAGAAGTTCTGTCAGCTTACCTGCTGGGTGTGTTGCTCTACCTCCCCTTGAAGAAAAAACAATCTCAAATATTTGGAAATATAGAATAAAAACAATTCTTATTCTAAAAGATCAATCAAAATTGATAGAAAGGAGCGCAAATGAATCGCATTACCCCCTCAAAAGGCGCGCAATTTGCAATCAAACGCCTGCAAGAGCACGGATATGAAGCTTATACCGTTGGCGGCTGTGTTCGCGATTCCCTACTCGGCAGAGTTCCAAACGACTGGGATCTGACCACCAATGCGCTCCCGCAAGAGACCGCAGCCTGCTTTTCCGATCACCGCATCATTGAGACCGGAATGAAGCACGGAACAATCGCTGTTCTACATGAGGGCGAGCTTTTGGAGATCACCACCTACCGACTTGACGGCGACTATGCGGACAACCGTCATCCTGTGAGCGTGACCTTCTCAAAAGACCTTGAGGACGATCTCTCCCGCCGTGATTTCACCGTAAACGCAATGGCGTATCACCCCGACTGCGGTGTGGTCGATTGCTTTGGCGGACAAGAGGATCTGAAAAACGGCGTGATCCGATGCGTCGGCGATCCTCAAACAAGATTTGAGGAGGACGGACTCCGTATCCTGCGCGCCATTCGCTTTGCCTCGGTTCTCGGCTTTTCGCTGGAGCAAAAGACCGCCGATGCCGTTCATACGTGCAAGTGCCTACTCCAAAACATTGCAAAAGAAAGAATCCGCGAGGAATTTTGCAAACTCCTCTGCGGCAAGCGCGCCGTTCCCATTCTTCGGGAATTTGCCGATGTGATCGCAGTCTCTCTCCCCGAGCTTGCCCCCTCCTTTGGCTTTGATCAAAAATCCAAATACCATTGTCACGACGTTTGGGAGCACACCCTTCACGCGCTGGAGGAGAACAAAAGTGGCGACCTCACCGTTCGACTGGGCATTCTCTTTCACGACGTCGGAAAGCCGCACTGCTTCATAGAGGACGAAAAAGGCGGACATTTTCCGGGGCACGCTGAAAGAAGTGTGGAGATGACCGACGCTGCATTAACTCGTCTGCGCTTCGACAACGCCACGCGTGAGCTAATCTTAAAGCTTGTCAAATACCACGACATCCCCCTCATTCCCGAGGAAAAGCATGTCAAGCGCGCCCTTTTGCGATTTGGTGAGGCAGGACTTGCTTCACTCTTGGAGATCCAACGCTGCGACCGCTTGGCGCATCATCCAAGCTTCGTAGAGCTTCCACAGTACCACGCGCAGATTCCGCAAATCGTCAAAAAGATCATGGATGAAAACGCCTGCCTGTCGCTGAAATCACTGGCAGTCAAAGGAGATGATCTGATCGCACTTGGCTACAAGCCCGGAAAAGAGATCGGGCAGCAGCTTCAAACACTTCTCGACGCCGTCATCGACGGCGCATTGCCAAACGACAAGGATACACTCCTTTCGTTCGCACGATTGAAATCCGAAGCAAAATAAAAAAGGAAGATCAAAAAAGATCTTCCTTTTTTATATGTAGCATAATTCAACTGTTTTTTGCACCGATCTCCGAGAGAAACTCCTCGATTCTCGAGAGCGCTTCCTTGATATGCTCGGTGGAATAGCAGTAGGATGCACGGATAAAGCCCTCACCGCTCGCGCCAAACGCCGTTCCGGGAACAACCGCAACCTTCTTGGAGTAGAGCAACTTCTCGCAGAATTCGTCGCTCGTCATACCGGTAGAACGGATACAGGGGAATGCGTAGAACGCGCCCTTTGGCTCACGGCAGGTCAGTCCGATCCTGTTAAATCCGCTCACAATCAGACGGCGCCTCATATCGTATTCCTCATACATCGCCTGCACTGCCTCGTCTCCGTTGCGGAGTGCCTCGATGGCAGCATACTGCGCCGTCGTGGGAGCAGACATGATGGCGTACTGGTGAATCTTTGTCACCTGCTCAATGATCTCACGCGGTCCACAAGCGTATCCCATACGCCAGCCCGTCATGGAGAAGGTCTTGGAGAAGCCGTTGATGATCACGCATCTCTCCTTCATCCCCTCGAGCGAGCCGATCGAAACGTGCTTCTTTCCGCCAAAGGTCAACTCGGCATAGATCTCATCGGAAAGCACGATGATATTGGTGTCTTTGAGAACCTCTGCCACGAGCTCGAGATCCTCCCGCTCCATAATCGCACCGGTAGGATTGCAGGGATAGGGCAGAATCAGCGCCTTGGTTTTGGGTGTGATCACCGAACGGAGCATATCGGGCGTCACCTTGAAGTCGTTCTCTGCCGTGGTCTCCAGGATCACGGGCACGCCGCCGCAGATGCGAACCATCGGCTCGTAGCAAACATAGCTCGGCTGCGGTATGATGATCTCGTCTCCCGGGCAAATGATGGCACGCAGGGACATATCGATCGCCTCGGAGCCTCCTACCGTCACAAGAATCTCGCGATCGGGATCGAATTGCATCTGATACTTGCGATCCATATAGGACGCAATTTCCCGGCGGAGCTTGATCAGTCCGCGGTTTGCGGTGTATCTGGTCTTACCCGATTCCAGCGAAAGAATGCCCGCTTTTCGAATCTCCCAAGGAGTTGGAAAATCCGGCTCGCCAACGCCCAGGGAGATCACCCCCTGCATGGATTCGGCAATATCAAAATATTTTCGGATACCGGATGGCGGCACCGCAGTCACCACCGGTGAAAGAATTTTCTCGTAGTCCATCAGAACGAATAACTGCCCCTCTCATCTGCACCGTCGCCCAGCAGCTCCACGTCCATCTCCTTATAACGGCGGAGAACGAAGTGGGTTGCCGTGGAGGTCACCGAATCAATGGTGGAAAGCTCCTTTGAAACAAATTTTGCAACTTCCTGAAGATTTTTTGCCTTGACGACAACGTTCAGGTCATAAACGCCCGACATCAGATACACCGACTCTACCTCGGGATATTTCATTACCTTGGCGGCAACGTCCTCGTATCCAAGACCTGCCTTGGGCGTCACCTTCAGTTCAATAATGGCAGAAACCGTGGCGGTCTCATCAAGACGCTCCCAGTCAACCACGGTCTTGTATCCGCGAATGACACCTGCCTTTTCCATCTCCTCGATTTCAGCGCGAACCTCCTCCTCGGAAAGCCCCAGCATTACAGCCATGTCGGCAGGAGAAGTGTGCGCATTGCGCTCCATAAGCTTCAATAACTTCGTGTTCATAAAAAACCTCTTTGTTTTGAGAATCAGTCTTCTACGCGCTCGATCTTTTCAATCACAACAGGCGTCTTGGGAACGTCGTCGTACCAGCCCATGCGACCGGTGGGAACAGATGCGATCTGATCCACGATCTCCATCCCCTCGATCACCTGACCGAATCCTGCATACTGCGCGTCAAGGTAGGACGCGTCCTTGTGCATGATAAAGAACTGGGAGGATGCCGAATCGGGATCCTGTGTACGCGCCATGGAAAGCACGCCGGGGGCGTGGTGCAGATCGTTCGCCATAAAGCCGTTCGCCTTGAACTCACCCGGAATAGATGCTGCCTCTACATGCTCAAAGCTCTCATCAAAGCCGCCGCCCTGAATCATAAAGCCCTTGATCACGCGATGAAAAATCAGCCCCGAGAAAAAACCCTTGTCCACGAGAGACAAGAAATTTGCAACCGTCTTGGGTGCCTTTTCGGGATAGAGCTCAGCGGTCATCGTGCCATAGTCTCTTACAGTAATTGCAATCTTTGGATGTTTCATTTTTTATAACTTCCTTTCGGTAATCAATTAAATTTCACTCGGCTCCTCGGGATATGCTGCCTCAAAGAGCTCTTTTATCCGCTCGGTCTGCCGGGAGAGGTGCAGATATCCGAACAGAACCTCCATTCCCGTCGCCATGCGGTATTGCGAGGGGCTCGCGCTTTTGGGAACGTTGAGATGGCCCGAGTTGCGCCCTCGCTTGTAGTACTGCATCTCGGTCTCATTCAACAGCGGTAAGATCCGCTCCATCGCCTCCGCCTGTGCCGATGCACGAACGTAACGGAGTGCCTCGGAGTTGAGATGCCCCGACTTGGAAAGTCCACTACAAACCAGGCGCTCTCGCACCTGCATTTCCAAAACGCAGTCTCCAAGATACGCAAGTGCCTGCGTGCTGATCTCGTTGATTGGGATCATAAACGCATCTCCTTCCCCAAAAGAATGATATGGATATTATACACGTTTTTTCACAAAAAAGCAATAGGTTTTCGACCTTCACAAAGAAAAAATCAATCGTTTTTCAGCTTTTCGGGATCAATCGCCTGCAGAGCTGCGGGCGGAATATGTCCCTTCGCTCTCTCAAAATACTGAATGTTGTTTCTGAGCAGCATCAGAATATGATTGTTCGGCGTTCTGCCCTCTGCCTCGGACACGTAGATCAGCTTGCGGAGCAGATCCTCTGGCAGACGGACGGTAAACTCGGTTTGGTTTTTCATAACAGACCTCTTTTCGTATCCAATCTTTTGTTTGGAAAAGGACACAACCGTATGGCTGTGTCCTTTTCGATTGTAATCTTAATTATGCGGTTCCAAAACATCTTGAGCTACAAAATAGAAATTGTTATTGTACTCAACAATATACCACTTATTTTCAGTTCCGAAATAAGTAACTGTTTTTCCTTCTGCAACCACACTTACTTCAGTTCCCAGAGCAACCTTCTCAAACTCACTAGTCGGAGTGGGATCCTGGTAAATGCCGCTATCGTCAACCTTAAACTTCATGAGAACAGCATTTGCCTTCTTGGTAAAGCCGTACTTTTCAATAAGGAAGTTTACATCGGTGACTGCAGGCGCGGGCTTTCCGTTAGGATTGCTGGTCAGAACACTGTATGCAACGAAGCAGTAGCCGCCATTACCGTTCTCAATCAAGCACCATGTCATAGAGGAGCTTCCGCCATCCTGTACGAACGTTCCCATTGCAACAGCCTTGACCTCATTAGTCTTCACCAGAACACCTGCGGAGTTATCATCTCTGACCGCAGGAGTACTACGGGTAAATGCCTTATCTGCACTAATGTAGAAGGTTTTGGGCTCACTGAATTTTTCCAGCTCGTCATAGAAATCCAAGATCTGTTCCAGGTTTCCGCCTACAACCGAAAGACAATCAGCAGCTACAAAGTAATTCACCTTGAAGGGACCAACCGAATATTCGATCGCACACCATTCCATGCCTTCTACTACACCCTTGCCAACCACGGTGACCTCGGTATTCTGCTCCAATACACCTTTTTCGGAGCCATCCGCATAGGGTCTTTCACGCATTGCTACCTGCCCAACAGACACATACATCTGCGTCTTGGATGACAGAACCTCGAAATGTTGATCAAAGTCGTCTGCCGCTCCGGTGGAATTTGTGGTCAGATACTTGGTGCTCATAAAGCCCTTGTATTCCTTGCCATCGTAGGTAACCTCTACCTTACTCCAACCCTTGACCTCGCTCTGCGCTACAACCTTGATTACGACAGGGGTCTCATCAATGTTCCTGATGGTAGTCAACTTATCGGAAAAATCGTTGTTGGAGGAAGCATACTTACGAACGTTTACGTCGCCCATGTTGTAGAGTATCTTGTCACATTCTACAAAGGTCTTCTCGCCGATGTCATCATCGGTGAGAGACTTGGTTGCAACGTAGTACTCCTGTCCCTCGTATTCGACCTTGCACCAGTTCGCAGACTTGCCTACGCGGTGCAATTCGGTCAACTGAGGCAGCACCTTGGTCTGTGTTACATCGGAAACAAGCTTTGCCGTGATGTTTGCAACAGACACATAAACGAAATCATCCACCGCGGTGTAGGTCACCTGCGCGGGATCGGTTACACTGGGAATGGCAGGGGTAGAGGTATCTTCTGTCGAAGCGGAGAACTGGGGCTCCTTTTCACCGGGCAGGTCATCATCACCCTTTCCCTTCACTTGACAAGACGCAAGGCTCGCAGCCAAGATACCCGCCAAAATCATCAGACTGATTCTTCTTTTCATCGTCTTCATTTTTCTTTCCTTCCTCTATTCAAATCTTGGTTATTTTTCTATCTTCAAGAGCCAAATAAACTCTGAAATGGGCACAATTTCGGATCATACAATATATTATAGCATACAAAAAAATACTTGTCAATGACAATTCTCTGTTTTTTTTTATTTTTTTACGTAAGTTTTTTTGTTCTTAATGCGGACATTTCCACGGTCCCTTTTTTGAATAAGTACATCAAAAACAGACATAATAAGAAAAAACTCGATTGGAGAGAAAAATGATACAAAAGGACGTTCGGCTGACAGCATGCATCGCCTCTTGTGCGACTGTGGTGGGCAAAAAAGAAAAAGAGGGGCCGCTCGGCGATCTTTTTGATCTGCACGATCCCGAAAACAAATTCGGGCAAAAAACCTGGGAGACGGCAGAGGGCGAAATGCAGCGCCGAGCCTTCGGGCTTGCCCTGTCACGTCTTAACAAGCAAGATGCCGACATCGGTGCGCTCTTTGCAGGGGATTTGCAAAACCAGTGCGTCGGTTCCGCCTACGGACTCATCAGCTACGACATTCCCTACTTCGGCCTGTACGGCGCCTGCTCCACCTGCGCGGAAAGCCTTTTGCTTGCCGCCATCACGGTCTCCTTCGGCGCATTCCCTCTCTGCGGAGCTGTCACTTCCTCCCACTTCTGCGCTGCCGAAAGGCAGTATCGCTCCCCGTTGGAATACGGCTCCCAGCGTCCTCCCACTGCCCAGTGGACAGTGACCGGATCGGGTGCGTTTTTGGTCGGAAAGGCAGCGGACTACCCCGATGCCGTTCGGATTGTAGGGGGAATGCCGGGGAAGGCGCAGGACTTTGGCATCAACGATGCCAACAACATGGGGGCGGCAATGGCACCTGCGGCAGCGGAAACCCTCAAGCGCTATTTTGAGGCAACCGGCACCAGTCCCTTTGACTATGACCGCATTATCACGGGAGATCTCGGCTTTGAGGGGGGATCCATCCTGTGCGAATTGCTCCGAGCCGGCGGCGTTGAGATCTCCGATCGCTACGGCGACTGCGGACAGATGATCTATTACAGAAAGGAGCAGGACGTTCACGGCGGAGGCTCGGGGTGCGGATGCTCTGCCACAGTCCTCGCCGCCCACCTTCTTCCCAAGCTCCAAAGCGGCGAATGGAAGCGCATCCTCTTTCTTGCGACAGGCGCGATGATGAGCCCCGACAGCATCAAGCAGGGGGGAAACATCCCTGCCGTCGCGCATCTGTTGGAGCTGGAAAGTCCAAAAATTCAAGCACCCGAAAGGAGACACCATGGCTGATCTGCTTCTGCCCTATTTCCGCGCCTTTTTGGTGGGGGGCGCACTCTGCGTGATCGCGCAGATTTTGGTGGACAAAACCAAGCTCACGCCGGCACGTATCCTGGTCATCTACGTGGTGGCAGGGGTGATTTTGGGAGGACTTGGCATCTATCAGCCCATCGTCGATTTTGCGGGTGCGGGCGCTACCATTCCCCTCACGGGCTTTGGCTTTGCTATCTCCAAGGGCATCCGCGAGGCGGTGGACGAGCAAGGATTGCTTGGCGCTTTGACCGGCGCCCTCAAGGCAACCGCCGGGGGCATCTCCGCCGCCTTGATCTTCGGTTATCTCGCCTGCCTTATCTTCAAAGGAAAATCCAAAGATTGAAAGAAAAAAGGAACCGTTCGTCAAAACGGTTCCTTTTTGTGTCATGGATAACTTACGCTTCTTGAGGGCTGAAAACCTTGAAAACGGCCTCGGACATGACGAAAATATCTTTTTTCGATTTCAGTTTTCCGTTTTTCGCCGAAACCCAAATGCCCTCGTCCAATCCAATGATGATACTCGGTTTCCCTTTTATGACAACAATCGTGATTTCGTCCGACCTTCTTTCGAGCTTGAGAAGTACGCTTTTCACAATTTGAGGCAAGGAATGACCGCCCATCATGTAACGTTGCTCCCAATAGATGGTTTCATCCGATTCACAGTAGATGCCGGTTGCCCTGGTGGCGGATTTTTTGGTCATATAAACAGCATATTTTTGTCCGCTCAACTCAAACGCGATCTTTTTCACGTCATCGTTCTCTTCCACGGTTTTCCCCAGGGTACGAAACGCACCGTACAGGGACAAGGCGTCCTCGTTTGAATATTCCATAATATCCTCAACCCTGCAGGACAGGGCGGCACAGATCCTCGCGATCGTATCGGTGGTTACCGTTTCATTTTTTACAAGCTTGGCGATAACACGGGAGCTGAGCCCCGTGAGCTGCATCAAATCGGACTTTGAGATCCCTTTTTGAGCCAACTGCTTCCAAAGATTCGAATAATCAAGATACATCACGTCACCATCCTTTCTGCAATCATTGTAGCATATTTTTTATTATTTGTCAATATATATTTACGAAAGTAAAAATTTTATTGCATGACAATTCAAAAAGCATTGCATAGCCATCTCACTCTGAGACCGAAAAATGCGAATCACGATTCGTAAAAAACAAAAAAGGCCGCTCAAGCCGCAACCTCTTTTGGAGCTGGTGATGTGACTCGAACACACGACCTGCTGCAACATTGCCCCACGGGCAAATTACGAATCACGATTCGTAAAAAACAAAAAAGCCGCTTCAAGCTTGCGGCTTTTCTGGAGCCGGTGATGTGACTCGAACACACGACCTGATGCAACATTGCCCACATGGGCAAATTACGAATCACGATTCGTATAGAAAACAAAAAAGGCCGCTCAAGCTGCGACCTTTTTTGGAGCTGGTGATGTGACTCGAACACACCACCTGATGCAACATTGCCCGCACGGGCAAATTACGAATCACGATTCGTATAGAAAACAAAAAAGGCCGCTCAAAGCGGACTTCTCATAAGGAAGTTGGATGTTTCTTGTAGGGGTCGACGTCCTCGGCGACCCGTTAAGACATAAAATTGATCCGCAGAAAACAAAGAGATAACCCCGACAGATTTTTTAAAACGTCTGTCGAGGCTGTTTGTTCTCTAATATAATTTGGAACATATCTTGTTTTTATACTTTCAAATGCGTTTCGTCGTAGGTGACAAGCCAATAATCGCTCATTTTTCCGTCTTCAAAGGAATTTCGTTTCTTGCCCGTACCGCCCTGTTCGGGGAATTGATCCGAGCATTTATAGGGCTTTATGTAATGCAATTTGTCATAGCTGTCAACAAGCATAATTTCGATGCTTTCTTGTGATAATGCCACCTCTTTGATTGTCATATCGGACAGCAATTCTTTAAACTTTGAAAGGCTGTTTGCGTAATCGTCAAATACGATTAACGGAGCATATTTTTCTGCATGATCCGGATGGCATTCCAAAACATGATCGTCAAACAAAATATGCTCGCCTGCTGACCATATACAATAAGTCAACCACCTTGTGCCATATTCTCCCTGCAATTTCAGCCCGAAAAAGCCGGGACCGCCCATTCCATAAGTACCGCAGTAAGTACATACATCAACAATGTGGCTATTTTTCAGCACTTCATTTCCAAATGCTTCAATACTCAACGGAACGCCCAACATAATAATTTCAGAAGAATTAGGCTTGTATCTGAATATGGGATATTTACGAATTTTCTTGAAACCTCTTGCTTCCCAAAAATTTTTGTCATCTTTTTTAGCAATCACAAAATTCTCTTTAACAAGGCCCATATTAAGATTCAAAAATGGATGTTTGAAAAGCATACTAGACACCTCCATCAAATTCTTTTTATTCGTTCCGTTGTATCGCCAGTTTCGCCTTTGTATTAC
>JAZQVI010000010.1:0-19840 GCA_045631745.1 Eubacteriales bacterium
AAGGACCGCCTGGTGGTCATGGTCACCCACAACCCGGAATTGGCGGAAGCTTACGCCAACCGGATCGTCCGGGTCAGGGACGGCAGGATCATCGACGATACCAATCCGCTGCAGCTAAGCGCTGCACAGGAACCGCCCAAGCACAAAAATATGGGTAAGGCATCCATGTCTGTTTGGACGGCGCTTTCCCTGAGCTTTAATAACCTGCGCACCAAAAAGGCAAGAACCTTGCTGACGGCCTTTGCCGGCTCGATCGGTATTATCGGCATCGCGTTGATCCTCTCCGTTTCTACAGGAGTTAATGCGTACATTGATTCGGTCCAGCGAGAGACCCTGTCGGGATATCCCATTCAGTTGGAAGCAGAATCGGTGGATCTTTCATCCTTGATCACCACCTTGATGGACACACAAAATAATGAAAATCCCGAGCACCCGCTCGACAAGGTATACGAAAGCATCGTCCTTGGAGAGCTGGTAAACTCCTTGGCTTCTGTTGAGTCCAGTTCCAACGACCTTACCTCCTTTAAGAAGTATTTGGAGGAAACAGATACATTTGACGAGTATCTGACCGCAGTTCAATATGCGTATAACTTCAACTGGAGCGTCTTTGTTCGTGAAGGAAACGAAATTTCCGATACAAAGGGCGCAGTCGTGAAATCGGATGTGATGGAGTTGTTCAGCGGAATGAGCGGCATGGGCAACATGAGCTCCTCCGCAGGTGGCATGAGCAGCATGATGACCGGTGGATTTGAGATCTGGCAGGAAATGCTTACTCCTCACAAGCAGGAGAGCGACAGTCTTGTAAACCAGGTGCTCGACGAGCAGTATGAGATCATTGATGAGGGCGGCAGATGGCCTACCGCGGCCAATGAAGTGGTCCTTGTGGTGGACAAGAACAACGAGATCAGCGATCTCGCGCTCTACGCCCTCGGTCTTCGTACAAAGGCTGAAATGAACGCAGGCATGCTTGCGGCAGCAAACGGCCAAAAGGTGGACCTCTCCAACCGCAAGTCTTGGGACTATGAAACCATCCGTCAAATGGAGTTCCGTCTGATCCTTGCATCGGAATGCTACGAGAAACAGCTGGACGGAACCTTCATCGACCTGAGCAAAACCCCCGAAGGCAGAGAAAAGCTCTATTCCAACGAAAACATTGGTTTCACGCTGAAGGTTGTGGGCATCATTCGTCCGCGCGAAGGCGTTAGCTCCACCTCCCTCACCGGCAGCATCGGATATACTGCAGCACTCGCTAAGGAAGCACTCAACCGCACGGCAAATAGCGACTTGCTTAAGCTTCAGAAGGAAAATCCGGATACCGATGTAATCACGGGACTTCCCTTCAAGGTTGAAGACAAGGTTATTACCTTAGAGGAGAAAATTGAAGTCCTTCAGAAATACCTTTCTCATCTCAGTGAAGAGGAAGCAAAATCGTTTTTGATGAACGTTTTGTCACTCACGCCCACAGATGAGCAGATTGCACTTCAGTATAGCTTTTTGAAGGCTATGCCCAACGAGCAGCTGATTCCGATTGTAACCATGGCGCTCAAAGAAAGCGGAATGGACGGAATCGATCCGGAAACCGTATTGAGCAACGAGGCAAACAAAGAAATGTTGCTCGGGCTTCTCGCACAGAGCATGGCGCAGCAGCAGTTGAATGAGTCAACCTACGGCAGCATGAGTGCAGAAGAAATGTTTGCACTTCTGATCCCTGCCGAGGGAGACAGTGATGCCGACCTTGCAGATAAGCAATCCAAACTCGAAACGCTTTACAACAACGAAAATGTCCCCAAGGGCTATTCCGACTCCAATTATCACGACAATCTGTCACTTTTGGGAGACGTGAATGAGGATAAGCCAAAAACCATCTATCTCTACTCCGCCTCCTTCGAGGACAAGGACAAGATCGGAGAATTGATTCAGGAATACAACAATTCGGTTCCGGAGGAAAAGCAAATCTCCTACACCGACTACGTCAAGATTCTGATGTCCTCCATCACCACGGTGCTCAACGCCATCACCTACGTGCTGATCGCATTCGTAGCAATTTCCCTGGTGGTATCCTCTATCATGATCGGAATCATCACCTATATTTCGGTTCTGGAGCGAACCAAGGAAATCGGTATCCTGCGCGCGATCGGAGCTTCCAAGCGCGACGTTGGTCGGGTGTTCAACGCCGAAACCTTGATCGTGGGATTTGTGGCAGGTGTCATCGGAATCGGATCGACGCTGCTTCTCAATCAGGCTGTCAACAAGATCCTCTTCCACTTCACCGAGATCCCCAACCTCAAGGCGATTCTCCCTGTTGGAGGCGCGATCATTCTGGTCACGATCAGTATGCTCCTGACCTTCATTGCAGGACTTCTTCCCTCTCGCTTTGCTGCGAAGAAGAACCCGGTTGAGGCATTGAGATCTGAATAAAACGACCCAATAAAATTTGACCGCCCCCGACAATCGGGGGCGGTCTTCTCTTGATTTACTTGATATACTCGTTGCAAAGAAATTCAATGTCAATCATCGTAGCCTTGAATTTCTCGGTCAGAGTGGTATAATCGGTTTTCTGATTGCCCAGTACCAGGACGTACTGCCGCCCTGTCTGCTTGGAGGTCGCCATACAAACGATAAAGGATTCGTTGGTATAACCCGTTTTGGTAGCATCCAAACGTGAAGTGGTTAAATTGAATTGCTTATATTTATCCTTTCGACTTGCGAAGGTGGATTCAAACCAAACACCATAATCCCTTTCTTCGCCATCAACATCCGTGTAGTATGCGCGAATTCCATAGGAAGCACTCCGAGGCGTGAGAATATCGGCGATCAGATCGCTCTGCATCGCATACGCCATGATTACAGCCATCTCCTCGGCAGTCGTCTGATTTCCCGCACTGTCAAAGCCAACAACATTGTTGAACACCGTTTTTGTCAGCCCCATTTCCTTGGCCTTCTGATTCATCAAGGAAACAAAATCCTGTTCGTTGTCACAGATCTCCTTTACCACCATGTAGGTGCAATCGGCCGCAGATTTGATACCGATTCCATAAAGCAGGTCTTTGATGTAGTAAGAATCTCCAATACAGTTGATCCCCGAGGAGGTAATGGTGGGAAGTCCCAATTCCAAGCCCGTATATTCACCCGTGGTAACATATTTATGGATTTCCTCGGAGAAAGGGATCTTCCTCTCCAAATCCTGTGCGCTTAGATTTTCGCAAGCGACGATCAAGGTCATCACCTTGGTCATAGATGCAGGAGAAAATTGAACATCCGATTGCTTCCCTGCCAGGATTTCTCCCGTTTCCGCGTCCAGGAGAACCGCAAACTGGGAATCCACCTTGGTTTTATCATCCTTGCCAAAAACAACCGTTTGCGAGGTTGCGTTTGGCTTGATCACAACCGAGGACGGAGCAAAAACCGGGACAAAACTCTGCTCGGGCGGCTCTTTCTCTCCTCCCGAATCGTTGTTCAAAGATGCAAGAAGAAGCTTTGGCGATTCATGATAAGCAAAGGAGGTCAAAATCGGAACCAGCGCCAGAACAAAAAGCACGGTTACAAGAAAAAAGCAAAAAAAAGAAACGCTTCCCGAATTGATCTGCTCGGAAGCCTTTTTTGACGAAAACGAATCCACCGTCCGCTCCTCCTTTTCATTGTCAAAACTCTACTTAAATTTTACCCTAAAAAGCATGATCTGTCAAGGTCAATTTTGATTTTTCTGTTTGAAATTTTCAGAATTATTTTCATTGACAGACACATGATTTTATGATATAATAATTGTGGTGAATCACTCACCAAACAAACACAAAAAATAAAAAGAAAAATATTTATAAGGAGATCTTGATTATGAAAAAATGGAGATGCACAATCTGCGGAGAAATCGTAGAATCGGATGTCAGACCCGATCAATGCCCTCTCTGCAAGGCCCCCGGCGAAAAATTTGAGGAGATCACCGAGACCGGCATGACTTGGGCAACTGAGCACGTCGTTGGCATCGCAAAGGATGCTCCTGCTGAAATTATTGAAGGTCTGCGCGCAAACTTCCAGGGCGAATGCACCGAGGTTGGTATGTACCTCGCAATGTCTCGCGTTGCCGCAAGAGAAGGCTACCCCGAAATCGCACTTTATTGGAAGGAAGCGGCTCTTGAGGAAGCAGAGCACGCTGCAAAGTTTGCAGAACTCCTTGGCGAGTGCGTAAGCGACTCCACCGAGAAGAACCTCTCTGTTCGCGTAGCAGCTGAGAATGGCGCAACCGCAGGTAAATTTGAACTTGCAAAGATGGCAAAGCAGCTCAACCTCGATGCGATCCATGACACGGTTCACGAGATGGCAAAGGACGAGGCAAGACACGGTCGCGCATTTGCAGGACTTCTTGAGAGATACTTTGGCAAATAATTGATTTGGAGAATGATATGGAAAACACCATCGTTTGCAACTGCAAGCAGGTAACCTATAACGACATTGTTGTCGCTCTTCACACGCAACAGAAATTTGATGATGTTCTCAAGCTCTTTGAGGCAGTCCAGAGCATCACAAACTGCTCCACCGGATGCGGAGGTTGCTATCAGAAGGTTCTTGACATCATTTCAGCAGAAATGATGGGTTAAAACCAAATTCGGGCGCGCCCCATTGAATGAATGGGCGCGCCCTTTTTTTCTTGGAAACAGGGAAACAATTTTCAAAAGCCGTTGACTTTTTCATCCCGGTATGCTACAATTAAAATAGAAATACGATTGAATCAGGAGGCACAACATGGCAATCTTTAATTTGTTTAATGGAAAGAAAAAAGAGGAAGAGAAAAAGGCGGATCTCAAGGCCGCAAAAACGACAGAAAAGGCGCCCTCCGCAAAAACCGCCATTAAGGTAGCCCCCGCAAAGGCTCCTGCGGGCCTGGTGGTTCAACCCGAACCTGCGGCAAAGAAAACGACGGCAAAAGTTACCACCAAATCAACCGAAAAGGCAACAGCTGCAAAGACAGTCACCGCGAAAAGCTCTGCTGCAAAGGCTACGGCGAAGACCGGTGTGACCAAGGCCCCCGAAAAAAAGGCTGTCCCAGCTAAAGCCCCTGCAAAGAAAGCAGCTGCAAAGCCTGCAACAAAGGCTGCTGCAAAGGCAGCTCCTGCCACCAAGAAGGCATCAGCTGCTAAGTCAGAGGCTCCCAAGCCTGTTTATTACACTGCCGCTCGCCCCTTCTATCAGACAACTGAGGAGGATATTCGACTGGCCTTTGAGCACGCAATCGGTGAGGCGGAAAAGGAGATCCTCCGAAACGGATCCAAGGCTGTTGGAAAATACGAATTCAGCCTTGAGGTGGACGGCTACCACTTCTATCTGATTGCAAACAACGGACAGATCCTTTTTGAAAGTCCCAGCTTTACATCCATGCTTGGCGCGCTCAATGGTCTGAACACCTTCAAGCGCACAGTTGCGACTGAGGAGTTTGACATTAAGGTCGATAAGTACAATCGCTATCGTTTCATTCTCGCGAACAAGTACTACGGCGAAAACTACACCACCAGAGAGCAGTGCCAGAAGTGCGCCGAGTCGGTTCGCAACTTTGCTAACAATGCTCACATCATTCGTTTTACTCCCTCAAAGGAGGAGCTGAAGGCGTTTGAGCTGGCACGTGTCACGAAAAAAACTGCCGATGATATCGACTGGAACGCGATCGCAAAGGCAGAGGCAAGTGCACCGAAGAAGGGCAAATTTGAGATCTGCCGTGAGCAGAACGAGTTCTGCTTCTATCTCCTTGCAAGCAACGGTCAGATCCTCTACTCCAGCCGCTTCTACGCAAGCGAGTCTGCCTGCCGCAAGGGCATTGAATCCTTCAAGCGCGCGGCATACGTAGGCAACTTCTTCGTTGACTGCGACAAGTTCGGAAACTACCGCTATGTTTTGAAAAACATCGGTTCCGCGCCCGCCTTCATCGGTGAATCCTATGACAACAAGCCCCAGTGCGAAAACATCATTCAGTCGGTGAAAAACTTCATTGTGACCGCATCGATTGAAATGGATGATTCCAACGGCTAATACAGACACAATATTCAAAGAGAGAGCCCCAAGTGCAACATGCCTTGAGGCTCCCTTTTTTTGATTTAATCAATTTGTGACATTTCCCTTTGCGCCATCACAAGCCCGTAATAGATGCCCTTCTGCGCCATAAGCTCATTGTGAGAGCCAACCTCGGCGATTCTTCCCTTCTCCAACACCACAAGCCGTGTCGCATTTCGAAGAGTGGAAAGCCGATGCGCAATCGCAATGGTGGTACGCTCCTTTGTAAGAACCGCTAAAGCGTCCTGAATCTGTTTTTCGGTCTCTGTGTCCAGCGCAGAGGTCGCCTCGTCCAAAATCAGGATCTTAGGATCATGCAACAGTGCACGCGCGATCGCAACGCGCTGTCGCTCTCCGCCCGACAAGGTGTATCCCTTCTCGCCAATCACCGTTTGATATCCGTCCGGCAATCGAAGGACGAATTCGTGCACGCCTGCAGCCTTTGCCGCCGCAATCACCTCGTCACGAGTTGCATCGGGTTTTGCATAAACGAGATTCTGCCAAAGTGTACCTGAAAAAAGGAAATTCTCCTGTAGCACCACGCCCATTCGAGAGCGCAAGCTCGCCTGGTCGATCTGTCGAATATCGGTACCATCGATCAAGATCGCACCGTCGTCAACATCATACATTCTCATGATGAGGTTGATCAGCGTGGACTTCCCTACCCCGGAGCGACCGACCAAGCCGATAAATTCCCCCGGTTGGATCGTGAGCGAGATGTCATGAATGACCTCCTCGGCACTCTCATATCCGAAGGACACGTGATCCAACACGATCTCTCCCTCAATGTCAGAAAGGTGCTTTGCATCGGGGAGATCGGCCACGTCGGCAGGCTGATCCAACAGCTCAAAGATCGCGGAAAGAGAGGTCAGCATATGCACGAACATCCTCGGTGCGCGTAACAGTGTCGCCAAGGGGGAATAGATCATCGCCGCATAAGCAGAAAGCTGGGAAAGCTCTCCGATGGTCATGCTTCCCTCATTCACGATCTGCCAGCCTGCAAAGAATAACAGTGCATACTCTCCAAGTCCCATCAAAAACTGAAGCATCGGCATCAAAAGCGCCCACATGCGCTCCTGCCGAAGTTGTGCAGTCTTTTCTTTTGCCGCCGCTCTGATGTATCGCGCCTCCTCTTTTTCTTCCATGCCGTAGGATTTTACCACGCGGATTCCGGAAAAAATATCGTGCAGGATCGCGTTTTCCCTGGCATTCAGATCTCTGATCTGACGCGAAAGTCTTCGCATCCATCTCCAAAACGTCCTGAAAGCAAGCATGATCAAAGGGGCCGGAAGCAAAACGATTAACGCAAGCCGCCAATTTTTAAAGAAAAGGACGACGACAACCGACAGCAAGAGCAGAGACTGCTCTAAAAGAGCCGGAAGTTGTCCGGTGATGAAGTTTTTGATGTGCATCGTATCTCCATCAACGCGCTTCATCAACTCTCCGGAGGTTTGTCCCGAGATAGAGGAGATCGAAAGCTCCTGAATCTTACGAAAAACAACATCACGCAAGCGAACGATCAAGCGGTTTCCTGCAACCGAGAGGAAATATCCTCGGAGCATTGAGATGAGACGTTGCAGAAGATTGAAAAGAAAAATGGAAGCAACAACGCCCAAAAAGCCCCATAAAAAGGTGGAAATCAGCTGACTGCCGAGAGCCTCGTTCTTGATATAATCATCAATCAAAACGCGATTGAGATATGGAATCAAGAGACCGATGGCAGTTGTCAAGACAAAGAACACGACTGAAATCAAAAGGAATTTCCACTCAGGTCTTGACATTTTGGCAAGTCTGATCAGTGCCCTTTTCATGCTGATATGAGACGGCTTATCCGTTTTCTTATTCCACACTGCCAAGGTCGCCTCCCCTTGGCTTCGCAGCATTTTGTTAACGCTCTTCACAAATTCTGCCGTATCGGTTCTTCTCCCAGCCGATCCCCTGGCAAGAATGATCGGCTCTGCGCTCATCTTGTCGGTATATTCGACCGAAATACAGCCAACTCCCTTTTTTAAGACAAGATCGGTAATCTCGCTCAAAGGCCTCCAAGCGGTTCTTTCACCATTTCTACACACACCCAAATGGGTCTGTGTGCAATAGAGCAGGGTTTCCTGCTTGTCATTCGGTTCATCAATAGAGAGATCTGTGTAAAGAACGTTTTGCACCTCTGACAATTCCGATTCAGACAGAATCTTTTCCAACCGCGCTCTTGCAGATAACGGTTTCTTCTCTTTTCGAAATCTCATATGTACAGCTCCAAGCATTTTCTGCTCTTGGGATCTAAAGCAGCGAGATCCGGAATCTCATAGCGATTTCCGTCCACATCTGTAAAGAACACGCGGCTGCCGTTGACCGACGAAATACTCCGCATGGTATCGCGCAGGGTGAACTTTATCAAGCCTTCCTCTGTACGCACCTGCCAATAGGAGCAGCCAAACCGCTCCTTCACAGAAAGGATTGCAGTGACTGTGACGGTGTAATAGCGTTTCTTCAATTCTTTTTCCAACAGCGAACGTGTTGCCTCATCAAAGGTGGCGATATCTCTGATGATTCCCACCTCGCGCATTTCCTCGTCAAGAACCGAGATATATTCCCAAAGCAGATCGAGTGGGAACTGACGGAAGAGTGTCACACGCCGCTCCTCACCCAAAACAGTTGCATAAAGCAGGCCGTTTCGGAGAGAAAAGACGACATTTTCAGGAGATAGCCAAACGGTGACCGAAATTTCTGCCAAAGAGCGCTCCGGTCTGCGCGCCTCGCGCCGCTCTCCCCTGCCTTCATCTCTGTGGAAATGCATCCAATGACTTGGGGGTTGTCTCATGTCCTCTCCTCCTTACTCAACGATTCCCGCGTTCTTCAACGCTTCCATTTGAAGATCATACAATCTTCTGTAAATTCCGTCTTCTTTCTTCAACAGCTCGGCATGGGTTCCCGTCTCCGCAACCTTCCCTCGCTCAATCACGATCAGATGATCGGCGTCGCGCAAGGTCGAGAGGCGATGCGCAATCATGATGGTGGTCTTCCCTTCAATCAGCTTGGAGATGGCTTCCTGGATCCTTCGTTCGGTAGCCGTATCCATTGCCGCAGTTGCCTCGTCGAGGATCAGGATTTTGGGATTTTTCAGAATCGCGCGTGCAATGGAAATTCTCTGACGCTCTCCGCCCGACAGATCCTGGTATCCGAATCCGATCTTGGTATGATATGCGTCCGGTAATTGTATAATAAAATCATGTGCCCCCGAGCATTTTGACGCCTCGATGACCTCTTCGTAGCTGGCGTCGGGGCGCGCATAACGAATGTTATCCAGGATCGTACCCATAAACAGGTAGGTTTCCTGCGAAACGATCGCGATGTGATCATACAGTGTCGAAAATTTGAGATCCTTGACGTTATGTCCGCCCACATAAATCGCGCCATCCTGGACGTCGTACAGTCGCATCAAAAGATTTGCAAGCGTGCTCTTTCCCGCACCCGTGTGACCGACAATTCCCAAAATCTCCCCCGAGGAAACGGAAAAGCTGACATCGTCAATAATTCTTCTTCCCTTGGTATAGGAGAAGGAAACGTCGCGAAACTCTACGCGCCCGTCCAGATCGGTCGGCGCGATTGCCGTTTCGGATTCCTTGATCTCGGCCTCTGCATCCATGATCTCAAACAACCTCTGCATCGCATTGACACAGTCTGAGGTTCTGTTCGTCATATCTGCAAAGAAGTGCAAGGGAGTATAGATCATATTCATGTATGACAAGAAGGTAGCAAGCATACCGTAGGTAAGCGCCGTATTCCGAATGCTCCAAGCCCCCACGTAGCCCGTCATGACCATCCATCCTCCCACGGCAAACGCTATGAGATTTCCCGCGTAGAGTAGCATTCCCGCAGAATGTCCGACATAGTTGTGGTAGACGGTCAGATTGTGCTCGCTTCCTGCCAATTTTTCGTTTTTCTCGGAGAAACGATCGATTTCATCCCGTTCCCTTGAAAATGCCTTCACGATCCGCATTCCGGACAGGATATCCGCAAGAAAGGAATTAAGCTGTCTCGCACCCGTAAAGCGCTGCGCATGGAGCTTTTTTTCGCGTCGATACGCCGATTTCATAAGTAAGAAGAACAGGGGCACCGTTACAAGCGCCAAGAGGGCTAAAAGGGGCTCGATTAAGAATAGCAAAACGGTCAAAGCCGCAATTTTTACAATGTTGACAACAAAATACGGAAGAATGTCGCAGAAAAAGGAATAGATGGTGTTGGAATCGTCGTTTACCTGCGTCATCAATCCTCCCGTTTGTCTGCCGGAAAAGAAACCGAGAGACAACCTCTTGATTGAGGAAAAAATGGTCTTCTTCAGATCAAACACCATTCCCGCCGCCACAGAGGAGGTCACATAGTTGTTGACCATTCCCGCCAGCATATTGAGCACTTTGGTCGCAAGAAGCACGCCTACCGCAAACAGGATATCCCCATAAAACGCGCCAGCTGCATCCAGCACGTCATCATAGAAAAATGCACCTGTAAAATACGGCGTGATGATGCTCATAGCAGTCAGCAGCATCAGGGATAAAAGAATCCAAATCAGCCGTGCTCGATAGGCACCGAAGAAGGAAAGCATCCGTCGAAGGATCTTCCCCTTTTCCATACAGTTCGGACATACACGATTGCCCGAATTGGGGTAGTACATACCGCACTTGGGACAAGTCTTGGTCTTTTGCAGATCATCCGGATCAACACTAAAATCCTCTCCCTTGAGCATTTTGTCAAGGTATTTGACGAATACAAAGACAGAATCCTTGCAGGAGTTGGAGAAACACGCCACAAGACGGGCGCCCTCCTGCCCTCGCGCGATCAGTCTCGCCGTAGAAAGTTGCTCCTCAACAAAGAAAGATTCACAATCCTTGAGAAGAATCCGATCAACGGAGAGGATCTCCCACAACGCTCCGTCCGATGCTTGCCGTCCGCACACCGACCAGAGGTGCGTGTCATCGGCAAGCAAATAGACCTCTGCCGATTCCCAATCAAGATTCTTGTCGCAGAAAACTGCCAATTTCAGAGCTTCCGTCGAGGAAGTAATATGTACTAACGCATTTCGAACATTCTCGGGTATCCGATCAATCTCAAACATCTACTCCCCTCCCTTTCTCTGATCCTTTTCTTGTTTATGTACCCGCCGTAGCGGGCCTCAGATTCGTTTTATTTGGTATCGTCGCGACGGTTGTTCTCCGCCTTGTTCTGATCCTGACGATTCTGATTCTGATTGTTCTGATTCTTGTTCTGATTCTTGTTCTGATTCTTGTTTTGATTCTGATTGTTTTGCATATTCTGTTCTCCTTTGCAAACACACCGCCTTTTTGCGGCTTTGCAAGAACAGTATGTGTAAAAAGAATCAATTTATACGCCGTTTTGCAGGATAGCGGTCTGCGATCGCCTCTGCAAGTCGGTCAAGGTATGCGCAGAAGAACAGCACTGCAACAAAGGAACATCCGACCTGAAGGAGCCAAATCCAGCTGTACTCCTGTATCGGCTGCAGCTCGATCTCCAAAATTTTTGAAACAGAGGAAAAACCAAATGCGATCAGCGCATAAAGAGAACGTTTCCAAAGGTCGGCGTGCAGACGCGCCGTCGCACGCTCGGAAAGCGCGGGATCCTCTGAATAATCGACGGATGTATGTTTTCTTGCCATGGAGAAGAGTGCCCGCAACACGCACCAAACAAACACAAAGGTCATAGCCGCTTCTGCCCAGCTGAAGATACGGATAACCAAGTATCGATCTGCAACATCCGGCATCACCAGCGCTGCCTCAGGCGTCCATTCATCCTTCAGAAAGGAATCCTGTAGGAAGGTTCGGATGATCCCCACAACGAACAACAGTCCCCCGCTGACAAGGCATGGTTTAATGCCTTCAACCAACATTCCCAGCAGAATTCCACCGCAAAGGAATAGGATCACCGAGATCCAGTCTGGCAAAATCGTACGATACTGCATGGTTAAATTGATGCAGAAAACGATTCCGATCTTGAAAAAGGCGAAGGAATCTCGCACGCGGCGATTCAAAAGAAATCCCACGTCAGGCGTGATCTCATTGTGGTAATACTCCGCAAGGGATGCTTGCCATGGCTTGTCCCTCAGGGCACCTCGCATCAATCTCAAAAAGCCAACGAGCCAAATGAGCCCCGGGAGAAGCCCCACGAGAAATGCCACTGTACGGAAGGTTGACAAAAACGGAAACCAATCAAAGAAAAACACCTTGCTTTCTACTTCGCTTTCGAAGGTCGTCAAAACGGATGCCTCTGGCAGAACCGTCAGCAAGGCCTTGATTATAATAAAAGCTCGTGTGTTTGCAATCATTCGCTCACACAGAGACTTGCCTCGCACCTCGGTAAGAAGCGCACTTCCTCCGTGATATTGTGCAAGATCCGAAAGCCCCTTAAAAAAGAGCTTCCAAGCAGGAATCATCAGATACCACTCCAATGCCAAAAAGACAAGTGCAAAGACCAGCACCCAAACGGGCTCCTCATATTGGTTCATATCCATATCAGTCTTATGCAAGAATCTTGAAACCAGGATCCACGCGGCAATCTGCAAAAGACTCACCCACAGCATGGAACGAAAAGCCTGTCTCGCCTCTGCAAGATCGTCATTCAGATCTGCCAATCGGGAAAGACCGACAAGAAGCAAAAAATAGCCAATGGCATCAGGCAAAAAATCCTTAACTCCAATGATGGGATTCCACAAAAAGAAGCCTCCGAGAAGGAGCAGCCAAAAGCCTATCTTCAATTTTTTCATCCTTCAACGGCTCCTTTCTTTAAAAATCATTTTTTCTTGGATTTGTTTGCAGAATTCCCAGCAGATCCGCCGCGGTGCTCCTGCTTTTTGCGCAGATTCTCCTCAATCGCCTCCCGATTGGAGTCTGCGGCTTTTTTTATATTTTGCTCAAACTGATCCCCCATACGGTTGAGGAACTCCCATTTGTATCGCTTGGGCTCCGGCTCCTCCTGCCCTTCGGCGACGATATCCTTCGTGCAATTCAAGATCAGCCAAAGATTACAGAAGATCCACGCCACGTTCAAAAGCGTCATAGAGAGCGTGAGGTATCCTCGCGCAGCATCCGGAAAGAGCCCCGGAATAAAGTAAAGCATGTAAACCACCGCGTAAAGAAGCACGATGATGGAATTGCGAATCGCTGCGGCAGAGATCTTTTTCAGTTCCACCTGCTCCCCGATCTCACGGATCGCGGAAAGAAGTGCGGCATGATAAACCATTATCAAAACGAATTCCACCCACGCCATCACCGCAGAAATTCCCCCAAGGAATGAAAGATTCCAAAGGAAGAGATCCGACAGATCCGCAAACAGTCCAAACAGAGCGGTCACCATCATGGGATACAACGCCCACTCCGCCCATTCAAATGCGCGACAGAACAACCGAAGCATGCGCAGTCCCGTCCACATCAGAAAATATCCGATCAGTAACGCCAAAGAGCCAACGCCCAAGGCAGACGCCAGCATCTTCAGCAAAAAGGTCGTCAAATATCCCAGCAAAAGATATCCGAATCCCACGTTCATTCACCTCTTTTGTTGCTTCTGTTATTCCTCGGAGGAGGATCTCATACAGCAATTTTTATACTTCTTTCCGCTGCCGCAGGGGCAAGGATCGTTTCTGCCCGCAGTCTTTGCAGATGCGGCAAGCGCCTGTTTTTTAACAATCACCTTTTTGGGTTCTCCTCCCGAAAAGCCTGCCATGATGGGATTTGCAACCTGCACACGGCGAATGGGCTGCTGACGGGGTACGACAGACAAAATGGTGCGGACGGTATTCTGACGGATATCATTCACCATCGTGTCAAAGAGATCCGCTCCCTGAATACGGTATTCGGTCACGGGATCACGCTGTGCGTATGCCTGGAGACGGACAGTGTCCTTGAGATCGTCCATCACGTCAATGTGCTCCATCCATGCAGAATCCACGCTCTTGAGCAGGATCGCACGCTCCACCTCGCGGAAGACCTCGGATCCAAAGAGCTGCTCCTTCTCCTCATAACGGCCCATCGCACGGTCATTGAGGGCTTCAATCAGCCCCTCTCGGGTCATAGAGGAAAGCTCCTCCTCGGAATAACGGAAATCCTCTTCGGTGGTGAGATAACCCATAAAGTGTGCGCGAAGCGCATCGAAATTCCAATCCTCTGCCGCATCCTCTGCGGTAAAGAATCTCACGTATTCGTCAACGGTCGTGGAAATCATCTTGCGAATGGTCTGTGAAATATCCTCTCCGTCAAGAACATCCTGTCTCTGCTTGTAAATCAGGCTTCGCTGCTGATTCATCACGTCATCATAGGAGAGGACGTACTTTCTTCTCTTGAAGTTTGCATCCTCAATGCGCTTCTGCGCGCGCTCGATGGCATCGGACAAAAGCTTGGCATCAATGGGCATATCCTCAGGCATCTGCAAGGCATTTACAACCGACTGCATACGCTCTGCGCCAAAGAGGCGCATCAGATCGTCCTCCATGGAGATATAGAACTTGGATTCACCCGGGTCTCCCTGACGTCCCGAACGTCCGCGAAGCTGGTTGTCGATTCGACGGCTCTCGTGACGCTCGGTTCCGAGAATGAAGAGTCCGCCAACGGCTCTCACCTTCTCTGCCTCTGGCTCAATCTGCTTTTTATATTTTTCGACCAACTCCCGGAACATCTCGCGCGCCGCGATCAGTTCCTCATTATCGGTCTCGGTCATGCCGCTGCAACGGGCGATCAGCTCCTCGGGAATCCCCTTGGAGCGCATATCCGCCTTTGCCATAAACTCGGGGTTTCCGCCCATGAGAATATCGGTTCCGCGTCCTGCCATATTGGTAGAAATGGTAACGGCACCGAATTTTCCCGCCTGTGCGACAATCTCGGCTTCCTTTGCATGGTATTTTGCATTCAGAACCGTGTGCGGAATTCCCGCGTTACGAAGACGAACGGAAAGCTCCTCGGATTTCTCAATCGAGATCGTTCCGACAAGGACTGGCTGCCCCTTAGCGTGACATTCCTTCACCTTTTCCACGATCGCGTTGTATTTGCCCTTCACACTCCGATAAACGGCATCGGGATGATCGCGGCGGATCATAGGCTTGTTGGTGGGAATCTCAATAACGTCAAGGCTGTAGATCTCGCGGAATTCATTTTCCTCGGTGAGTGCCGTACCAGTCATACCCGAAAGTTTGCGGTACATACGGAAATAGTTCTGGAAGGTGATGGTGGCAAGGGTCTTGTTCTCCTTTTGCAACTGAACGCCTTCCTTTGCCTCGATCGCCTGATGCAATCCGTTTGAATAGCGTCTGCCCGGCATCAGACGTCCCGTGAAGGCATCAACAATCACGACCCCGTTCTCATTGACAACGTAGTCCTGGTCGCGGTGCATACATCCGTGCGCGCGGATCGCCTGATTGATGTGGTGCGCAAGAACGGTGTTGCCCTCCCCGTTCAGATTTTCAATTCCAAAGAATGCCTCTGCCTTCTTAGCGCCGCGGTCGGTAAGAATCGCATTGTTTGCCTTCTCGTCCACGATATAGTCGGCATCGATGTTGTCGTGATCCTCCTTGGCATCCAGCTCCTTGATTACAAACTTGCGCATCGTGCGAACCAGGCGGTCAGCTTTCTCGTAAAGATCGGACACTTGATCGCCCGCACCCGAAATAATTAAGGGCGTGCGCGCCTCGTCAACAAGGATGGAGTCCACCTCGTCCACAATGGCAAAGACGTGACCTCTCTGAACCATCTGCTCCTTGTAGATAACCATGTTATCACGCAGATAGTCGAACCCAAACTCGTTGTTGGTTCCGTAGGTAATATCCGCCCGGTATGCCGCAATCTTTTCGCTTGGGCTCTGTCCGTGAACCACAAGCCCTGTAGTCAATCCCATAAATTCGTAAACGCGTCCCATTTCCTCCGCGCCGACGCGCGCGAGGTAATCGTTGACGGTCACGATGTGAACGCCCTTTCCGGTCAGCGCGTTCAGGTATGCGGGAAGCGTTGCTACCAGCGTCTTACCCTCACCGGTCTTCATTTCGGCAATTCGTCCCTCGTGGAGCACGATGCCGCCCACCACCTGCACGCGGAAGGGACGCTTGCCCAAAACACGCTCGTCTGCCTCGCGGACTGCCGCAAAGGCATCGGGAAGAATATCGTCAAGCGTCTCTCCTGCATCCAAGCGCGCCCGCAGCGCAGGCGTCACCGCCTGCAGCTCTGCGTTGCTCATGGATTTGTATTTGTCAGCCAATGCGTCTACCTGATCGGCAATCTCATTTACCTTCTTGAGCTGACGCTGGCTGTATGTTCCGAAAATCTTGGTTAACAAAGACATAAAAAAAGTCCTTTCCGCCACTTGGCGCAAAAATAAATTCATCTTATATTATACACCATTTCCAACATAAAGATATTATGGTATTGTAAATTTTAAGAAAAAAGAACGCTTTTTCAGCGTTCTGTCTTGCAGTTTTTCAGAAAATGTGCTATGATTGGGTCAGAAATTCAAACAGAGGTGTTTTATGAGTCACATTCACATCGTTCTTCACGAGCCGGAAATTCCCCAAAACACGGGGAATATCGCGCGCACCTGCGCTGCCACCGGCGCCTCTCTCCACCTGATCCGTCCGCTGGGATTTACCATTGACGACAAAAAGCTTAAGCGCGCAGGGCTGGACTACTGGCATCAGCTGGACATTACCTATTACGACAGCATGGAGGATTTTTTCGAGAAACATCCCGATGCCGACTTCTTCTGCTTTTCCACCAAGGCAAAATACCGCCACACCGACGTGCACTACCCAGACGAGGTATACCTGTTCTTCGGGAAGGAGAGCCGCGGACTGCCCGAGGACTTTCTGCATGACAATCCTGACCGATGCGTGCGGATCCCCATGCGGAACGGACTCCGATCCCTCAATCTTTCCAATTCCGTGGCGATCGCCGTTTATGAGGTGCTCCGTCAAGGAGACTTCGAGGGGCTGAGGACAGCGGGAGAGCTTACACAGTTCAACTGGGACTGAGAACAAGCACGGGCGGCACGCCGTCTCCCACCCTACCTCGCTCGGACAGGATCAACCGACAGATCGGCAAAAGTGCCTCCGCATCGGCTTGAACATCTCCCAAGCAGAGATTCGGAAGTCGCGTAGATTTCGATACGTGTTGCAAAAAAGCACATAATTTTGCTCCGTCACCGCAGCCATAGATCCCTCCGCGCGTGTCGTGAGAGGCACAAAAATCACAAAGAAAATACACCAACTGGGAGATCCAGGCCGAACAATTCCAATCTCTCTTCTCGATCGCGCGATTGGCATTGTACAGACTTGTTTTCTCAAAAGCATATCCCTCTGGGAGCGCAACACCAACCATTCTCCCCTCCTTCAATACCGATGAGAGGATATCCTCGGCCTTCCCTCTCCATTGCTCCCAATCGTTTGCGTCCACACGCAGGTCATTGAGGAGAAATGTTTTTTGTGGAGAAGACGCATCAACACTCGGCAAACGGACAGAGCAATGTTCGGTGTATTGAAAACAATGCGGTGTCACATCTCCAAGAAGCAGACGATCGGATGTTTCTTTCCAAATTTGTTGGCAGGCGGAAAGGTTGATGGGCAAGTTGCACGCAAACACATCCTTAAGATAGGTCTGCATACAAAGTCCTATAGGAGTATCGGGGGTTCTCTCAACGCAGATACACAACGCACGAAATCGGTTAAACGCCGAGCCTGTCCAGGCAAAGCCGTTAACTGTCATGAGATCTTTTACCGCCTGACATTCCAACAGCTCGGTAATATTGGTCACAGGGCGCGTCCTATCCATCCTTTCCCACCTCCTTTTTTCTTCATCATACCACATTCGCAGAAGAAAATCAAGAAAATTCAAGTTGGAAACAAAGATATTTTGTAACTTTTCCGCTCACGCTATAGACGGGGCGTGTTTTTTGTGATATAATGTCTTTAGATTTTTAAGTCACTGCGGTGACAGAACGGAGATTGCATGAATTTTCAGAATTTCAGCTTAATCTATCCAAACGGAAAAAGCCGTCCCCAAAATGACGGCTCCGATATGATCCCCGACATTGATCTTTTCACCCTTGAGGAGCTTGGACTGCTGGAGGCTTTCACGCTGAAGTCCCGGGATCTCTCCACCTTTTTCACCGATGATGTGGAGGTCATGTCCTACCGAATCGCCACCTTTGACGACATGATGCGTTGTGGTGAGTTGACCGAGATGCTAAACCGCCTGGTTCCTGTCCTTAACGACATCACCGAGCTTCGTCGCCTGGAATCGGACAACGGAGACCCCAACGACTATCTCTCCAGCATTACCGAGATTGAACTCTACGTATCCAGTATCGAAATTCTTCACAATGCACTCAAGAAGGTGAAGGATTCCTTGAAAAGTCCTGCATTCCTCTCTCTTTGCGAGCTGATCACAGAGCTTGCCGAGAGCGATTACTACAAGGAGCTCAACGAAAAACTGAACGAGCTCACCCAGCGTGTGCGCGAGATCAAAAGTGTGACGATCGGTGTCAACCTTGATTCCCAGCTCCGTCCGGCCGAAGCGGGTGTTCTTTCGATCAATGCAGAGTCCTTTAAATCGGGGGACGTGATCGACAAGATCCTTCGTCTGAACTTCAAGAACGATTCCTACACCTGCATTGCAAACCTCGTTCCATTTGGAAAAAAGCAGTCGGAAAACCAGAAAACCGCGCTTTCGCTTGCCTTCCACTCTGCGATCAATGACGTTTACAGAGCATCGCTCCGATCCTGGAAAAAGATCGTGCAGACCTACGTCCTTGAGAATACCGAATTTTTGCTGAATCTCATGCCCGAATTTGAGTTTTTGGTTCGCGGGACCGAGATGCTCAAAAAGCTTCAGGCAAAGGGCTGCCCCCTCTGTATTCCCAATATTCGCCCCATGGAGGAAAGAGCCTTTGCCGCAAAAGGCCTTTACAACCCCTGTGTTGCGCTGAAGATTGACGGTGAGGTCGTTCCAAACGATCTTGCATTTGATGAAAACGCCGCTATATACGTTCTGACAGGCCCCAACCGAGGAGGAAAATCGGTCATTACCTGCGCGATCGGACTTGCTCAAGTGATGCTGCAGCTTGGAATGTATCTGCCTGCCGAGGAGATCACCCTCTCTCCTGTTGATGGCATTTACACACACTTCCCAAGCGGCGCCGAGGACACCATTGACAAAGGACGTCTCGGCGAAGAATGTGCACGGCTGGGCGAGATCTTCGACTGCATTACCGAAAACAGTCTGGTGCTGTTGGACGAGTCTCTCTCCTCCACAGGCAGCTACGAAGCCTCTTACATTGCGGCAGAGGTTCTCAGCGGACTCTCCCATATCGGTTGTCGATGCCTCTTCTCTACCCATCTTCACGAATTGGCGGCAGAAATCGACGAACTCAATCGCAAGTCTCTCGAATCGGGCGGTGTTGCCATCGATACGTTAGTAGCAGGTGTTGAGGGCGAAGGAAAGCGTTCCTTCTTGATCAAACGCGCAAAACCGGACGGAAAGAGTTACGCCCGCGACATCGCACAGAGCTACGGACTAACCTATGAAAGCATTTTGAAACGCTTGGAAAATAACTAAAAAAAGGGATTCCGAACAAACGATTCGGAATCCCTTTTCGTCAGTTTCTGAAAAACACGGCACAGGAAAAAATCAGAAGATAGATGATCCAAACACAGTGCAACGACAGAAGAATTCCCGCCAGACCACTGATGCGAAGAAAGCAATAGGCAACCATGAGAGACAGACAGGTCATCAGAATTGCCTCCAGCACGCACAAAAAGACCAAT
>JAZQVI010000011.1:0-14735 GCA_045631745.1 Eubacteriales bacterium
AGTGCGATCTCGATCGCGCTCATGGGTCTGTCCGCAGGCTGGTTCGTGATGAAAAAGAAGAAGTCCGACGACGAGGACTAAAAGAGCATAAAAAAGAGGGCGTCCAATGCTTTTTGCATTGGAGGCTCTTTTGGTTTATCAGTCCTGATTTGCCGTTACGACGACGTTGGCGTCTGTTCCGACGGCGTTTTGAAGGACAACGTCTCCGATGCGTGCGGGGAGCGTGACCGTTATGCGGTTGATCTCCTGCATGAGCTCGAACATCTTTTCCTTCGGAATGGTCTTGTCGGTCTTGACCGCGATCACGCCGCCGCGGTCGGTACGTGCGGTGGTGGTAACGGTGCGCATGGGGTGCGTACATTCGTCAATGGCGTATTTCTTGCCGCGGGGGCAGGTGAAGCCCTCGACGGAGACAACCTCCTTGCCCTCGATCTCCACCTTCATGGGACAGCCCTTGGGGCATACGATACAAATGAGTTCTCTCGTCATCTCTTACACCTCCAACGAAAAGCGGAGCTCTTTGGCATTTGCAAACTGCTCAGGGCTCAGAGTGATGCACTCCATCTCGCCCGGTGCGAGCTTGAGCTTCTTCTTCGAATAGATCACCTCGTCGCCATTCTTGACCACGATCTTGGCGTCTCTGTAGACGTCCGCCACGCGGAAGTAGACGGTGACGTCCTTCTCCCCCGTGATGCGCTGGGGAACGGTGTAGCGGATCTTGCCGTCGGTGCAGAGGGTCACATTCGCGCCCTTGGCGCTCTGATTCTGAATGTACGCAGCCGCCGCGCTGCCCGCGATCTCGGCTTCCTCGGATACGTAGTCCACGAGATCGTGCACGTGCAGCACGTTTCCGCACGCGAAGATGCCCTCCACGGCGGTCTGTCTGTCCTGATCGACCTTGGCGCCCCCTGTGATGGGATCCATGACGACGCCTGCGGTTTTGGAAAGCTCGTTCTCGGGGATCAGGCCCACCGAGAGGAGGAGGGTGTCGCAGGGAATGTATTCTCTTGTCTCCTCAATGGGGCGGCGTCGCTCGTCCACCTTGGCGATGGTCACACCCGTGAGGCGTTCCTGTCCGTGAATCTCCACCACGGTGTGGCTGAGCCGGAGCGGGATGCCGAAATCGTTGAGGCACTGCTCGATGTTACGCGCCAAGCCCCCCGAATAGGGCATGAGTTCGCACACGGCGTGCACCTTCGCGCCCTCCAGCGTCATGCGGCGCGCCATGATCAGTCCGATGTCGCCCGATCCCAGGATCACGACGTTCTTGCCGGGCATATAGCCCTTGAGGTTGACGTATTTCTGCGCCGTGCCCGCGCTGTAGATGCCTGCGGGTCTCTTGCCTGCGATGTTGAGGGCTCCCTTGGCTCTCTCTCTGCAGCCCATGGCGAGGATCACGGCCTTTGCTTTGATTTGGAACACGCCATCGCGGCTGTTGGTGGCGGTGATGGTTTTGTCGGGAGAAATGTCCAGCACCATGGTGTCGAGCAGGAAGGGAATGTTCAATTCTCTGACCTGCTTTTCATATCGGTAGGCATATTCGGGGCCTGTCAGCTCCTCACCGAAGCGGTGGAGTCCGAAGCCGTTGTGAATGCACTGGCAGAGGATTCCGCCGAGCTGAGAATCTCTCTCCAGAATGAGAATGTCGCGGATGCCGCTCTGATACGCCGCTACCGCCGCGCTCATGCCCGCAGGGCCTCCGCCTACGATCACGAGATCAATCTGTCTTTGCTCGGTCATCTCACGCCTCCTTGGTCTTTCCGACGTTGATCAGAGAATCTCCGCCGAATTTGGTGATGGATTCGTAGGGGGTGTCCCATTCCTTTGCCAAAAGCTCTACGATGTAGGGGGAGCAGAAGCCTCCCTGGCAGCGTCCCATTTGCGCACGGGTGCGGCGCTTGACGCCGTCAAGGTCGCGGGGACGGGGCTCGGTGCGAATGGCGTGCAGGATCTCTCCCTCACTTACCGTCTCGCAACGGCAGATGATGTGGCCGTAGGTGGGATCCTCCTTGATGATGCGGTTCTTTTCCTCCATGCTTGCCTCGCGGAAGGCGTGCATGGGGGCGCGGGTTGCAATCCAATCGGTCTTCTTCTCAAATTTCTCGCCCGCTCCCTCCAAAAGCTCGATGACGTACTCTGCGATGGCAGGGGCGGAGGAGAGGCCGGGGGATTCGATGCCCGCTACGTTGACGAAACGCGCGCGGGGGATGTTGATGATGAAGTCCCCCGTGCTTCCCACGGCGCGCAGGCCGCAGAAGGAGGTGATGGTCTTGCGGAAGTCCACGCCCGACGCGTTCTCACCGGCTTGCTTCATGACAAGGGAAAGTCCCTCTGCCGTGGTGGCACGGTCGGTCTTGTCCTCCATGTCTACAGACGTGGGGCCTGTGAGGAGGTTTCCGTCCACGGTGGGGGAGACGAGGATGCCCTTGCCCATTTTGCTCGGGGTGCGGAAAAGGGTGTGGGATACGAGCGCGCCGCACTCCTTATCCAGCAGCACGTACTCGCCGCGTCTGGGATGCACGGTGAAGGTGTCGTCTCCCACCATGCGTGCGATCTCGTCCGAATGAAGACCTGCCGCGTTGATGACAATTCTCGCGTCCACCGTCTCGGTGTCGCTGTGGATGCGATAGAAGCCGTCCATGACGTCAATGGAGGAAACGGCAAAGTTACGGATCAGCTTTGCTCCGTTGTCCATGGCGTTGCCGATTGCTGCTACCGTGAGTTCATAAGGGCAAACGATGCTACCCGTGGGGGCAGAAAGGGCGCAGGTGACGTTCTCGGAAAGGTTGGGTTCCAGCGCGCGGAGCTCTGCTCCCTCTACGATAGAGAGTCCCTTGACCCCATTGGCGTTTCCGCGCGCCAGCAGTCCCTCCAGGGTCTTGCGGTCGCCCTCATCAAAGCCGATGACGAGAGAACCGTTGTTTTGGTACTTGACGCCCAGCTCGCGGCAGATTCTCTCCATCATCTCGGAGCCGCGGACGTTCAGCCTTGCCTTGAGTGACCCTTCCTTGGCGTCATAGCCTGCGTGAACAATGGCGGAGTTGGCAGAGCTTGCGCCCATGGCAACGTCGTTGGCCTTCTCCAGGATCACGATCTCCTGCTTGTACGCAGAGAGGGCTCTGGCGATCATGCCGCCTACAACGCCCGCTCCGATGATTGCAACGTCAAACATACTTCATCCTCCGTTTTTTTGAACATGATACACTTCCATTGTATATAAAAAAACGCCTTTTGTCAAGGATTGCGAGAAAATCGGTAAAATCATGCAAAAAAGCAGAAAAATGCGCAACAATGCGCGCTCGGGTGAGGAATTTGGAAAAATTGCAAAGGCGGTCTTGACTTTCCGAGGCCTTCGTGCTATAATGATGTAAATATGCTTTTTTGAGACAGAGACGGTTCTGTAAGGATAGATCTGAATTTGAAAAAGGAACGGAGGAAATGAACATGGCAAAGGAAACCAAGCCGCTGGCAGGCGGAAAGCATCTCGAATACATGGGTAAGCCTTTGGTGCGTCAGGACGACACCATTTGCTACGGAGATATGAATGAGAAGTACGTTTTGATCCTGGAGATCTTCGACTACGACAAGGAGTCGGGACTTCCCAAGACGGTTCTGATCCAGGTGGTGGAGTCTGCCGACACCAACAAGATCGTCAAGCAGGGTCAGAAGGAGGGCCTCTCGAACGCCTTCAGCCTGGGTCTTGTTTGGCTGGAAAGAGCGCTGCAGGGCGGTTAAATCCATATACGGGGTGCCAAAACGGCACCTCGTTTTTTTGTTTCCTGTGGGGAATGATGTGCTTCGTAATGAGGTTGCCTGCGGCAAATGAAGAGCCCTCTCCGTCAGCCTTCGGCTGCCACCTCTCCCAAAGGGCGAGGCTGTTTGCATCCTACGTGTGCGAAATTTCGGTAAATTTTAAAACCAAGCCGTAGGGGCGATCGCCCCTACAAGACCAATTTTTGTACCGCGAAGGATTTTTGCCGCAGGGCAACGGGAAAAAAGGCTCTCCCCAAGGGAGAGCTCCCGCGAAGCGGGTGAGAGGGTCGCCTCCTGCGTGTGTGAAATTTGTGTTTTTTTCGGGAGGGGAGACCCCTCCCCTACGAGATCAATTTTGGTGCTGCGAAGGATTTTTGCCGTATTTCTTGTAACGGTGGCATAACAGGAGGCTCCCTCCGGGAGGGAGCTCCGCCGTAGGCGGTGAGGGAGCGCGCGCAATATTGGAATTTGCACAAATTTTATTCTGCACGCGTGCTCCTTCCACCACTTCGTGGTCCCCCTTCCTCCCGGAGGAAGGCTTGTTTAAGCGCCAACTTACCTCGTGGAGAATCCAGGGTCTCGGTGGGCACCTGCGGTTCTGTTGAAAAAACAATAAAATTCCTTGTAGGGGAGGCGTCTCGCCTCCCGCGTGTGTGGAATTTGTGGTTTTTTTCGGGAGGGGAGACCCCTCCCCTACGAGATCAATTTTGGTGCTGCGAAAACTTTTGTCGCAGAGCAACGGAGTAAAAAAGGCTCTCCCCGGGGGAGAGCTCCCGCGAAGCGGGTGAGAGGGGTGTCCGCGCACCGCACCACAGAGGGCGCACATTGTTCGCGCTATCCTCCACTGGGGTTGTCAATCCCTTTTTGACGGAAAGTTTTTGGAATCCTTAAACCCTTTTTTCAAAAAGGTTTTAAGTGGGTATGGGCAAAGCCCACGACCTTCAAGCCCACAACCTTCAAGCCCACAACCTTCAAGCCCGCGGCCGTCGCTGCAAATTTTTTGCATAAAATTATATAGAAGTGTTTACAAACGCGAAAAGTTATGGTATACTATTATAATAAAATTATAGTATTATGGAAAGTGTGTCCGAAGGGAGGAGCTTCATGAACGAGGAAAAGGAAATCAAATACGACGAGGCGGAGTCCCTTTGGAGGAACCGCGAGGCGATCCCGACGCCCGTTCGGGGGTCGGTTGCCTTATCGGCGGCGCTCTTTTTGCTGGCGTGCTTTGCCCTTCCGTTCTCGCTTTTGAACGAGAACGCGGCGATCGTCTTGTGGGCGGCGCTCTGTGCGGGCGGCTTCTTTTTCACAAGATCGGCGAGGGGGCTGACAGGACTTGTGGTGGGCGCGAGCTTCCTTGGCGCGATTCTTCCTGCGGCGCTTTTGCCGCTTGGCGTGACCTATTACCCTGCGGTGGGGGCGATGATTGCTGCCGCGTGCGTGGGCGTATGCGCGGGCGCGTACTATCAGACCGTGACGCGCAGATACTGGGTGCTGCCCGTGTTGGCGCTGGCGGCATCGGCGAGCGCGTATCTCGCAACGGGGGATTGGCTGATGGCGGTCATGGCGCTGGCGATCCTGCCGGCGGCGATCCTCTTGGCGGTTGCCACTTATCTTGGAGAGGGTGCGACCTATGCCATCTGCTTTGCAACGGGAGGGCTGCTCATCGGTGTGATGGGGGCTGCGATCCTTTGGATCGCCAAGACCTACGGCGCGCCGAGTGCAGAATTGATCCGAGAGCTTCTCGAGGGCTGGAAGGAAGGCTTTGTACTGGCGCAGATGGAGTCGCGTGCCGAGCTGATCGCCATGATTGACGGACAGATCGCGGCGGCGGGCGAGGGGGCGAACGTCTCCTCGATGGAGTCGCTCAAGGCTTCCTTTGAGAGCGTCATGAGCGATGCTATGATTCGCCAATCGATGAATGCTATTTTTGATATGCTGCCTGCGACGATCTTTTTGGTCTGCGCGATTCCTGCATATCTCTCGCAGCGTCTGCTCAATGCTGCCTACAACACGAGCGGCTTGCGCGCTGTGGTGACGCTTGAATCGGAGACCTTTACGGTGAGCCTGACGGCGGCGGTGCTCTACGTGGCGGCGCTGGCGATCTCGCTCTTGCCAACAGGGGGGAACGGATTCCTTTCCCTGGTGGCGGCAAACCTCTCCTTCATGCTCATGCCTGCACTCCTGATCATCGGCGTGCGTGCGTTTCGCCAGCAGCTCCGTCTGAGAGGGAAATCCTCGCGGCGGGGGGCGTGGATCGTTCTGATCGGATTTCTCCTGGTGGCGGCGACGGGTGCGCTCTACCTTGGCGCCTTCTTTGGCGCGTACGTGCGGATCATGCAGGCGATCGGCAAAAAGCTGAAGGACAAAATGAACCGAGGCAACGGCTCGGGTACTCCGTGACGGATACAACTCATCACGATTGGAAGGAGTTAGAATAGATGCAAAACAGAAAAGCAAAGGCTTATCGCACCGATCTGCGCATGCCGCTGATCCTTTGCGCCGTGATCGGATTCGTTCTGATGGCGCTGTTGGCGGGACTGGCTCTCATGGGAGCGCGAGGATGGCTGCCGAGCGAGCACCTGCCGCACTACGCGCTGGCGCTTCTCGCGGTTTATCTCATTTCGTCGGGCTCGGTGCTGGCGGCGTATCTGATCCGATACCGTAGGATCAGCGATGCCAACCAAACAGCAGAACTCATGGCGACCGAGATCAGTGATATGTTCCGATACGTGGTGGACGTGCCCTATGCGATCGTGAGCGCGGACGGCGTGGTGAAGATTGTCAACGGCGCGATGCAGGACATCCTGCAGCTCCGTTCTCCGCTTTGCAACGTTCCCTTGAGCAGCTTCTGCAGCGTTCCCATGAAGGAGATCATCGGATACGCCCAGACAGGAATGCAGATCCGCGACGTCTCCTACAATGAGGACGGTGTTCCGATCGACAACACACGTCCCATGATCACCGAGATCGAGGGAAGAAAATACGATCTGAGATGCTACACCATGCGCGCTCGCGGCAAGGACTATTATTTCATTGTCTTCCAGGACGCGACCGATCTGCTCGCCCTTCGCCATCAGCGATATGTCGAGGAGCCTGTGGTGGCGTATGTGGTTATCGACAGCTTGCAGGAATTGGCGCAGTATGTCCGTGTCTCCTACCGTACGGCGGTGAGCGAGATTGAGACCATTCTCAAGGACTGGGCTGCTGGCTTTGGCGGCATGATCCGCGAGTATGAGCGAGAGAAGTACCTTCTCGTCTTCAACCGCGCGGGACTGGACACCTGCATCGCCAACAAGTTCCGAATTCTGGAGACCGTCCGAGAGGTCAAGCTTGGCGACAACAGCTACCCCGTGACCATTTCCATGGGTGTGGGTGCCATCGACGGCAGCTTTGAGGACAAGGAGCGCGCGGCATCCGACGCTTTGGATATTGCACTGCAGAAGGGCGGCGACCAGGTTGCCGTCAACGACGGAAAGAGCATCTCTACCTATGGCGGACGGGTGAACACCATGGCGGGCTCCACCACCATCACCTCCCGCGTCAACTCCCAGCACCTTTGCCAGCTCATTCGCGAGGCGGGCAACGTGCTGATTATGGGTCACCGCGCCCCCGACTACGATTCCATCGGCTCCTGCGTGGGACTTGCAAGGCTTGCCATCTGTGCGCGAGGCGGAGATGCCTCCCACATTCGTGTGGTCATCAACCGCGAGCACGCAAGCTTCCGAAACTGTTATGATATTTTGGCATCTCTGCCTGAGTATAAGACCATGTTTGTGAGCGGTGATACGGCGCTTGATGCGGTTCGCTCGGATACCTTGGTGATTATGGCGGACGTTTCCAACGTCCATCAGACCGAGTGCCCCAAGCTCCTGCGGTGCGTGGAGAACGTGGTGATCATCGACCACCACCGCCGTCCCGACGATCTTTATGAATTCAAGCCTCTGATGACCTACATTCGTCCCGGCGTTGCGGCGGCGAGCGAATTGGTCAGTGAGATGCTGCAGCTCAGTCCTCATCACGATGCGCTCCTCAAGGAGGAGGCAACGCTGATGCTGGCGGGACTGATGCTGGATACCAAGAACTTCACGCAGGGGGCTGAAACGCAGACCTTTGCGGCGGTGCATTACCTCTACGAGAGGGGCGCGCACACCAATATTGCCAGACGCCTCTTTACCGAGTCGATGAGCAATCTCTTCACGGCCTGCGATATTGACAGCCGCACCAGAACCTACCGCGACAAGATCGCCCTGACCTGGCTCAGCGTCGATCATCCCGCGACCGAGAGCGATTCGGTGGCGGTGGCAAAGGCGGCAGATAAGCTCATGACCATTGACGGCATCGAGGCATCCTTTGCGTTGCTTCATGCCGAGAATACCGTCAACATCTCCGCACGCTCGCACGATAAGATCAACGTGCAGATCATCATGCAAAGGCTTGGCGGCGGCGGACACTTCGACATGGCGGGCGCACAGCTCACGCACACCTCTCTTGAGGCGGCGTCCCAGCAGCTTAAGGCTGCCATCGACGAGTATCTCGACAACGATTACGGCAAGAGCGGAAAAAATTAAGATTACAACCAACAGTTCAGATACAGAAAAGAGGAACAGACATGAAAGTCATTTTGTTAGCAGACGTAAAGGGACAGGGAAAGAAGAACGACGTCATTGAGGTGGCAGACGGATATGCAAAGAACTTTTTGATTGCACGCAAGCTCGCCAAGGCCGCAGACGCGCAGTCCCTCAACGACGTCAAGGTCAAGGAGGAGGCTCGCCTCTACCGCATTGCGACCGAAAAGAAGGAAGCACAGGAGCTTGCAAAGAAGCTGGAGACCATGATTGTGAATATGCCCGCTCCGGGCGGCGCGGACGGCAGACTCTACGGCTCTGTCACCGCCAAGGACGTCTCCGAGAGACTGCAGAAGGACTACGGGATCACCATTGACAAGCGCAAGATCGTGGTGAGCGAGCCCATCAAGTCCTTTGGCACCTATCACCTCGAGGTCAAGCTTTACACCGAGGTGACGGGAAAGATCACCCTCAAGGTTTGTGAGCAGTAACGTGTTTTGAGGTCTGCCGCGGCAGACTGTGAAGGAAAGGATCTTTTTGAATGGATGAATTGATTCGAAAATTGCCGTTTTCCATGCCGGCGGAGCAGTCGCTGCTCGGTGCGATCCTGATCGATCCCGAGTCGCTGACCGAGGTCGCCGCTATGATGAACGGAGACGATTTTTATCTTGGAGAGCATAAGCAGATCTATCTTGCGATGCAGGAATTGTTCCTTGCCAACCGCGAGATCGACGTGGTGACGCTGATCGATATGCTGGTCACCAAGGGCGTTTACGATAAGTCGGGAGGCGAGGACTACATCCGCACCCTGACCGAGGCGGTGCCCGATGCCCTCAACATCAAGGACTACGCGCGCATCGTCAAGGAAAAGAGCGTGCTTCGCCAGCTGATTGCGGCGAGCGGCGAGATTTCCGAGAGTGCCTACTCCGAGCAGGAGGAGGTTACCTCCATCATCGACCACGCCGAGTCTCTGATCTTTAACATCGCGCAGGGAAGGGATACCAAGGGATTCCGCCACATCCGCGAGGTGCTTCAGGACGTATATTCGCACCTGCAGGAGCTTCGCACCAACGCCGAGGCGACGCAGGGAACCAAGACGGGATTCTCCGCGCTTGACCGCGTGCTGGCGGGAATGGGAAAGAGCGACCTTGTGCTGGTGGGCGCACGCCCCGGTATGGGTAAGACCTCCTTTGCCCTCAACATTGCCACCAACGTGGCGAAGCAGACGGGCAAGGCGGTGTGTATCTTCTCCCTCGAGATGTCTGCCGAGCAGCTGGTCAACCGTGTGCTTTCCAGTGAGGCTCTGGTCAACAGCTACGCGCTCCGTACGGGAGATCTGACGCCCGAGGACTGGGAGCATCTGGCGGTGGCGTCGGGACAGCTTTCGGGCTGCGACATTCTCATTGACGACACCTCGGGTATGACCGTGACCGCGATGAAGGCAAAGCTCCGCCGTGTCAAGAACCTTGGCATGGTGGTCATCGACTACCTGGGACTGATGCAGGGAGACAAGCACAACGACAACCGTGTGCAGGAGGTCTCGGAGATCTCCCGTTCTCTTAAGATCATGGCGAAGGAGCTCATGGTCCCCGTGGTTTGCTGTGCACAGCTGTCGCGTGGTCCCGAGTCGAGAACCGATAAAAAGCCCATGCTTTCCGACCTTCGTGATTCGGGAGCGATCGAGCAGGACGCCGACACGGTTATTTTCCTCTACAGAAGTGAATACTATAAGACGGGTGAAGCGACCGATCAGAATACCAGCATTGCCGAGGTCATCATTGCCAAGAACCGTCACGGCTCTACCGGTACGGTGAACATGGGCTGGAACGGTCAGTTTACCAAGTTCCTCACCATTGAGGACGATCGGGGCGAGCAGTGAAGCAAAAACGCGATCTTTGGTGCGCCCCCACGCCGCAAAAGCTGGCGGCTTGTCCGAGCGACCGAACCGTTCTGCTTGCTCTCTCGGGGGGAGCGGACTCCACGGCGCTCTTGCACGTCCTCTCAAAGCAGGCGCAAAGGGAGGGCTTTTCGGTGGTCACGGCGCACGTCCATCACGGAATCCGTGGGGATGAGGCAGACCGCGACGCTGCATTTTGTGCGTCTCTTGCCGCGCGTTACGGCTGGGAGCATCTTGCTCACAAGGCCGACGTGCCTGCCCTGGCGCGGGCGCACGGACGGAGCCTGGAGCTCGAGGCGCGGGAGGTGCGGTATGACTTCTTCCGCCGCGTGATGGAGGAGCGGGGGATTGCGATCCTCGCCACGGCGCATCACGCCGACGACAATCTCGAAACGGTGCTCTTTCGGATGGCACGAGGGACGGGTTTGCACGGACTGTGCGGAATCCCCTCGTCCAGAGCATTCGGAAACGGGGTGCTGGTGCGCCCCCTGCTTGGATATTCCAGGCGCGATATTTTGGATTTTTGCAAGCGTGAGGGGCTGGCGTATGTCACCGACAGCACCAACGCTCTTCCCGATTGCAGTCGCAATCGGCTGCGTCTTGAGGTCGTCCCGCGGCTGGAAGGGGAATTTCCCGACCTGCAGGAGCGAATCTATCGCATGACGCGCGCGCTTTCTCTCGATCAGGACTATCTGACGGGGGAGGCAAAGCGGTTCCTCGATTTGCATCTGCGGGATGGCGGCATCTCTGCCGAGGCGCTCCGAGGGGCACACCCTGCCATTCGTCGCCGCGCGCTCTCCATGCTTCTCTCCGGAACGCCGGAGGCGGTGCATCTTGAGGCGGTGGACGCTCTGCTTGAGAAGGGAGCATCGGGATCCTCGATCTCCTTGCCGGCGGATACCTCTGCGTGTTTGCAGGGGAACGTGCTGCGAATCCTGCCCGATTTGCGGCTCGCGGATGGCTTTGCGCCATTTGATTTTGAGGTCGGCACTGCCTCGTTTTGTGACGGCAGGCTAATGGTTTCTGTAAAACCATACGAAAAAACAGAATTAACAGAAAACGTTCACCGAGAATACACAAGCGTGTGTATCATAAAGAAGGAATCTCTTGACGGGATGGGGGAAAAGCTCTATTTCAGACCCCGGCGTGCAGGGGACGTTCTTCTGCGGAACGGCGTGCGGCGCGAGGTGCGTCGGCTTTACCGCGAGGCGGGTGTTCCGGTGGCGATCCGAGACGGTCTGCCCCTGCTTTGCATGGGGGAGCGCGTCTTATGGGTGCCCTTTGTGGGCGCGATGGACGGCTTTGGCGAGAAGATCGCCTCGGCTGAAAATTTGATTTTGACAGTCAGCGTGTCCGCTTGTCGGAAGGCTGAACAGAAAGGACGATGAAAATGAAGGGTTTGGCAAAAGATTGCGAATCGGTTTTGGTGAGCGAGGCGGAGATTTCCTCCATTTGTGACAGGCTTGCAGCAGAGATCACGGCGGACTACGCCGATTCGGGCAGAGACTTGATCTTCGTGGTCATTCTCAAGGGCTCGATTATGTTTGCGGCAGATCTGATCCGTCGGGTACAGCTTCCCTCGACCATCGAGTTTATGAAGGTGTCCTCCTACGGCGCGCAGACCGAGAGCTCGGGATTCATTCAGGTACATCTCGATCTTCGCCGCGACGTGACGGATGCTGACGTGATCGTTTTGGAGGACATCGTGGACAGCGGCAGAACGCTGGAGAAGCTCTCCGCGCTGCTTTCCGAGAGAGGGGCGCACAGCGTTCGCACCTGCACCCTGCTCGACAAGCCCGATCGCCGCGCGGTGAACTACAACCCCGACTACGTGGGGCGGCAGATTCCCGATGCGTTTGTGGTGGGCTACGGACTGGACTATGACGAGAAATACCGCAATCTGCCCTTTGTCGGCATCCTTAGTCCGTCGGTCTACGAAAAATAAGGGCATTTGTGCCGCGGCGTCGGCTGTGGCAGATCAATCATTGGTACGGAGGAATTCATGAAGAAAAAAGGCATTGTCAGACAACTGTTGTTCTACGTTGTGGTCATTGGCATCGTGATCCTGATGGGCAGCATGCTCTACACGGGCAGCGGATCCGAGGATCAGGTGACGTACGACGATGTATTGAACTATTTTTACAACGAGCAGGTTACACAGGTGGAAATCACGCCCAAGAATTTGCTCAAGCTCAAGGTGGTCGTGGACGGAGCGGAGAAGGACGTCTCCTACAAGCTGCGCACCTACGAGCAGTTCTATCGCGACTTGGGTGAATTGATTGCACAGCAGACCACCGCGCAGCCCGTTTTGGATGCGGCGGGTGTTCCAAAGCTTGACGAGAGCGGCAACGTCATCATGCGCGAGCCCATCATCAAGCGCTACGAGCCCCAGCCCGCGACCGAGATCCCTGCGTGGGTCAGCTTCTTGCCCACCATTCTTATCATCGTGCTCCTGATCGTGTTCTGGATCTCCTCTGCAAACGCCATGAGCGGCAAGGGCGGAAAATTCAATTCCTTTGGCAAGGCAAAGGCCAAGACTCCCAATGCCAACGCTCCCAAGGTGCTCTTCTCGGATGTTGCGGGGGCGGATGAAGAAAAGGAAGAGCTGGTCGAGGTGGTGGAATTCCTCAAGGATCCCGCCAAGTTTACCAAGCTCGGCGCAAGAATCCCCCACGGCGTATTGCTCGTGGGCCCTCCCGGTACAGGTAAGACCCTCCTTGCAAAGGCGGTTGCCGGAGAGGCGGGCGTGCCCCTCTTCTCCATCTCGGGATCGGATTTTGTGGAAATGTACGTGGGCGTTGGCGCGTCCCGTGTGCGCGATCTCTTTGAGAACGCACGAAAAGCGCCTGCCGCGATTATCTTTATTGATGAGATCGACGCCGTCGGACGCCACAGAGGTGCCGGACTTGGCGGCGGTCACGACGAGCGCGAGCAGACGCTCAATCAGCTGCTCGTGGAGATGGACGGATTCGGCAGTCACGACGGCATCATTGTCATCGCGGCGACCAACCGCCCCGACATCCTTGACCCCGCGCTTCTGCGTCCCGGACGCTTTGACCGCCAGATCACCGTCAACTATCCCGATCTGAAGGGCAGAGAGGCGATCCTGGAGGTGCACGCAAGAAAGAAGCCCATGGAGTCCACCGTTGACTTCCACAAGGTGGCGCAGACCACCGTTGGATTTACCGGTGCGGATCTTGCAAACCTGCTCAACGAGGCGGCGCTCCTTGCTGCCAAGAAGGGCAAGTCCTTGATCGGTATGGAAGAGATCGAGGCGTCCTTTATGAAGGTTCTGCTCGGCCCGCAGAAGAAGTCTCGCGTACGCACCGAGAAGGACAACCGACTCACGGCGTACCACGAGGCAGGTCACGCAGTTGTGACCTACTACTGCAAGCACACCGACCCCGTCAAGCACGTGACCATCATTCCTGCTGGCCGTGCGGGCGGCGTGACCATTCGCGTGCCCCAGGAGGATCATATGGTCTCCACGCGCGGCGAGATGCTGGACGATATCCGCATCAGCCTTGGTGGACGGATCGCCGAGGAGTTGATTCTGGACGACATTTCCACCGGTGCGTCGAGCGACATCCAGCAGGCGACCCGCGTGGCAAAGAATATGGTGACGCGCTACGGCATGAGCGACAAGCTTGGTACTGTCCTCTATGGCTCCGAGCATAGCAGCTCCGAGGTCTTCCTCGGCCGCGATTTCAGCTCGGGCAAGGACTATTCCGAGAAGACTGCCGCTGCCATCGACGACGAGGTGCGCGCGATCATTGTCAACGCCTATGCCGATGCAAAGAAGATCCTCTCCGAGCACATCGACCGCTTGCATTTCGTGGCGCAGTACCTGCTCCTGCATGAGAGCATGGACGGCGATCAGTTCGCCGCTGCCATGAAGGACGATGCAACGGTTGAGGAGATCGAAGCGATCGCTGCCGCCAAGGAGGAGGCGAGCCGCCGCGCCAACGAGCAGGCTGCTGCCGAAGCCGAAGCCAAAGCGAAAGAGGACGCTGAGCAGAAGTCTGACGACGACACCTCAAAGAGCGACAACAACGCCGACGCTCCCGCAGACGAAAAGCCCGAACCGATCGACCTGTTCGGTAAGAACGATTCGGATAATCAGAAGTTTTAAGGTCGTGGGCTTTGCCCCAAGGTCGCGGACGCTGTCCGCACCTGCTTGAAACCTTTTTAGGAAAAAGGTTTCAAGACTTCCAAAAACTTTCCGACGAAAAAGAATAGCAATCCTATTGGAGGGTGTACGATCAATGTGCGCCCTCCTTTGTTTTGTGCGTGGAAAGTTTGATTCGCTGCCCCTACCCACACTTCAATGCGACATCAGCCTGCATGGGGAAGTTTCACCGATAGACGGAATGGTGCTGCCGAAAGAATCCAGGCGCCGCCAAGACCCTGGATTCTCACAATTTAAGTTTACGATGGAAGAACACCATCGGGAAATACAGCAAAAATCTTTCGCGGCACCAAAATTGATCTCGTAGGGGAGGGGTCTCCCCTCCCGC
>JAZQVI010000012.1:0-18954 GCA_045631745.1 Eubacteriales bacterium
ACAGAGTGTCAGACAGTTATATTCATTGTCTACCATCTTGAGGAAACGGTCGATGTTAGGCTCGTTGATGAGGAGTCTGGGCAGACCGAAGATATCCCAAGGCGGATCGTCCATGTGGATCGCCATCTTGATGTCACACTCGCGACAGGTTGGCATGATCGCCTCAAGGAAGTACTTGAGGTTACCCCAGAGCTTCTCGGGGTCAACGCCCTCGTAAGCCTTAAACAGCTCGTCGAGTTTCGCCATTCTCTCAGGCTCCCATCCGGGGAAAGACATATTGTACTTCTCGGTAAAATCGAGAATGTACTTTGCCATCGCGTTGTAATCGTCCTGAATCATGTTCTTCTCGTAGAAGAGCGCGGTAGAGCCGTCGCCTACAGCGTGAAACAGATTGGAACGCGTCCAGTCAAAGATGGGCATAAAGTTGTAGCATATTACCTTTACGCCGAACTTAGAAAGATTTCTGATCGTAGTTTTATAGTTTTCAATATAGAGGTCGCGTGTTGGCAGACCGATCTTGATGTCGTCATGTACGTTTACCGACTCGACAACATCCATATTGAAGCCGTATTCGTCAAGTTGACGCTTGACCTCGGCAATTTCGTCAATTTCCCAAACCTCACCGGGCATCTTGTGATGAAGTGCCCATACGATACCGTCAACCCCCGGAATCTGTTTGATGTCCGATAATTTGATACGGTCGTTTCCCTCGCCGTACCATCGGAAGGTCATTTTCATTGGCATAAGTTTCCTCCTGCTTTTGGGTTATTTATATTCTTAAAATTTTATTGACAAACATCGCATCCGAGCCTACCCTAACTTCATCGATGGGTAGCCTCTCGATACTCTCTCGGCGTTTTTCCCGTTTTTTTCTTGAACACCTTGGAAAAATGCTGTACGTCTACGATTCCGCAATGCAGAGCCACGGTTTGAATTTGCAAGTGCGTTGTGTTCAGAAGATACATCGCATGCTCCATGCGCTTGTCCGTGATATATTCCGAAACCGTCTTTTGAGTCTCTTTCTTGAATATTGTCGCAAGATATCCGGCGCTGATTCCCTGCTTCTGCGCGAGACTGCTCAAGGAAAGCGCTGCGGAGATATCCGAATCGATGATAAGAATCGTTTTTTTAACGATTGGCGAGTAGCCCTTCATCGAAGACTTGTATACCAAACGGCAATACGAGGAAAACATTTCGATCATAAGATCCTTGCATGCCTTTGTGGTGGAAAGCAGCTCAATCTTCATCGCAAATTTCGAGGACGCCTTATCAATGTATATCGGGTGCACGCCCCCCTCTTCGGCCGCTTTTCGCAACAGCGTATTCATGATAATGCAGTAGTTTTTGGTGTTTCGGAGGGGATCGGCCACACGTCGTTCAAATAACTGCTCGTTCAACCGGGATACAAGCAGCTGCCCCTTGTGCTGCTGTCCGAGCGACACGGCGCGGATCAGCTCATTTTCAAACGCATAGCGCGACTCCATCATCTTGATACCCGCCTCAATCTCGTCAAAGCTCTCTCCGCGCGAAGCGGCTTCGATCGGCACGGTAGGCTGTCGATGATTTTTGTTGACCTCCACAATCTCAAATGATTGCGTTTGCCATACTCGCTCGCAGAAAATATCCACCAGAGCAAAGATCTTGTCGCTGTCAAGCAAGATCGGAATCGAAAGATAGTATTCCTTCAAAAGCTTCTGCGCCTCAAACGAAAGTCCTGCGCGCTCACCAATCTCAAGAATATCCTTTGAGGATAGTGGAGCCGAAAGATACGGCCCGACAAAAAGAATGTTGCTTTCGCTGAGCAACGGAAGCCTCATGTAAATATATTGAAGCTTAAATTCGTCGGTGAGCATGTATTTCGTATGATTTTCCACACGACCAAGCAAATGCTGGACGCTCCTGTCGGTATCAAATCCAATAATACTCCTCAGGCGCGGATCGATCACAGTCTCGGCGCTATCAAGCAGGGAGATCTCGCAGACATTCACGTGACATTTTTTCAGGACATCACAAAAAAAATTAAGCTCGTATTCGCAATTCATTTTTTTACCTTTCATGTGTCCTTTTGGCTAATTTATCACTTACACCTCATATTATAGCATACTTTTTTGCTAATTGCAACAAGTTTTTTACTTCTGAGATGAAAATAACACAAAATCGCATGAATTTTGCACTACCGTTTTTTTGGCTGCAGGTGTATAATATAATTGTTATCCTGGCACTTTCAATAAAAAATTAGAAAGAGGAAATGACAATGGCAAAAGAAAAAATCCTAGATGCCAACGGGCATCGCAAATTCGGCATTCGCGACTGTCTCGCGTATGCAGCAGGAGATCTCGGCTGTAACATGAGTTTCGGTCTCAAGTCCACCGTGCAAACCTTCTGGCTCGTCTACATGATGATGGAAACAGGGCTTTTCTCAATTCTTCTCCTGCTCGTTCAGGCATGGGATGCAATCAATGACCCGCTCATCGGCTCTCTCATCGACAGCGATAAGAGAAAGTACAAAATCGGCAAGTACAAGACCTACATCTTTATCGGCGCGCTCGGACTCCTTGTAGGTGGCGCGGCAGTGTTCCTTCCCTTCCCGGATGCAAGCACGGTTGTAAAGGCGATCCTCTTTGTTCTCGGCTATATCATCTGGGATGCAGCTTACACCATGGCAAACGTTCCCTACGGCACGATGCTGAACATTGTTACCGAGGATGCCGGCGAGAGAACACAGCTTTCTGTCTTCAGATCCATCGGCGGTGCGATCGGTAACGTCCTGCCCAGCGTTATCCTCCCCATGCTCATTTGGGAAAAGGTCACCTACCCCGCAGACGGCGCGCAGGGCCTTTGGGATAAGCTTTCCAAATCCCTGCAGGGAACCTCTATCAAATTGGCAGATCTGACGCACGTACCGAATATCCCCAATATTTTCTTTGACGAAAACAAGAATGATATAGCAGGACAGCTGTATAAGACCGGCGACAAGGTTTATAGCCCTCTTACCGGTGCTCAATTTGAAATTCTTCACGGTGATAAGGTGTTCTGGGCAGCGCTCATCATGGGTGTTCTCGGATTCCTGTGCTTCCTCTTCATGATCAAGAATATCACCATTCGCGGCAACGAGTACGCACAGCTTAACAATGAGGACGGCTCGAAGGTCAACCTTGTCAAATCCTTCGGAACCTTTATGAAGAATCGTCCTGCAGTTGGCTGTACCATCGCAGCGATGGGTATGTTCATCGGAATGCAGTCCGCAACCACCGCGAACACGATTATGTTCGCAACCCACTTCGGTCAGGCGTCCCTTTCCGGTCTTGTGATGATGGTTGGATTCCTTCCCATGTTCATCTTCATGCCCTTTGCTACCAAGCTCGTTAAGAAGTACGGTAAGAAAGAGGTTGCCTCCATTGGATCGATCGCAGGTCTTGTCGGCGCAGCAGTCCTCCTTATCTTCCCCGTATGCCCCAAGAATGTGCAGCTGATCGTTTATATGATTGGTCTTGTATTCTTCGGCCTCGGCCTCGGCTTCTACAACTGTGTATCCTGGGCTATGATGGGCGACGCGATCGACTATCAGGAATGGAAGACCGGCAAGAGAGAGGAAAGCGTTGTTTATGCGCTTCACTCCTTCTTCAGAAAGCTCGCGCAGGGTGTTGGCCCCGCAGCTGTAATTGCGATTATGGGAACCAGCCTGATCGGCTATGAGGAAAAGCTCGGTACGATCGGTCAGTCTGTGACCACCGCTCAGAATATGTGCTGGCTCGTTGCAATCCTTTATGCGATTAGCGCGATTTCTCAGTTCATCGGCGTTGCATTTGTTTACAACATCGACAAGAAGACCCTTGAGAAGATGACCGCTGATCTCGCAGAGAGAAACGCTGTAGCAGAAAAAGAATAATTTAACCCAAAAGGCGCTTGACCGTAAACGTCAAGCGCCTCATTTGAGAAAGGATATAAAATGAGAAATATACTGAATTTCAATGCTGGCTGGTCCTTCGCAAAGGTATCCGAGATTCCCTCGAGCCTTCCCACTGATTGGCAGGTGCTCGATCTTCCCCACACCTGGAACGCAGAGGACGGCTTTGACGGCGGAAACGATTACTTCCGCGGCACTGCAATCTATGCAAAGAAGATCGCAAAGGCAAAGCTTCCCGAATCCGCAAAATACTACCTCGAAATCAGGGGCGCAAGCTCCTCCGCCGACGTTTATCTCGACGGAAAGCATCTTTGCCATCACGATGGCGGCTACTCGACCTTCAGAGTAGACCTCACCGACAGTCTCGCAGACGAGTCACTCCTTGCGATCGCAGTAGATAACGCTCCCAATGACACCGTCTACCCCCAGATGGCAGACTTCACCTTCTACGGCGGTCTTTACCGTGATGTGAACATCATCTGCGTTGCAGATACCCATTTTGATCTGGATTATTACGGCGCTCCCGGCATCAAGATCACGCCCGACGTAAAGGGCGCGGATGCAACGGTTGAGGTTGAGGCGTACGTGACAAACCTCAAGGCAGGACAGACGCTCGTTTATACCATCTACGACAAGGATGAGAACGAGCTTCAAAAGATCGAAACAACCGACTCCAAAGCGACCTTTGAGATCAAGAATGTTCACCTCTGGCACGGAAGAAAGGATCCCTACCTCTATTGCTGCGAGGTGGAGATCGCAGAGAACGGCGCGGTGCTTGATAACGTTTGCAGCCGCTTTGGTTGCCGCACATTCAAGATCGATCCCGATAACGGATTTATCCTCAACGGCGAGGAATATCCCCTTCGCGGTGTCTCCCGCCATCAGGACAGATGGGGCGTTGGTAATGCACTGCTTCCCGAGCATCACGTAGAGGATATCGACCTTATTTGCGAGGTCGGTGCTACCACCATTCGTCTCGCTCACTATCAGCACGACCAGTATTTCTACGATCTTTGCGACGAGCGCGGTCTTGTGATCTGGGCGGAGATTCCCTACATCTCGAAGCATATGCCCACGGGTAGAGAAAATACCATCTCCCAGATGAAGGAGCTGATCGCGCAGAACTACAATCACCCCTCGATCGTTGTTTGGGGACTTTCCAACGAGATCGGTATCGGCGGTGCGGCAGAGGATATGATCGAGAACCACAAGATCCTCAACAAACTTGTTCACGACATGGACAAGACGCGTCTGACGACGGTTGCGGCAGTTTCGATGTGCAAGATGGACGATCCCTACCTGCTCATTCCCGACGTTGTTTCCTACAACCACTACTTCGGCTGGTACGGCGGAGACACCTCCATGAACGGACCTTGGTTCGACAAGTTCCACGCAATGCACCCCACCATCCCGATCGGTTGCTCCGAGTACGGCTGTGAGGCGCTCAACTGGCACACCAGCACGCCCAAGCAGGGTGACTACACCGAGGAATATCAGTCCTACTATCACGAGGAGCTGATCAAGCAGCTCTTCTCCAGAAAATATCTCTGGGCAACGCACGTTTGGAATATGTTTGACTTCGGCGCAGATGCAAGAGCCGAGGGCGGCGAGAACGGTCAGAATCACAAGGGACTCGTCACCATGGATAGAAAGTATAAGAAGGATTCCTTCTACGCATATAAGGCATGGCTCGTTTCTCCCGAGGATGATCCCTTCGTTCACCTCTGCTCCAAGAGATACATTGACAGGGTTGAGGACGTGACCAAGGTCACCGTTTACTCCAACCTCCCCGAGGTAGAGCTCTTCGTCAATGGCAAGAGCATCGGCAAAAAGACCGCCGAGGATCACTTCTTCTACTTTGACGTACCGAACGTCGGCGAGAGCACCCTCGTTGCAAAAGCGGGAGAGCTCAGCGACGAGGGCAAGATCCGCAAGGTTGACGAGATGAATATGGACTACGTTCTTCGCGAGGTAGGAGCCGTTCTCAACTGGTTCGATGTCGTTGAAATTGAGGGACGCTTCTCTCTTAACGACAAGATCTCCGACATCCTCGCAACCAAGAGAGGTAAGCTCTGGCTCATCGGCAAGGGGCTGATGCTCAAGAAGATGATGGACAAGAACAGCAAAAAGAGCAAGAAGGGAGCGAAGAAGGGTGGCGGCTTTGAGGTCAATCTCAAGGACGGCGCTCCCAGCGGACTGATGGACATGATGGGCGGCTTCAGCGTGCTCCGTCTGACAAGTATGATGGGCATGATGAATCTCAGCTTCACCAAGGAGCAGCTCCTCAAATACAACAAGCAGCTCAACCGCATCAAAAAACCCAAGCAAAAGAACTGACTGACCTGATAAGAGAATCCCCCAAAAGCTGTACGGCTTTTGGGGGATTCTCACATTCTTGATACTCTTATACTTGAATTCGGAAAAGTCTGATTGCGCTTGTGCTTCTCCGAAAATGGATGCAACTCTCCCTTGAATACAAAGACGGCAGCCGCTGATGCGGCTGCCGCCTCTTTTTGTTTGTGTTTCTAAGACGATGCCAATCGGCAAAGCCTTACAAACCAAGTTGGATTGGTTTAGTTGTATGCACGTGCTGTGGTATTCAAGGGTGCTGCGGGAGGCGTGGGCTCTGCAGTAACGGTTTCGTTATAGCCGAGCACAACTCCGAGGTTGTACCAGTAAAGCGTGAGGTAATCACCCTTGTAGAAACTATCATTTTCATTTACATAAAGAGTGATGCTCTGAAGGTCGGAGATAGCTACACCGCCTGCGCTGGAGGCAAAGACAGGAGGTTGCTCCTGTTCCGTTGCAAACCGAGCAATAATACCGTGTACAGTCGTATTTCCATAATTGATATCTGCTACACCTTCTCCGGTCAGATCGTAGTCGTTCATATCCAACGCGGTAGTCTCGCCAATGACAAGTTTTCCGTCAATGTCGTTAGGAGCATCTTGACCGGGAACACCGGGGATGAAATCGGCATCCATATTGAGCATGATCATATTCATGAAGGCATTGGTGTTACCACTCAGCAGTGTGGTAAAGGAAGCTTTCGGCTGGAAGAGATGATTCATCCCATGAATCATGGACGCTTGATCGGTGACATTGTTCGCAACGAACCAAGCCTCGTTACCTACAACGTAGGAGAACACCTTGGAGTTTGCGTCGATGGTAACAACCGGTTTGGACTGGCGATTGATCGATTCGGTGGTCTCAGCGTTCATACCGATGATCGCAGGACCGCCTGCCTTACCAACGAAGGAGTTGTTGATGTTGATGGTGGTGGGGGCGTGGTTCGCGTGAATCGAGGTGCCCTTATCATCATCAATATCGTTTCTCGTCCAGGTGTTGATGTGCGTCTGCCATGCATCATAGAACTTGGTATAGTTGAGGTTCATGGTAACACAGTCGTACTCGGGCATCGACGTAATGTAGTAACGGGTTGCGTTGACTGCGTTGAAATTGTAGACTGCCTTCGCAACCTTGAATGCGTACACACCAAGTCTACTGCGCGCAGATTCATTAGGATTTTGGACGGAAACAGACTGATCGTTGTCGTTCATGCCAAGTGCATAGATGTTGAAGTTGTAGTCTGTATGGTTGAAGTTCTCTTCGTACCACCGGCTCTCGGCAGCGCGGAATCTGAAGACCTGGGAGGAAGAATATCCGTCGTCCTCATTCGTAACTTTTTCTTCCTTGTTCTGTATTCTGTTGCTAGCAACAATCGGGATGTTTTGCGAATCGATCATGAAGTAGTTGCCGTAGAAATTGAAGGTACCAGCAGACTTTAACTCATGGTAATAGAGGGACTGATGATCCCAAAGGTAGGTCTTATCATCTACCGCGTTGAAGCTGTACTGAGGGGGGAGGTCACTCATCTCGATCTTGAAGTTGTTGTGGAGAACCACACCCTTCAGGTCATACGTGGGATATTTGTCTCCAAGGAATTCTTTCACAGCCGTGAGTTGGTCATAACCATAGTTTTCACCGCCAATCTTCTCCCCGGACACGTTTGTGATCACGTTGAGCTCCTTGGCTTCATGGATGTTGTAGGCATCCTTAACGGTGACCGTAAGAGACTTGGTAAACTCTGCAACCTTGTCTGCCTTCACGTTAGCAGGACGTGTTCTGATCACAAAGGTCTCTCCGATCGCCTTCGTGGTGAACTGGAAGGTGTGGTTGTTTTCGTCAATGGTGACGTAATCCTCACCAACGACAACGTCGTTCAAAAGAACCTCGGACTGACCGACGTAATCACGGTACACACCTTCTGCAGGCTTATACGAGTTTTCGGGATCAAGCCACGTGATACTCGGCGCGTACTTGAAGGGATTATTGCTTCCCACAACGTATCCGTAGCCGCTGTCAAGGAAGCCCTTCTGGTAGGTGCCGTTTTTCCAAAGTGCAATCTGCTCGGGGTCAGAGATTCCTCCCATAACGTACTGGAAGGCCTCGGCAGTGACGGTAACGCGAACTTGAGCGGACTTCACGTCCTGGAAGGTAGCCGTGATATAGCCATCATAAGTGCTGTTTTTATCGAAGTCTGCACCATTAACGGTGACACCCTCGGAAACGGAGCGCACGAGGGTCTTATTGTTGGAGAGGGTGAGAAGCACCTTCAGTCCACTGATGTCGAAGTTGCCGATCGTGGTAGTTGCATCGAACGTCTTGGTATCGATTTCCACCTTGGTAACGGTTACAACCTCGATCTCAAAGGTATCCGTGAAGGTACCGTCATCGCAGGTGTAGGTTGCGGTAACCGTCTTCTTACCTGCTTCGGTGGTATCAACCGCGGAGAGCGCAAGACCAAAGACGTTCTCAGTAAGGTTATTGGAAAGGGTCGCAGTAGCCGAAATCTGTCCTGCGTTGTAAGCGTCACCCTTCAATACCCAAGTGGAATAACCGCTGTTGACCTTAATTCCGGTCACAATAGGATCGGAACTGGAAAGTTTAACGGTGGTGCTGAGATCACCATAGGTGATGACCCAGTCGCGTTCATCCGCACTTGCATCGGGGAAGTTGTCTGCATCAAGCAGGGGGTCGTTGGCTGCAATCAGAAGTCTCTGGCCGTTGTTGTAAACCACATAAACCGTGAGGTTCGAGATGTCAGGGTTTACACCCACGGGAACCGTGGTGTTAACAGATTTGGGGTCAATCTCAATTCTGTCAGCAACGACCTCCTTAACGGTGATCGTGATGTCAAGCGTGAGAGAACCGTAAGCAACCTTCAGAGTCTGCTCTCCCACCGTCTTGGGATCGATCTCGTTCAGGAACTTCAGATCCGCTTTTCCAAGAACCTTGGTCGATTCATCGGAATAGATCGCCTTGACCATAATATCCGACAGTTCAAAGACATCATCCTTGTAGATAGACAGATCGAGTCCGTCAATGTACTCAAGAGACGTCAGAGTCGCTGCAACGGGCGTGTTGGGAGCGGCCTTTGCCTTCACCTCAATAGAGTTGGTGATTTCCATACCGTCGTAAGTAATGGTGTACTTTACATTTCCGGGTCTGGAGGTGTCGACCGGCGAGATGGTAACGTCATCATAGCCGAGCTCTACTTCAGACAGGTCATTGTACTTTGCGAGGAGCTTGATCTGAGAGAAATCGGGAGTCTCACCAATCAGAACTTCGGTGGGAGCACCGCTGACGATGGTCAGGCTGTCGATTTTCTTACCCAAATTGCCGGTGCAAGCTGTCAGCGACAAAATTAGTACGAGAAGTAGGGCGATTGGAAGTAAAATCTTTTTTTTCATTTTCTTTGCCTCTTTTCTTTATATTTTGCATGATTGCAAACAAAGTTGGTTGGGAGTAATCTTACCGAACGTAAAATCACATGAAATCATCCGTGTCAATGGCAGAAATGATGATTTTTTTGGAGATCGTGGCTTTTTCAGCCGATACAACATACACGGTGAAGACGCGAGTTCCATTTCCTGTGATGGTGATGAGTCCGTTCTCATCCACCGTCGCAAAGGTATTCTCCGCCTCCAGGACGTAGTTGACCTTTGGGTTGGTAGCATTCGCGGGCTTCACCTCACAGTAGAGTTGTACCTTTCTCGTCGTTCTCTCGGAATCCTCAAACTCGTTGAGAAAGTGGATCGTATCCTCTCCGTTGATCATTTCGATCTCGCGATCGGACGTGACCGTAAGACTTTCAACGTATATGTTGTCATTGTACGTTTGGGGATTCAGCCCCAAGAAGGACACCAGCGCGATCGCCACTACGTATATCAGAGCAATAACAATTACAACCGATTTTTTCATTTTTATTTCTCCTTATAGTAGAGCTTAACGTTTTGGTAGAAGGTGAAGAACTTGATCGCAAATGCGACAATACCCACAAGCATGATCTTGAAATACAGATTGTAGGGCTCGTGCATCTGCAGGATGAGGAAGACCACAAGTGCCGTTGCAAACGAAAGAATGAACGCCAAAGCGGTTGCCTTTGCCTCGTTGGGGTTGGACTCGGTCGAACCCATCGTAGCGTAGACCTCATTCTGCGGATTCATGATGTCAAACTCGGCACACAAGAGAAGGTGCGCAAGGTAGATAAACCAAATCCCCCCTAGCAAATAACCGAGATCCATGCGAGTCAGACCGCTGGTGTCCATCATCACAACATAGGTCAACACCAAGGACAGGCTGACGAAGATCGTGTTAGGCAAAAGCTTTGCCAAAAGAAGTCCAAAGGGATTGGTAGGCTGCGTCTTGATCAGGTAGCTGGAGCGCCCTTCCTTTGAGAAGATGCTTGCAGCATAGGCGTTAGAGTTGAGAACAATCAGCATGATGATCAGAACGTTTGCTGTGGATATCATGAACTGACCAAGTTCTCGAACGCTCATCGCTGCAAAGACCTTGTTGAGCAAGAAGATGAGAATGGGGGTCACGAACAGCATCGCCACGTTGGCATAAAGCCTGTCAGAGGACTTCATCGCCACAAGCATCTCGTTGACGAATGCCGCAATCTTTTTGTTGTGTACTCTGTTACGGCGAGGCTTGACGTTCTTCTTGAGAAACTCAAAGGGCTTGGACGCCATAGAGTAGAAGAGCGGACGTGCGATCAGAGCCGTGAGGCCGGCAAACACTGCGACCGCACCGATCAGAATCAGCAAGCGCACCAGGTTTGACCCAAGCGAGAAGGAGACGAAGTCCGCGCTTCCCAGGATCACGAGCGTCATGTTGTACACGGGGTTCAGCGTCTGCGCCTTTTCGTCCGAATAAGCGTAGGCATCAACGAAGTTTCTGATCTGCCTCTTGATGAAGGGAGCCTGCTGCTGCAAGTCGATGTTTGCAGGGATCAGGTTGATCGCGTAGAACACGCCCATAATCGCCGCACCAACCAAAATCACGAGCACGATCTTCTGCAGAAGCGCACGCTGGTTGAAGAGGTTGGCGAGCCACATTCCGGGAATGGAAAGCAAAGCCGCTACCACGACCGTAAGCATGGAAACGAAAATAATACAGAACACCATCCAAATGTAGTAATGAACTGCGTAGCCATGCGTAAAGAAGTATGCCACGAACACCGGAACGATGAAAGAAAAGTTGCGGATCAGCTCAAATACATAGAAAATGATGATCTTGGACAAGAAGATCTGGTTCGGTGTACAAGGAAGGGTCAAAAGAACCGCATTATCTCTTGAATAATAGAGCGATTTGGTAAGACCGATCGTGCAGGACAAAAGCGAAAAGCCTGTCATGACCAAGAATGCAAGAGAGATTGCCGACTGAGGCACGTATCCGGGGTAGTTGAACAAGTTGAACATCTTAGCCACCGTGATAAACGCACCGCAAAGTACGGTAACCATTGCAAACTTCAGAATCGCAACAAATACGGACAGCAGAATATTAAAGGACTTGCTGCCGTGACGCTCCGTGCGCTTGGATGCAAGCTTTTCCTTCAGCTGCATCTTTACAAGTGTAATCAAATTATCCATTTGCTTACTCTACCTCGCGCCTCAGACCGATGTCTCCGCAGCGGAGAGCTGTGTTTTCGACTCTGACTCTCGCTGAAGGCTGATATCCACGTAATCGGGATCCTCGTTTTCGATAATGCTGAGATAGAAGTGCTCAAGGTCGATTCCTCTTTCCTCAAGCTCCTTCAAGGTGAGACAAGCGCGAAGCTTACCCTTTTTGATAATTGCAATTCGATCGCAAATCTTCTCTACAACGTCGATAATGTGCGAGGAGAAGAACACGATATTCCCCTTAGCTGCATGAGCCTTCATGCACTCCTTCACCTCGTGGATGGAGTTGGGGTCAAGACCGGTGAGAGGCTCGTCAAGGATCCACACCTTGGGATCATGAACGAGAGCCGCCATGATCGCGATCTTTTGCTTCATACCATGGGAGTAGGTCTTCATCTGGTTGTCAAACGAACCCGTGAGCTGGAAGGACTCCACGTATCCCTCGATGCGCGCATCACGGTCCTCCTGGCTTACCGAATAAAGGTCTGCTATATAGTTGATGTATTCTCTACCCGTGAGGTTCTCGTAAAGTGCGTAGTGATCGGGAACAAATCCGAGATTGTGCTTTGCCTGGATGGACTGTCTGTCAACGTCATATCCGCAAACCTCGATGTTACCCTCGGTAATCGTCTGAATTCCAACGACACTCTTGATGATCGTGGATTTTCCTGCACCGTTAGGGCCAAGGAAGCCGAACACCTCGCCGCCTTTAACCGCAAAGGAGACGTCGTTTACCGAATAATGCGAGTTTCTGCCGTATTTTTTCTTAAAGTGCTTCAGCACAAGGCTGGGGGAGTTATCTCCCGTAATAGGCTCGTTAATATTTCTTCCGCCGAGGAATTCTGTAAGCTCTTTTTTCATTCTCTTATAATCTCTTTCTTTTAATCTTCTGTCTTCTGCGCTGTCCCAGGACTTAAAGAGTATGGCGTACAAGAACCACATTCCAACGGACGCGACGACGTATACGAGGAAGAACAGGGACTGATAGATCGGATGAAATTCCATCGTAACCTCTCCGATGGTGACGGGCAAAATAAAATCACGTGTTCTCTCTGCCCATTTACCGAGCTTATCTACAATAAAATCACTGTTCAGGAAGAAGAAGTCCGTGTGATGGCCGATCGCCGTGAAATAGCCATTGGCGAAGATCATCGCAAAGAAGTATCCGCAGAAGGCGATCTGCGAGTACACCCACTGCTTGAACTTCGGTCTTTCAAAGATCTTGAGCGCCACAAGCAGAAGGGGCATAAAGAATGCGGGGTAATGGTTGATCCAGAAATGCACCGACTCGTTGGACAGAGGAGAATTTGAAAAGTTCGGCATAATCATTGCCAGGAACGCACCAAGCACGTTGATGAACAACGTGAAATTAAAGAGCTTTCTCAGTCTGAATATCAAACAGAGCGGAATAATAAACTGCGCCGTGTTACAGAGGTGAAGCGGCCATGACCACGGAGTCATTGCATCCGCTAACGTATACTGTCTCATGTACGTCCACATCAGGCCCACGGACATAAAGATCATAACAAAGCGCTTGACATCCTGCGGCTTATCCTTGATGACTTGGAATATAATAAAAGGAACGATCAAAGCAAAATAAAGAACGATTCTGTGCAAATAGTTGAAGTCATCAATCGTTGTAACACCGGGGATCTCCCCAAAGAACGCAAAGGGGATGTAGGTGGGGATGATGGTCAGAACCGCAAAGGGGAGCGCAAAGAGCAGGCTTCCCGCTTCCTTCCAGGTAGGAATGGGGAATCTTCCCTCCTCTATGAATCTTGAAACGATAAGTCCTATGCCAAGACCGATCTCCACGCAAAGAAGGGGGAGTCTCAGATCATAGGCGGTGAAAACGTCTGTGCCGATGATACCGACTGCATATCTATCAAAGAAGACAATATCCAGCAGAAGAACCGGGAGTGCAAAGAAATTCGCCAGATGTCGTAAGGTCTTATACGAAAAGAACTGGTCAAATACAATGGTAAGCAGGGCTGCAAAGGTAAACCAAGTCAACAGCAAGGATATGATCGTGCTTACAATGTCTTCACCGAACGGCGAGAACATATTGATCCCCTGAAGGAAGTGGTATCTTCCGTCAATGGCAATGGTTCCGCGGTTCGCCTCGGTCTCATACATATACCTTACGAAGGTAACTGCCGCAAGACCAAGTCCGAAGATTTTTCTTGTAAGGGAGGAGTTATACTTTTTATATCTGACAAGAACGGCAAGACCCGCAAGGATTGCGATCATGCCCAAAGTTAGCAAAAGACATTCGGATTGATTCATAAAATAAACCTCTTTATCCATTCTAATATGCCGAACAAATAAGAACTGTGAAAGTAAGCTTTTTGAGGGTCACTTTCATTCTCAATAATTATACTACAAAATTACGAAAAGTCAATATTTTTCGACCACCTTCGACCTAATCGCCAAAAATGACGTCACGGCATCCGTTTCTTTTTGGTTGTTTTGACTACAGTTTTGCCAATATATGGTATGGCCTCTTCCAAAACTTACATATATTCTCATTGACTAAAACAACAACCTATTTATTATATATTGGCATCTTTTTTTTTAAGACAAGATCTCAAATCAAAGAAACAGGTGAGCCCCCATGCATCATGCCTGGGGGCTCACCTCGGACTCAAACCATGTAATTTTCATCAAACTCGATTGACCGATATCGTATGCTCTTTTGCCGGTGCATCCTCGGCGGCATATCCGAAGACCGCACCGAGAACGGGCGTAAAGCCATCGGGAATTCCAATCAGCCTTGAAAGCTCTGCATTTCCTGCAAGCGCTGCGATGGGGGCGCCCATAATACAGCTATCTACACCAAGGTCGGTGGCGGCAAGCACCATATTTTCAATTACAATTCCGCCGTTTGCGTAGTCCATCCCTTCTCTGTGTGGAGGCTGGGAGGATACAACGATCAGCGTTTTCGCTCCGTAATTGAGATTCTTTCTCACACCGAGCGCGGCAAAGACTGCATCCTGTGCCTGGTCGAAAATCATCTCGATCAGCCTCTCGTCCTGCACCACCGTGATATGAAGGGAATCATATTTTGCCAGCGCTATGGGAGCAGCGCATCCTGCCTTGATGATTGCCGCAAGGGCCTCCTCGCTGATCTGCTCCGACCGGTAGCTGCGAGTTGATTTTCTTTTTGCGATTGCCTCTAATGTGTTCATTTCCTATCCCCTTCCCAACTTCTTTCTTTTTCCCTTCAGTTTGGATTCTTGATCCGAAGAAGGAAAGTCCGTAATCAGTCTTTCTTTTCTTCTGTATCCTTTTTGTGATAGCGCAGACTGCAAATGTCGTCCCCCTTGGCAATACACTTTGGAAGATCAAGCACGCTTCCGTAGCACTCGCCGATTCCGTGGTCACCGCACATTGCAATGTCACAAAGCATCGCAATCTCCTCATCGCTGCAGCCTGCATTCTGCCAAGCCTTAACCAGCGGACAGTAGTGGAAATCAATAGAAAGCTTATCATCTGTGGATTCGAGAATCTTCATCTCGAATACAAGCTGAGCAGGCTTGGTAAAAAGCGTTTTGCGAAGCCCCTTAAGACTATCCGTATTGCCCTTTTTGACAAGATCAGCCCCCTGGGACAGTCCGCAACGCTTCACCGCATCACTTCCGAAATCTCTCGGATCAAGCCCTCTTTTCTTAGCCTCGTCGCAAAGCAGATAAAGCCAAAATGCCCGATGCTCAAGCTGTGCGCGAATCGCCTGCAGCAAACCGTTCTTGTATTTGGGCTCGTTCTTCACATTACTCATAATAGGTCTCCTTTATGCCTTTTGAATAAAGTCTTTATAAAACACTACGCACTCGCCAATGTTTTTTACCCCGATATGCTCGTTGTCCGCATGGATGGTGGCAAACTGCTTCTTGTTCAGATCAATCGGTGCAAAGCGCAGAATGTTGTCGGCAACATCGGTAAAGCGTCTTGCATCGGTACCTGCCGTCAAAAGGAAAGGCACAACCGCAATGTCGGGAAAATTCTCATGAAGCAAGGCTTCTACCGTTTTGAAGGAATCCCCCTCAAAGTCGGTCGGCTTGCAGTAATCCCGTTCGACCTCCTCGATCTCAACCCCGTATTTCTCAGCAATTTTTTTGATCTTTTCAAGGCCCCGGATGAGATCATCCTCACGGATACAACGCAAAAACATCGTCGTCTCCGCTGTTTTTGCTCGCATCTGCGGATCTCTTTCATCGCCCGCCTTCAGTGTGGTAAACGCCAACCCCGTAGAAAGCATTGCGCTCGCTGCAGGGATTCCCATCATGATTTTTTTGATAACGGGAGCAAAAATTCCGATATTTCCGAACAAAAAACACATCGGGAAGGACATGTACGGTACGTGACGTTCAAACGTCGCTCTTACCTCGGGATAGAATTTGCCCTTATAGATCTGATTTTTCCTGCGGCTGACCTCGGCAATAAAAAGACTGAGGCGTTCCACCGCGCTATCCTTTGCGCCGCCAAAGCCGCCGTGTCCCTTGGGATCGATCTTGGCCCTGCAGCGATAGGTATGTCGGCTCTTTTCATGAACGGCAACCACCGCACTCTTGCACTTCACCCCGGGGATCTGCCCCTCGGTGATCGCACCGCCCTCATCGAGAACGGTATCAAAATGAATTCCGTTTGCTTTGAAATACTCGGTCGCCAGCACCATGCCGTCGCCGCAGACCTCCTCGTTGTCGGAGGAACCGATATAAAGGTTGATCCCCTCAAAATCATAGCCCTCCGCAAGCAGCTCCTCCGCCGCCTGAAGCTCGGCAAAGAGAGGCGTTTTGGTATCGATCGTACCACGTCCGTAAAGATATCCGTCCTTTTCGGTAGCACGGAAGGGATCGGTCTCCCAGGAATCACTTCCCTCCACTACGTCGTGGTGGGACATCAGCATCACATTCTTCTTGGCGTTCTTTCCGCGAATCACATAAACAAAGCATCCGCTGCCAAAGGTCAGCTTCTCCGCTTTTGCAGTCAGGTTCGGGAACGTCTCGTCCAGCACCGCATAGAATTTCTCAAACTCAGCTTTGTTTTGCCCCTCTCTCGTCCAAACCGTTTTGCAGTCGATCATCCGAGAGAGCTTCTCTACGTATTCCCTGTTCTTTTCCGCTGATACGCCCTTTCGCGTAGTCTCGGACTTCAAAATCGGCTTTTTCATTTCTCTTCCCCACTCTTTCTGTGCTCTTCAATAAACGTGGTAACGCTCTTTTCGTTGTAAACGGTGAAGAAAATCAAGGATACCAGGCTGAAAAGTCCCGCAAAAACACCGGTCAGCTTGACTCCCAGCATTCCCACAGACTCCCCTGCGGGCGCACCGATGGCAAGAACGCTGGATACCACGACCATTGCAACGGAATAGGCGATTTTCTCAATAAAGGTTTTGGTTGCCGAGAAAAAACCCTCGCGGTTCACGCCGTTTTCAATGCTATCCTTCTGAATGATATCCGACATACAGGACTGGGGCAAAATGTTAATCGCCGCAAACGGGAACGCCACAACGATCCCCATAAAGAGGCCGAGGAAAAGCTCGTATCCCACAACCAAAGATGCAAGCAGGTCGCCAAAGAAGATAAACGCAAACACAACTGTGAAAATCACACTTGCAATCACCAGCATCGTCTTCTTTCCGTACTTCTTGCTGAACTTGACAATCATCGGGAAGAGACAGAGCGCCACTCCGATCGCGGAGAGCATGACAAGGAAGGACTGGGATTCCGGAACGTTGAGCAGCATTGTGATGTAATACAGCATCGCCGTCTGGAAGAACGCCATCGAAATGTAACTGAACAAATCCCCTGCAAAGAAGGTCACAAAGCTCTTATTCTTGAAAATGCTCTTGGCGGATGCAAAGAGAGACTGGCGGGGCTTCACACTTGCCTCAACGTAATCGGTTTCCCGGAACGCCGTGGAGCCGAGCAGCACGCAGACAAGGCCGATTGCCGCGAACACCGTGAAGACAATGCGCCAGGACCAAAGCACGCTGACACCGAGATTCTTGATGAGATTTACAAACAAGGTAGCAGCATACATAAAGGAGCTGGAGCCCATAAAGAAGGCAGTACTGATGCCGTAGTATCCAACTCTATCCTTCGCATCGGGAATAACCTCTGGAATAAGCGCGTTTCGGGGGATAAAGAAAAACGTATACGCAACGTAGTAGGCAATCAAAAAGAAGCCTACCCAAAGCGCGTTGGCAAAGGACCCCTGCTTGAAGGGAGCAATAAAGATCATCAAAACCGATACGGCGTACGGCACGGCGGCATATCTCATAAAGGGCATTCTGCGCCCATCCTTATGCGTACACTTATCCGAGAGATTGGCTACCCACGGATCGGTGATCGCATCGATGACCTTGCTAAGGCCTGTGAGAAGCGCCATGATCGTGATAAATCCAAGCAGCTTATTCTGCGGAAGCAGACTTGGAATCCCACTTTTGACGGTGGGCTGGAAGAAATATAACAGATAGTTTCCGATCATACCATTAAAAAGCCCCTTGGCAATATCCGAAAGGCAATATCGTACCATTTTGCGTCTTGGCAATGTTTTTTTCGTAGCAACCATTTTTTTCACCTCAAATAATAAATTCACGATGATCGCGCACATCACGCGTCGTTTGTCTCAAAGCAACGCAAACACGCTATTGTATCCACGCCCCTCAGTCCAAACCGATCAATGCGTACATTTTACCACACTTTTGCCCCCATGTCAACTTGCTTTTTCAATATATCTGCGACAAACTTTCGCGAAGCATATCCTCCGCTACACAGATAAAGCCCTGAAAACACAACGTTTTCAGGGCTTTATCTTTTGCCTGCGTCTGCATCGCAACTCGTGTCAGACCATAGCTCACACAACCTCGACGATTCCGTCGGCATTGATGGTAATTTTCATACCGTCCTTTAATTTAGTGATACTGTGACGGAGCTACAAACGCATCATATGCCTCGTCGGTTACACCGCGATTTTGAATAATCGAAGCATACAGCTTTCCGCTGTTTTTAACGGTGCGCTCCTGGGTTTCATAGTTGACGTGTACAAGACCGAAGCGGGAGCTCTCGCCTTCCTTCC
>JAZQVI010000013.1:0-17155 GCA_045631745.1 Eubacteriales bacterium
TTGGCCCCCGACTCCCCCGGAACGGAGCCGGCTCCTCTTTGTTTTAAATCAATCATAAAGCTTTGCCCAGCGCCTGCGACGCAGGAAACTGTGCACGGCGTAGGCTGCAAGAGCCGCCACGATCACACCGCACAAAACGTAGATGCCGCGTCCAATACGGCTCTCCACCTTCAGCTCCTCCCATAGCGTGTTGAGCCTTGCCTGCTTCTCCGCCGTCAGATTCATGTATGCCTGCGACTTGACGTCATCAACCGAATCATACAGAATCTCCATCGCGTCGGGGTGGATGTCGGACATGTATTCGCGATACTCCGCGTTCTCCAAAACAAGACTGTTGGGAGAGGCGTAGTAGTGATACTCGGCGTTTGCGACCGCGATGTCCTCACTGCACATGAAATTGATGTACGCCATCGCCAGCTCGGGATTTTTCGAGCTCGTCGGGATACACATCGCGTCCACGTAGATGTTCGTTCCCTCGCGTGGATAGAAGAACGCCAGATCCTCATTGTCCTCATACATGGAAAGGAAATCCCCTGCGTAGTAGGCCGCAACCGCCGCAGAGCCCCCCTTCATCTTGTTGAAGATCTCGTCCATGACGTAGCCCTGCACCAAATCCTTTTGCGACTTGAGCTTCTCCAGCGCCTCACGCCACTGCTCCTCGGTCGCGTCGTTGACGTCATACCCAAGCGAGTAGAGGGCGGTTCCAAAGGCGTCTCGGCTGTTGTTGAACTGCAGGATGTTGCCGCCAAGAGTCTCGTCCCACATCAATTCCCAGCTTCCGATATTGGGGTTCTCAGACGGAACCTTTGCGGTGTTGTAGATGATTCCAACCATTCCGTAGGTATACGGAACCGAATAGATCTTTCCGTCTCCCGGCTCGTAATAGACATTGTCCCCCTTGAACTTATCCAAAATGTACTGATAGTTCGGGATTTTTTCGAGATCCAGGGGCAACAGCATTCCGCTCATCGCCATGCGCTGGATCATATAGTCGGAGGGCACCACCACGTCGTAAACCGAGGACTCACTGCTCACCTTGGCGAACATATCCTCGTTACTGGAATAGGTGGAGTAGTTGACCTTGACCTTGATGCCAAGCTCCTCCTCGCAATACCTTTCAAACGCGCGGTTGACGTCAACAGACCCCTCGGAGCCGTCCGAAATGTACTCACCCCAGTTGTAAACGTAGAGCGTGATAACTTCTCCCCTGTTGGCGCAGGAGCCAAAGCACCCCATCAGCGCGATCAGCATCAGGATCGCAATCGAGAGAGAAAACAATCTTTTTTTCATGTTTTACCTCCCGCCGCACGCTTCTGCTTTTTCTCTCCCACCGAGCCCGCAACGTTCACCGCGATCAGAAGGATCAGGATGGCAACAATGAGCAGGGAGCAAAGCGCGTACATACTGAATTTCACCTCGTGCGCCGTCTGGTTGTAGATGTACAGAGGCAGGGTCTTGAAATCGGGAGAGCTGACGAAATGGCTGATGACGAAGTCATCCAGAGACAGCGTAAAGCTCATCATCAGTCCCGAAAGCATACCCGGCAGGATGCAAGGCAGCTCCACGCGGAAGAAGGTCTGCGCGGGGGTGCAGCCCAGATCGAGCGCCGCCTCGGTCAGGTGCTTATCCATCTGACGGAACTTGGGCAGAACCGACAGCGTCACGTAAGGGAGATTGAAGGTCGTGTGCGCGATCAGCATCGTCCACACGCCGAGGAAATTTGCCGTCTTGAGCAATCCCGCCACGCCAACGAACAAGAGCATCATGGAAACACCCGTCACAATATCGGGGTTCATCATGGGAATGTTGTTGACCGACTGGAGGGTCTTTGCCATCCACTGACGCTTGGAGCGGTCGATGGTGAAAGCCGCCAGCGTTCCCAGTACCGTCGCCAAAATCGAGGACGTTACCGCCAAAAACAGAGAGTTCTTCAGTGCGCCCAGCGCCTCTCCGTCGCGGAACAGCTCCTCATACCAGTAAAGGGTGAAATCCGAAAAGCTGGAAAGGCTGCCCGATCCGTTGAAGGAAAAGAGCACCACCACCAAAATGGGGGCGTAAAGCAGCGCGAAGACGATCAGAATATAAAACCTGGACAAAAATTTCATACCACCATCTCCTCCTTTCCGTCAGTAAAGCGATTCATGATCGCCATGGAAAGCAGGATCAGAACCATCATCACCAGGGATACCGCCGCTCCGGTATGATAGGTGACGGCGTTCTGGAACTGACGCTCAATGGTGTCACCAATGAGGTCAAAGGAACCGCCGCCCAGCTTCTGCGAGATGTAGAAGGTACTGATGGAGGGCACAAACACCATGGTCACGCCCGACACGATGCCGGGAACGGTGAGGGGCAGCACCACCTTCGTCAAGGTCTGAAAGCTGTTGCAGCCCAGGTCGTTTGCCGCCTCAATGTAGCGCTTGTCAAGCTTTGTCACCGAGTTGTAGATGGGCAAAACCATGTAGGGCAAAAAGTCGTACACCATACCCAAAATAACCGCCCACTCGGTACCGATAAAGGTCAGACTTCCCCACCCCAGCTTTTGGGTGATCCCACTCACAAGGCCGCCGTTATCCAGCAGCGCCATGAGGGAGTAGGTGCGAATGAGAAGGCTGATCCAGGTGGGAAGCATCATCAGCATAACCAAAATTCCTCTCGCCTTTGCAGAGGTCTTGGACATGCAGTATGCCAAGGGGTAGCCGATCAAAAGACACACCGTGGTCGCAATCAGCGAAAATCCCAGCGACATCACAAAGGTTCCGGAGTACTGCGACAGAGAGAGGATGTTCTCAAAGGTCGGGGTTCCCGAGGGAGAGGTGAATGCAAAATACACCACGAACAAAAGCGGTGCGACAATAAACAAAACCGTCCAAAAGACGTGCGGAATTGCCGCTGCGCGCTCAAAAAAGTCTCTTTTTTTCATTCTTCCTCGGCGTCCTCCGTAGCATCAGAAAGTTTGTCCAGCTCGTCGCTGAAGGAAGAATAGTCTCCAAACATTCCGGAGAACTCGGATTTCTTCATGATATGAATGGCATCGGGATCAATGGAAAGACCGATGGTCTGCCCCTCTGCCACATAGTCGGTGGACTGGATCATCCACTTAAATCCACACACGTCCACAATAATCTCGTAGTGAACGCCCTTAAAGGTCACACCCGTAACCAGGCCGCAAAGCATTCCCTTCTCGGGGGATACCACGTCCACGTCCTCGGGACGGATCACGATGTCGACAGGCTCGTTCTTATCAAAGCCCTTGTCCACACACTGGAAGACGTGCCCCGCAAACTTCGCGCGGAAGTCCTCCACCATCACGCCGTCGAGAATGTTGGATTCTCCGATGAAGTCGGCAACGAAGGCGTTGATCGGCTCGTTGTAAATGTCGGTGGGAGAGCCAATCTGCTGAATCTGACCGTTCGCCATGACGACGACGGTGTCGGACATAGAGAGCGCCTCCTCCTGATCGTGCGTGACGAAAATAAAGGTGATTCCTGTCTGATGCTGGATGTTCTTCAGCTCGTTCTGCATATCCTTGCGGAGCTTGAGGTCGAGCGCCGCCAAGGGCTCGTCCAAAAGCAGAACCTTGGGCTGGTTCACGAGCGCGCGCGCGATGGCAACGCGTTGCTGCTGACCGCCCGACAGGGTCTCCACCCGACGTCTTTCAAAGCCGCGGAGATTCACCATGGCGAGCATTTCCTTAACCTTGGTCTTGATCTCCTGATCCGGACACTTTTTCAGTCGAAGCCCAAAGGCGATATTATCAAACACGTTCAGATGGGGAAACAGCGCATACTTCTGAAAAACGGTGTTGACCTGCCTCTCGTAGGGGGGAACATCGTTGATGCGTTTTCCACCAAAGAACACGTCGCCGCGATCGGGCGTCTCAAAACCGCCGATAATGCGAAGCGTGGTGGTCTTTCCGCATCCGGAAGGGCCCAAAAACGTGATAAATTCCTTGTCATGGATCTCAAGATCCATATTGTCCAGAACAGTTTCTCCGTCAAACGATTTGGAAATCCCGTTCAGCCTGATCAGAACATCTTTGTTCATTGTGCATAAATACTCCTTTTAATGAAAAAATAAATACTTATGGAACAGCGGGGTGCCAAAAAAAGCGCCCCACCGGTTCCCGACGCACGGGCGGCTGACTCCCGCATACGCCGGCATCTCCGGTCACTCGCCATAAACTACATTTTCTATTGTAACAGATTCGACAGCAAATTGCAATAGCTTTCCAAAAATATTTAAAATTCTTCAGATTTCTCAGAGAAACGGAGTGATCCGTCATAGATCGAAATTATCTTCCAAAAACCATCGGTTTCCTCCGAAAACCTCTTGAAATCTTTCATTCCCTTGCAAATTCTCTTTTTTACCCCTCCTCCGAGAAGGCAAAAAAATGAGAAAAAAGGCTCATGGAAAAGCAGAACAGAGAGAGCCCATCGCCCGCCAAGAGGAGGAAATAGACCGACACCGCCCAAAGGAGAAAGAGGAAGAAAAAGGAGGTTAATCGCAGGACATAGTCGGATATTCGCTCTCCGAGGAAGGAGGAAAGCGCGGTGGAAAGCATCCGCCCCCCGTCGAAATTGCGGATCGGCAAGAGGTTGAGCAGTCCCAACAGGAGCGAAGCAGAGGACAAGAGCTTTGCAAAGGGATAGATCTCCCAAAGAAAAAAGAGCCCTCCGGATAAGAGCAGACTGAAAAACGGCCCCGCTGCACAGAGCAGCCATTCCTCACCGTAAGTCATCATGCGCCCGACGGTATCCATTCGCGCTCCCAAGAGATCCAGCCGCAGACGTCTGATGGGAATCCCCAGCAGGCGCGCCGCCAGCAGATGTCCCAGCTCGTGAAACGCCGCCGCCAGAAATGCCGACAGGCAGAGCAAGCTTCGATCGGTCAAAAGCAGCCCCACAAAAAACACCGCCACCAGCGGTGAAACCTTCATACGCCCCCTCATACGCTCCCTCCTATCCGTCACAAGAGCATATGCGCCTCGGCTTGTCAGATATACAAAAAAGAACCACGCAAAGGCGTGCAAGGGTTGCAAAGAGCTGTTGCAAAAACAATCTTTCTCATTTCAGCCGCAGCAAACAAATAATTAGCCCCGACAGACCATTCAAAATCTGTCGGGGCTGTTGTTCTATTCGATAAATTGGAATTTGACACACTGAGAAACTGAAATTTGTCTCTTACTCGTTGATTTCTTGTTTCATACTATTCCATATATCATTTATTCGTTTTTCAAAAACATCTGCTTTGATCAATGCAATTCCCTCTGCTTCATCCCCTAAAACAATCAATGAATCACCGTTATTTATTCCAAATAATTCTCTTGCTTTCTTCGGAATAACAACCTGTCCACGATCATTTATTTTAGCTGTTCCAAAAATATATTTTCCTTTTGGTCCCGGAGTCAAAGTAGCTGTGCCAACCTTATCAGAAAAGTTTATCAGCGAATCAATCGTTACCCCATATAGTTCAGCCAATTTCTGACAACGTTCCACGTCAGGAATCGTTTCTCCCTTTTCCCATTTTGCATAGGCTTGCCTGGAAATACCAACTTTTTCCGCAACTTCCTCTTGCGAATATCCATTTACATTACGAAGCCTTGATATATTATCCTTAAGCATATTGTTCCTTTTATTCTTTCAAAAAACTATTGATTGCATCCAAATATATTTGCGTGTGCGCACCATGTATATTATGATTGTTGTCCTCTGTTTCAATCAATCGACAATTATCTCCTATGAGCGCAACCGCTCTTTCTGCCTGTTCTTTAGATGCCGCACATAAATATACACCATTCTCTGCTTTATCCTCCTTTGCATGCAAATAGACACAAGGAATTTCAATATCCGACAGTAACTGTTCATGTCTGATTCCATTGTTCCAAGTCAGATCATAAAAATGTTCACCGTACAACATATCATAATTCTTAACATAATGAAAACTACTGGTTGCACTGGATGGCATGAAAAAGATCTTCACTTCTTCTCCAGGATGTTCTTCACTATATTGCTGTGCATAATCTGCAATCCCCGGCATGGAATCCTTCATGTACAGCTCTCCCCAATAACAATGTCTTAAATAATACGCCTCCCAGCATTCTGTCTGTTCTGTTGAAATATAGTCATGTAAAGGCTTGTAGGTGTCAAGATATGCAAAACTATTCTCCCAATCTTCCCCCTGCGTAGAAAATACCGGAGGGTCTTCCAGCACAACACCTTTTACCAGATCTCCACCATAAGCAGCAACATATGCAGCCGTCAGGGCGCCATTTGAATGTCCGCTTATAACCGTTTTTTCACCTATGACGTTTTCTATAAACCAAATGATATCGTCACCATTTACATCCAGATAATAAAGCTCTTCTTTATGTGTAGACTCTCCGTGACCATATACATCTATTGCATAGATGTGCCAATTCTCATGCAACTCGGGCATCACAGAAGCATAATCCTCCCACGAAACCATCTGTCCATGTATCAACAAAAGAGCCGGGCCATCTCCTTCTAACTCCCCGTAGTTCATAACATTGCCATTAGGAAGCGTAACTTGCCTCTCCACAACACCCAATTTCTCAATCTGCTTCATGTCTTTTTCCCACCAATGCAGATTTTGGTAGCACCAACATGCAAAGACACTAATACCAGCCAGGATCAACACTGCAAGCACAATTCCAACAATTTTTATTGTTTTCTTCATCACTGCTTATCTCCTTTTATGAATTATAGCCCTATTATAAAGGAATTCTATCGCAATGTCTACCAAATCATCTTTACACATTTGTATGAATTGTGTTAATGATAGTTGCCCGATGACAATATGCTATTAAAACGTAAAATTCTTATTTGCCATTCTGTTTATCGCCGGCTTCGCCTTTGTATTACAAATGCATATGGCAAAGTCCATGCCCCTAAAGCTGCACACATCCAAAGGCTCTCCCTCCGGGAGAGCTCCCGCGATAGCGGGTGAGAGGGCGTTTTACGACATGCTTTCAGTCCTCTCATTGATCACTCGGTCGATCGTTCTGCAAACGCCGTCAAAATTTTCATCTACGTCTTTATTGGAAAAACGCAAAACACAAATCCCATATTTTCCAAGGACTTCGGTTCTTGCTTCGTCATGCGCTTTGCCTTGACTGGTATAGTGCTGTGAACCGTCAAGCTCAATCACAAGACGAGCAGTATGACAATAAAAATCCGCAATAAAATCATCTATGATTCGTTGCTTGTATATCTTTACCGGATAATATCGCAAAAAATCATACCATAAATGCTTTTCTTGTCGAGTCATATTGCGGCGCAAAATTCTTGCGATATTTAACAACTTATTATTTTTCTTTAATGGTGTTTGCTCCATTTTGCCCTCTCCGTCGGCTACGCCGCCACCTCTCCCAAGGGGAGAGGCTTTTCATTAGCCACACGCTAAATTTCCCCTTTTCTTTCATGGTGCTTGCTTCATTTAGCCCTCTCCGTCGGCTTCAGCGCCAACTCCTTTTGCACAAGGGGGTCCCGGATTTATACAAATTTCCAACCGCAGATTCAGAAATGAGGTTTGTCATCAGACAAAGGCTCTCCCTCCGGGAGAGCTCCCGCGATAGCGGGTGAGAGGGAAAACACTGCACCTATCCGCCCTCTCCGCCGGCTTCGCCGCCACCTCTCCCATAGGGCGAGGCTTTTCATGAGCCGAACGATAAACTTTTTTAATCCTTCGGCTTAAAATACTGATACAGATTACACGGAATCATGCCGTTGTAGAGCTTGCGGATCTTGTCGGCGCGGCGGCCGTAGCATTTCTCAAAGGCAGGGTGGGAGGTGATGACGTAGATCTGCCAGGGCAAAAATCCGTCAAATACGCGCCCCATGTCGCGGTAAAGCGCCTCCGCCTCCTCGGGTGTCATCAGACGCTCTCCGTAAGGTGGATTGCAAACAATACTTCCCCGACGGTCGGGCTTTTCGATCTTTCGCACGTCTGCCTGGAAAATGCGGAGATGCTCCTCTACCCCTGCGCGCAGGGCGTTTTCGTACGCCACGTCCAGAATCTCCTCGTCGATATCCGATGCCCATACCTCAAATTCGGCATCTCGCTTGATCGCGGCATCCGCTGCCTCTCTCGCGTCCTTCCAAAGGGCGGCAGGAATCTGCGGAAAGCTCTCCCCCGCAAAGCCGCGCCCAAGCCCCGGCGCGCGGTTGGATAAAATCATCGCCGCCTCGATCGCGATCGTCCCCGAGCCGCAGGTGGGATCCCAGATCAAGGTGTCCTCACGCGGACGCGCAGTGAGCGCCAGTGCCGCCGCCAAGGTCTCACGCAAGGGGGCAGCACCCGCGTCGGGGCGGTATCCGCGCTTGTGAAGCGCCGTTCCGGAGGTATCGATCATGACCGAAACCACGTCCTTGAACAGGAAGAATTCGATCTGATATTTCACCCCGTTCTCCTGAAACCAGCGAATCCCGTAGGCATCCGACAGACGGCTCACAATCGCCTTTTTGATGATGCTCTGACAGTCGGGCACCGAATAGAGTTTGCTCTTGATACAATGCCCCTTGACGGGAAAGGCGTCGTATTTTCCGATCCACGCCTCCCAGGGGAGCTTCTTCGTACCCTGGAACAGCTCCTCAAAATTACGAGCAGGAAACGCACCGAGACGGATCATCACGCGCTCGGCGCAGCGAAGACCGATGTTCGCCCTCGGGATATCCGCCTCACTTCCTTCAAAAATCACTCTGCCGTCCATCGTTTCCAGTCGGCGAAGCCCCAGCGCGTCGATCTCTGCGCCAAGCAGCTTCTCCAATCCAAACAGGCAGGTTGCCACCAATTCAAGCTTCATAAACAATTCCCTCCCGTATCAAACGAGCCTTTCTGTAAAGTAAGTGTGGGTTGTTCTGCACAAAACCGTCGGGGATAATCCCCCAACAGCAGAACAACCTGTCATATTTTTTTAAAAGAAAGAAAATTCTCTTGCATTTTCCGCACAGGTGCGATATAATAGTGCATATGATGAAACCGGCTATAGAGGAAAGGTAGGATTTCAGTTATGCAAAAGATGAAAGTTGGTATTATCGGTGCGACCGGCATGGTTGGTCAGCGTTTTCTGACGCTCCTGGACGGTCACCCCTATTTTGAGGTCTCGGTTCTCGCGGCATCCGCGCGCTCCGCAGGCGTAACCTACGAGGAGGCTGTCGGAAACCGCTGGAAGATGAGCACGCCCATTCCCGAGGCGTACCGCAAGATGATGGTTCACGACGCCGCAAACGTGGAGGAGGTCAGCAGCCTTTGCTCCTTCGTCTTCTGCGCGGTCAATATGAAGAAGGATGAGATCAAGGCACTCGAGGAGGCTTACGCCAAGGCAGAAACCCCCGTTGTCTCCAACAACTCCGCAAACCGTTGGACACCCGACGTTCCCATGGTAATTCCCGAAATCAATGACGCGCATCTCGAGGTGATCGAGGCGCAAAGAAAGAGACTGGGCACCAAGCGCGGATTCATCGCGGTAAAGCCCAACTGCTCCATTCAGTCCTATGTCCCTGCCCTCACGCCTCTGCTCAAGTACGGCATCGAGCAGGTGGTCGCAACCACCTATCAGGCAATCTCGGGAGCAGGCAAGACCTTCAACGAGTGGCCTGAAATGATCGACAACGTCATTCCCTTCATCGGCGGTGAGGAGGAAAAGAGCGAGCAGGAGCCCCTGCGCGTTTGGGGTCGTGTTGAGAACGGCGAGATCGTCAAGGCTGACGCTCCCATCATCACCACCCAGTGCATCCGCGTACCCGTTACCGACGGTCACACCGCAGCAGTCTTTGTGAAGTTCAAGAACAAGCCCTCCAAGGAGGAGATCCTGGACGCATGGAAGAACTATTCCGGCAAGCCCCAGGCACTCGAGCTTCCCCACGCCCCCAAGCAGTTCCTCACCTACTTTGAGGAGGAGAACCGTCCGCAGGCGCACATCGACCGCGACCTGGAAGGCGGCATGGGCGTTTCCATCGGACGTCTGCGCGAGGACACCATCTTTGATTACAAGTTCGTGGGACTCTCCCACAACACCCTCCGCGGTGCGGCAGGCGGCGCAGTTCTGATCGCCGAGCTGCTCTACAGAGAGGGCTACTTCAACTGATTATATTTCTCATTCATGGGAAGCTCCGACAGAGGGGCTTCCCTTTTTTTATCTCTTTGCGCGCACCAGGTGCTCGATGCATTCTCCGAGCGCGTCTGCAAGCTCCAGCACATCCTCCTCGGTGTTGAACCTGGAGAAGCTGACGCGAATGGACGCCTCGGTCTCTCCTTCGCTCAGCCCAAACGCCATGAGCGCCGAGCTGGGATTCTTGCTGTGCGAGGAGCAAGCCGAGCCGTTGGAGATGTAAATCCCCTTTTGCGAAAGCGCGTGCAGCATGGTCTCGCTCCGAATGCTCGGAAGCGTCAGATTCAAAACGTGAGGCGCAGATGCGCCCTTGGGAAGATTGAGCGTCACGGGAAGTGCCTGCAAGCGTTCAATCGCAAGATTTTGCAGCGCACGCAGATGCTCGATATCCGCGGACATCTCAGAAAGTCCCTCCTGCACCGCCGCACCAAAGCCCGCGATGCCGATGACGTTCTCGGTTCCCGAACGGAAGCCCGCCTCCTGTCCACCCCCGATCAGCCACGGAACCAGATCGCGCCGACGTCTGGAATCGGCAGACACCCAAAGTGCACCCACGCCCTTCGGACCGTGGATCTTGTGCGCGCTGACCGTCACGAGGTCTGCCCCAATCCCCTTGGGGGTAAATCGGCATTTGAGGAATCCCTGTACCGCGTCTGTGTGGGTTACAATGTCGGGATTGAACCGCTTCGCCGCACCAAACGCGCTTTTCAGATCGTACAATGCCCCCGTCTCGTTGTTTACCATCATCATGGAAACCAAAAACACACGGGAATTTAATTCGGCACGGAGCTGATCCATGTCTAAAACGCCCCCCACCGTTCGGATGCGCGCCACCTCAAAGCCATCTGCCTCCAGGCGCCGCATGGTGTTCTCCACCGCCGCGTGCTCGGAGTCGGTGGTCAGGATCTTCCCTCCCCTGCGACGGGGCTTGGCATACGCACAGCCCAAAATGGCAAGGTTGTCCGCCTCACTTCCGCACGAGGTAAAGAGGATCTCCCCCGGCTCGGGTCGGCGAGCGCCAAAGCCCTCTCCTACCTGCCGCCGGGCGGTCTCCAAAATGTCGTGCGCGTCGTTTCCCTTGGCATGCAGAGAGGATGGGTTGCCGTAATGCTCCATCACCGCAGTCATTCTCTCCTTGACCAGAGGGGACAGCGCCGTGGTCGCACTGTTATCCAAATAAATTTCTCTCATATCCAGATCCTTTCGTAAAAATGGGGAGAAGAAACGTGTGCGACTGTCTCTCCTCCCCAAACAACCGCTTTTTTTCCTCTAAAAGCAGAACCTATTCTGATTTATCGAAACGTAAAGGCATTGATAATGGCGTCAAACTCACCGAGATGCGCGCCGTAAGCCGCCTCGGTCGCGGTGTAGGTGAGGCAGTAGATCATACCCCTGTACGCCGCAATGATCTGACGATAGTGGTAATCCACGCCGCCGACACGGAAGTAAAACTCGTACACAGTCGCAACTCTTCCTCCAAGCGTTGCGCCCTCGGTCGTCGCGATCAGTCGGTAGCCATCCTCTCCGGCTACGTTTTTCATCTGCGCCTGGCTCATTTCAAAATATTGCGAGACGCTGATGGAGCCGCTGTTGTGCATATACGGCAGAACGCTGACGCTGGTACCGTCCGCCTCGACGTAGCCCGAATAGATGCTCTGATCGTATCGGATCTTCCAGTCATTCGGAATATAGAGGCAGTACGCCACGTCCTCTCCCGATGCAGGCTTCATGCCATCGGGCGCGTCGGTCGCATCAATGATCTTGGCGCTCTCCGTTTCATATGGATCGGCAAAGATAAAGACCTCCAGCATCTTGGCTGCGTCCTCAAGACAGGACTGGAGCATCGTCTCGTTCGCGGTCATGGTGAAGACGTAGAACTTCCCCTCGCGCTCCGCCACTGTCTGCAGAAAATGCAATCTCTCCCCATTGATCAGCGCGCTGAAGCGGTATTGCTTTGCATTCGCGCCGCCAAGCGAGGTAGAAAGACATTCCTCCTCGACGAGTGTGAGCTCTCCGTTGAGTGCCTGACGTGCGATCGCCGCCCGACATTCATTCTCCCAAAACCATGCGATGCGCGCACCGCTGCTCGCTGCGTCAACGCCCCCCTCGGTCATGCGCGCCGTATAGTCGCCCACAGGATAGGAGACCACACTCACAGTAGACTGCTCGCCGATGGTTCGATACGCCCCTGATACCCCGTAAGAGGTGTTCACCACCCACGAAGTGGGCACGTACAGGCGGTACTCCGCCCCCGCGCAGGATGCGATCTGCATCCCCTCGGGGATCTCCTCCCCACCCTTGGCGCAGGAGGCAAGCGACAACAGCACCATAGCACAAAGCAAGAGGGCAAACATCCGATTGCTCAGTTTCATTTTCATATCCTTTCCTTCGGTCACAGGTGTGCCTGCGATCCTTGTCGGTTATTTTCGATCCATAATTTCCTGCGCTGCACTCAGGATCCCGATCTTTCCACTCTCGTAGGTCAGTCCGCCCTGGAAGAAGGCGGTATAGGGCGCGCGCAGAGGGCCGTCGGCAGAAAGCTCGATGGAGCTTCCCTGCGTAAATCCACCCGCCGCCATAATCACGCGGTCGCTGTAGCCAGGCATCGCCCAGGGCTCGGGAGTCACAAAGGCATCAACGGGGGAGCCCTTCTGAATGCCCGCGCAGAAGGCGCAAAGCATCTCCTCGCTTCCCGTCTGCACGCTCTGAATGATATCGTAGCGAGGCTCGTCCCACTTGGGCTCCACCTCAAATCCAAGCTTTTCAAACATATATGCCGCCAGGTGCGCCGTCTTGAGCGCCTGCGCCACGGTGTGCGGTGCGTAGAACAGTCCCTTGTAAAGAGATTTGTTCTGTCCCAGCGTCGCGCCCTGCTCCACGCCGATGCCGACAGAGGTCAAGCGATAGCTTCCCAGCTCCACGGCGCGCGCACTTCCCGCAAGATAGCCTCCGCTCTCCGCCATTCCGCCTCCGGGATTCTTAATGAGAGATCCGATAATGAGATCAGCCCCCACGTGGGTGGGCTCTCTCGTTTCCACAAATTCACCATAGCAGTTGTCCACCACCACAAACACGTCGGGACGAATCGCCTTTACCGAAGCGATCGCCTCACCGATCTTGGAGACGCTCAGCGTCTTGCGATTGAGATATCCCTTGGAGCGCTGAATGAACACCACCTTCACGTTGGGGTGTTTGCCCAGGTTCTCGGCAATCTCCTCCAGTCTAAATTCTCCCGCATCGGTCAGATCGGTCTGGAGATAGTCCACGCCAAAATCGCGCAGAGACCCGTTTCCGCGCTCGCCGCAAAGACCGATGACCTCCTCCAACGTGTCGTAAGGCTTGCCCGCGATGGAATACATGATGTCGCCGGGACGAAGCAGACCAAACAGACCAATGGTCAAGGCGTGCGTGCCGCTCACGATATTGTGACGCACGAAAGCCGCCTCCGCGCCCATCACGTCCGCCCAAATCTCGTCCAGCACGTCTCTGCCGCGGTCGCCGTTTCCGTATCCGCTGGAGGACTGGAACATCGACTCGGACACGCGAAAGCGACGGAAGGAATCCATCACGCGTTGGGTATTTTCAAAGGAGACCGCCTCGATCTCGGCAAAGCGCGCAGAAAGCGCCGTCTCCGCCTCTCTTGCCAGTCGGTTAATCGAATCACAAAATAACATAGGGTCAAAAAATCCTTTCACGTATCCCATATCAGATCATGGGAAAATAATCATCGGGATTGATACTGGGAAACTCCACTTCCTTCGCAGTATCCCTGCCCGAAATCTCCGAATAGAACGCCGCCGTCGCCGTATTCATGTAGGGCGTGAGCGCGATCATACCGATCCCAAAGGTAAGCGCCGCCAAAGCGAGCCAACCGATAAAGCTCAGCTGCAGGAGGAAAAACCGCAGCTTGTTCCCCTTCATGAGAATACAAGAGTTGCGGATCACATCGGTCACGGCAAGGTCGGGATACTCCGCCGCGATAAAGTAGCACAATACAAGATTGTATTGCACATAAACCACAAGAGCACCGCCGAGAAGACAGATCAGCGAGCCGAGCAGCAGCATCCCCACAACGCCGAGGATCGCCGCCATGGAAAGAACGGCAAGCAAAAGCGCGAGCGTGACCGCCCCCACCAAAAGGTAGATCGCCCACAAAAGCAGGGTCAGCCCTACCGTTTTCCAGTAGTGTCCCGAGAAATAAGTAAAGAGCGTTCTCACGTGCGCGTCGGGCTTTCTGTCTCCGAAATCCAGAAGAAAGCGATGATAGCCCACCGTTACGGGCGCGCCGACGAACAGCGTGATCGCCGAGGAGGAAAGCACCGTCATGCCAAAGGCGATCAAGATGTCAACTCCGATCAGAGAAACCGCAGCGCGGCGAATCGTACCAAAGACACCGTATTTCTCCAAGTAGGTATCCGCGTTCAGAAACATTCGGAGCACCTCGGGGTTGTCCTCGATCTTTTGAGTGATCTCGTTATCGGGCATCGAAAAGCCTCCCGACTGCAGTCCCAGAAGACACGCCAGCAAAAACACGCCGATTGCAAGCCCCCATCTTCCCTTAAGCGTTTCCCGCGCAGCGGCACGGAGCTTGTCCGCGCTCGAGCGCTTCTGCAAAGGCGTCTGATAAAATTGATTCTGCATACTCTATCCTTTCAAAAATCCAAACCATTGCACCGCACACGGACGTGTGCGGTGCAATGTTATTTCACGTTATACCCGGGGCTTTGGAAGCTCGCGGTAGAAGGCGGTATGCGCCGCATTCATGTAAGCACCAAGGAAGGGCGAGCCCAATCCCAGGGTCAAAATCGTCGCGAAGAACCAGCCGATAAAGCTCAACTCAAGCCCGAGCAGACGCAGGCGGTTGCCGTACATCATCTCTTTGGATGCGCGCAGGATCTGACGGGGAGAAAGATCTGCCCTGTCTGCGACAAGATACCCCACCATTGCGTAGTCAAATACCAGCATCATCAGTCGAATGATCGTCCAGAACAATGCGATCACGCCGACAAAGACCAGGATTGCTCCCGACAAGGTCGCTCCCATTGCCACGCCAACGCCAAGCAAGACACCTGCTACAACGCCCCAAACAAGTCCTTTCCAAAAAACAACCAATCCCTGCAAGAGGTAGGTGCCAACCGATTTCCAGTAGCGCATCTTGAAACCAAACCACATGGTATCAAGCTTGCCGCCCTTGAAACGCGAATAAAGATCCAGATTGAAGCGATAGTATCCCGTTCTCACAGGTCCAGCAACAAAAATTGAGTAAAGCATAATGACCAAGGCGGTCCCGACAGCCGTGATAATCACCACCATGGCCATCTCCTCTGTGATCGTCACGATCTCTTCCTGCTCAATCGTTTCATCGACCTCTGTGTCCCCAACGATCTCTGTATCCTCAACGATCTCTGTATCCTCGTCATACATCAAGGAACTGAAATCAAAGGATATGCTGCCCATCATTCCGAACGCCGCCACCAAGAGAAACGCCACGACCGAAGTCAGCCATCTCCCCTTCAAAGCACCTCTCGCCTTTGCGCGAAGCTCGGATGCGTCAGAATATCCTCTCATACCGGCTTACCGTCCTTTCAAATTTCTCTTACTGTCCTTCTTCCGCAAACTCCCAAACGATTCGGCGGAAGGTTTCCCCGCGCTCCTCGAAATTACGGAAGGCGTCAAAACTGGTGCAGGCAGGGGAAAGCACCACCGTGTCTCCCTCGACCGCCTGGCTTCTTGCAAGCTGAACCGCCTTTTTGAAGTTTGCTTCCATCAAGATGGGCATCTCAGCCCCCTCTGCCTCGAGCGCCTCGCGGATCTTCTCGCGCGTTCTGCCCGTGAGGATCACGGTCTTGGCGCGCTCCTTGAGGATCTTTGCCAAGGGCTCAAACCCAACGCCCTTGTCGGCGCCTCCGCAGATCACCACCAGGTTCCCCTGCAGGGAGGAGAGCACCGCGATGGTACGCGTGGGGGTTGAGTCGATCGAACTGTTGTAATACCGAACGCCGTCCACCGTGCGAACGTACTCCATGCGGTGCTCCACACCGCCAAAGGTGGTCGCCACCTCACGAACCGATTCGCTTGAAACCAGCCCAAAGGTCGCGCCGATGGCAGCCATGTAATTTTCGAGATTGTGTCTGCCGCGAAGCACGATGTCCTCAAGAGCAACGATGCGATACACCGCATCCTTGGTGACCACCACGATCCAGCCCTCTCTGACACAGATGCTGTTGCCCGTGTGAGGGGGAAAGCGGTCGGCGTCCCGCAGAGAAGAAAAGAGGGTGACGGGGGAATGGCAATCCGCCGCCCAACGCAGCGCCTCGGGATTCTCGGCATTGGTAACCAGCCCCTCGTTCTGCTCGTGACAGAAGATGCTGGTCTTGGCGCGGCAGTATTCGTCCATATCCACGTGCCAGTTGAGGTGATTGGGAGAGAGATTGGTGATGGCGGCGCGGCTTGCGGATCTCGAAAGATCAAACAGCTGGAAGCTGGAAAGCTCCAGCACCGCAAAATCGCGATCGGTCATTTCCTCCACACAGGAGATCAGGGGAACACCGTTGTTCCCTCCCACAAAGGTTCTGCCCCCACGCCGCTTACATTCGGCAATGAGGAACTTGCCCGTGAGGGTGGTCGTCGTTGTTTTTCCGTCGCTGCCCGTGATGCCAACGATCTTGGCAGGGCAAAGCTCAAAGAACAATTCCATCTCGGAAAGGATCTCAGCCCCCCGCGCCTTTGCCTCGAGAAATTCGGGAAGATCGGGACGAAGTCCGGGAGAGCGGAAGATAACTTCCTCTGTGATATTCTTCAGATAATCCTCCCCCAAAAAGCAGGGGACGCCTTTTTTCTCCAGCTCGGCAGGCAAATCACCTAACGCCTCGGCATCCTTATGATCTCTTGCTGTTACACGCACGCCGTGTCCCAGCAAAAAGTCGATCAGGGGCAGGTTGGAAATTCCAAGTCCTACCACCGTACACGTCTTTGAAAACACTTGTTCAATATGTTCCGTGAGGTTCAAACCGATATCACGCT
>JAZQVI010000014.1:0-3959 GCA_045631745.1 Eubacteriales bacterium
GTCATTTCTGCAAGGTTTGCGCCTTTACCGCCAAGCAGCTCACGCATGGATGCGTTGCCTTCGGTAAACAGGTAGCAATACTTCTTTGCCATAGGTTGTGATCCTCCATTATATAGAAAATTTTTTGGCATGTTCAAACTGTGGGCGCACAAAAAGGCTGTCCCAAGCATGCGACATTCACAGTACCATGCTATTATACCATATTTTTCACCTATTTGTCCAGTATTTTGAACGTTGAAAACGGGCCAAATATGTAAACATTTCGTGAACAAAAGTTGATTTTCACAAAATGTGTTTGACACTAAAGCCTTTTTATAGTATAATATTGCAAGAATAAAATCCACGTCGGAAGCGGATTTTTTACAGCTATCCCCTGTCTGTAAAAAAATCGGCTCCTTTTGGCGTCTTTGGAAAGGATTCCTCACATGGCTGATATTTTTGAGCTTTTTCGTCAAATTTCTTCCAATAAAAATATAGGGCAAGCTCCCATCTCCTGGATGATCGTGGGGCTGGGCAATCCCGGCGAGGAATACCGCAACACGCGGCACAACGCCGGATTTCTCACGGTGGACGCACTGGCAGACCGCCTTGGCGTACACATTGACCGCATGAAGTTTCACGCCCTGACGACCGAGGTCACGATCGGAGAAAGCCGCGTGCTCCTGCTCAAGCCCATGACATACATGAATGAATCGGGCTTAGCGGTGTCCGAGGCAGCGTCCTTTTACAAGATCCCATCCGATCACATTCTGGTGATCTCCGACGACATCAGTCTTGCCCCCGGCAAGCTTCGTTTGCGCCGAAAAGGAAGTGCAGGCGGACAAAAGGGGCTCAAAAGCATTATCGAGCGGCTCGGAACGGAAAACTTCCCTCGCCTTCGCATGGGAGTAGGTGCAAAGCCGCATCCCGACTATGACCTGGCAAGCTGGGTGCTTTCCAATTTTTCAAAATCCGAAACAGAGCTTCTCCGTGGCGCGATCGGCTGCGCTGAGGAGGGCATCCGCATGATCCTGAAGGATCAATTTGACAACGCCGTTCAACATTGTAATTCTTACCCCTTGATTCCGACTTCTTCCGAAACCAAAAAAGGAGAATAATGAATATTCTAACGGCTGGGATCCGCCTGGATCCCGAATACAAGCAGCTGCTCCGAACGGTAGAGCAAAATTTCAGAGTCAATCCTCTTCCGATCCTTGCCAGCGGTCTTTGCGACGGCGCATCGGACGCTTTGATTGTATCCCTTCTTGAGGATACCGCGAAGACAAGATGCGAGTGTGCTCTGATGATCTGCCCCGAGGAAAAGGACTGCATCCGTCTTTGCGGTGTTTTGGAGCGATTCGGACTTCGCACCGGCTTCTACATGGCAAGAGATCTGACCTTCTATAACATGATTGCCTCCCATGAGTACGAGCATGAGAGGCTAAAGGTGTTGTCAGGACTTCAAAACGGGGACTATGACGTAGTCATCAGTACGCCCGACGCGGCGCTTGGCTACACCGTTCCCCCTCAGATCTTGAAGAAATCTACAATTTCCATTCAGGAAGAGGAGGCGGTTGAGCCGCGTGAATTGGCAAAAAAACTGACGGCAGCAGGATACGTTCGCGTTGACCTGGTAGACAGTCCCGGACAGTTTGCCGTACGCGGCGGAATCATTGATGTCTTCCCTCCCTACGGTGTTTTTCTTGACCGCGACGGTGACATCAAGAATGGCTCCTTTGCCTTCCGCATCGAGCTGTTTGGCGAGGAGATCGACCGCATGGGGCTCTTTGAGCCCGAGACACAGCGCATGACGCAAAGCATTCACTCGGCAGAATTCCCTCCCGCGCGGGAATTGCTGTGCGACGGCGACGCACTGGAACGGCTGAAGCAAGCTATCTCAGCGCAGTTCAAGGCTTCCAAAAATGAGCAAGCAATGGAAGAATTGATCCGCGAGCGTGCCGCTGTAGAATCGGCAATCACAAGTGGAAGCGAGATCATGTTTTTGGATAAATACGTGACGCTCATTTATGAAGAAAAGGCTTCCCTTCTCGACTATTTCAAGGAGAAGTGTCTGTTGCTTCTCCGTGGCACGAATGCGATCACCGAGCGTCTTCGCGCATCGGAATGGCATTTGAATCAAACGGTAACCGAGCTTTTGGTGGGCGGAACCATCTCCTCGAAATATACCGAATACGCAAAACCAATCTCGGCATTTGAGATCTTCTGCGACAAATGCGTGACCCTTCACATTGACTCCATTGCTTACCGCGTTTCCGACAAACGATTGTCGGGGCTCTTTGGCTTCCGCACAAGGCATACAGTTTCCTATGCCGATAACAACCAGCTTTTTGCGGAGGATCTTGAGGGGTACGTCAAAGCAGGATACCGTTGTCTGATCCTTCCCGAAAATGAAACCACCGTCAAGGTCTTGTACGAGGCTCTGCAAAATGACGGATACGAGGTCATCGACGACCCCGAGAGCCTTGAGAAAATGCCGGCGGGAAGCGTTTCTGTCGTGCATCAAGGGTTGATTCCGGGATATGAATTGTCATCCCCCCGTATCGCGATCCTATCCATGAATCCCGAAACGAGGGTTGGGGCGCTCAATCTTTCGGGCAAAAGCATTCTCAGAAAAAAGAAAAAGAAGAAAAACAGCAAGGATATTCTCTCCTACGCCGAGCTGGAGGCAGGCGATTATGTGGTGCACGAGACCTACGGTATCGGTCGTTACACCGGGATCGAGACCATGACCTGCAACGGCATCACGAGAGACTATATCGGAATTCAATACGCGGGAAGCGACAAGCTCTTCCTACCTGTAGAAAAACTCGACAAGGTGGGCAAATATATCGGCGCACACGCAGACGACGGACTGGTCAAGCTCTCCAAGATGGGAGGGGAGACATGGAAGAAATCCAAGAGCCGCGCAAAGGCAGCCGTCAAAGAGATGGCAAAGGAACTGATTCAACTCTATGCCGAACGTATGCGCCTTCCCGGGCATGCCTTCCCGGCCGACGACAGCTATCAAAAGGCCTTCGAGGAAGCCTTTGAATACGAGGAAACCGAAAGTCAGCTCTCTGCCATCAACGAGATCAAGGACGATATGATGAAGGCGGCTCCCATGGACCGTCTGCTTTGCGGAGATGTTGGATACGGAAAAACCGAGGTCGCGCTCCGCGCGGCGTACAAGGCGGTACTGGGAGGCAAACAAGTTGCAATTTTGGTGCCCACTACCCTTTTGGCACTTCAGCATTATCAAACCATTCTCAGCCGTATGCGCAGCTTTGCAGTCAATGTCGAGATGGTTTCACGCTTCCGCACCCCCAAGCAACAGGCTCAGACCCTGCGCCGCCTCAAGCGAGGGGAACTGGACATTCTCGTTGGTACGCACCGTATCCTTTCCAAGGATGTAGAGTTTCATGACCTGGGACTTGTAATCGTGGATGAGGAACAGCGCTTTGGCGTGGCGCAAAAGGAAAAGCTTAAGCAAGCAACCAAGGGCGTGGATGTTCTATCCCTTTCCGCAACGCCCATTCCCCGAACGCTGAACATGGCAATGGGTGGAATTCGGGACATTTCCATCTTGGATGATGCCCCCGTTGATCGACTCCCCGTTCAGACGTACGTGCTTGAGGAGGATCCCCTCATTATTGAGGAAGCCATCCGAAGAGAACTGCGGCGAGGCGGCCAGGTCTTCTATCTACACAACAACGTGGAGAACATCCATTCGGTCGCAGCGGCGGTAGCCAAGGCAATTCCCGAGGCGCGCATCACGGTGGGACACGGAAAAATGGACAAGGATGAACTGGAAAAGATCTGGGAACAGATGCTCGCAGGCGAGATCGACATTCTGGTCTGTACCACCATCATTGAAACGGGTGTTGACATTCCAAATGCCAATACGCTCATCGTTTCCAATTCGCACAAGCTCGGACTTTCCCAGCTTCACCAGATCCGCGGACGCGTCGGACGCTCCGCTC
>JAZQVI010000015.1:0-2227 GCA_045631745.1 Eubacteriales bacterium
CAAAAAGAAACGCCGAGGGGAACATTTCGCGCTCTGCGGAGCGCGAGGAGGCGGGCGAACTTTGGACGAAGTCCAAATTCGTGCTTCCATTAGGAAGCTGGCTGCACTCCACCGCGCCGCCTTTTGAAAAAGGCGGGCGAAAACTTTCGTTAAACTGACGGTTTTTGTTTTGTTTGCAGTTGCGCCGACGGGGTGAGCCGGCGGCGTGTTTTTTATTTATGCCTCGCTCAGCATCTTCAGCACCTCGGCGCGCGCTGCCTCAAGGGCGGCGGGGGTGGTGTGCAGATCTCGGAAGTCCTTGGCAACACCCAGGGCGATTCTCTTGGCGGCATCGGGATCCTTCTTTTGCAAAAGATTGAGCAGCTCCCAATCCTGCAAGCCGTCCATGGTGTTGAGTGCGCGGGCGGATAGCATGAGGCTGTTGTTTTTGGCGTCGGGGTAAACGGTGAAGCCGTCACCCTTGAAGCGTGCGTCGGGATGGAAGCCGTAGGTGTCGATCTCCCAGTAGTTAAAGCCCCAATGGAGGTAGCCCGAAAGGTCTTGGGAGAAGCACGCCCACTTGATCAGACGGGAGTGAATGATGGGCCAATCCATGAATTTGTTCATCCAGCCCATGTCATAGGGGTAGCAGCAGGAGTAGCACCAGACCGTGTCGCCTTCCGCTTGTCTTTCCCGATAGAAGTCCTTGTTGTCGGTGTAGACCTCAAAGCGCGGAACGTATTGGTCGATCTCGCCCACGAGTGCTTCGGAAATGGAATGGAGGTCGATGGGCTCGCCGCAGGGGACGCTGGGCATCCATTCGCGGCAAAGCGCGCGCGCCCATTTCCAGTGTTCAATGGCGCGGGGCTCGTCCTGAAGCCGCATCTGCAGCATGGGGAGCCAGCCCTTTTCCTTGAAATGCCGATACAGCCCGCTATAGTAGGTTCTTGCCCACGCCTCGGCATCGGGGGTGCCGATCTCCAGCGTGATGCACGCACCTCTCTCGTCGATCGCGCCGATCGCGGTGCCGTGCTGTGCCGCAATGATGGCTTCAATGGTGAGATAGCGGAAGGAGCCGTGCGCCATGAAATGCTCTACAAAGCGGTCAAAGAGGGAAAAGTCGAGCTGCCATTCGTTCTCGCTCACGCGCCTCGAGCCGCCGTCGGCAAGAAGGACGAGGGAGGGAATGTGCAGACTGTTGACGCGAATGGTCTTGAGCGTCCTTGCAAAATTCGCCATCAGTTCCCACCAGCCCTCGTCGTAGCGGACATGGGTGTAGAAGGGGGTATAGGGAGGATTTTGGCAAGGATGATCCTTTGGAAAGCTTGTGAAGGGGTTGAGGAAATACTCATGTCCGAAGGCAGAATCCTTTGGCTCGGGGAGGGTGACGGGGTAGATTTTCATCTCCCAGTCGATGGCATATTCTCCGAGGCTGGTTTCAACAATCACCTTGACGGTGTGCGTGCCGACGGGGGCGACCTTGTCTATTTCAAAGGAGAACCACACGCTTTGCGTCGTGTTCATGGGAACGTGCGCCGCCCCTTTGGTGGAAAGCACGTCGGGGTAGGGAACGCCGTCGTTGTAGGTGATATAGTCGGTGACGTAGGTTTTTGCGGCGACGCCTTTTGGGAGATTCTCTGCGCGAAGGGCGGTCACATCAAAGGCGGTGTACACCTCGCGCATACAGATCTGCCCCGACACCGTCATGTTGCGTGCGGCGTGCAGGGTGAGCGAGGTGGATTCCTCGTTCCATTTGCGGGTATGCTTGAAGATCTGATCGCAAGACGGCTTTGCCCAAATATACATCGGATTGCTCCTTTCGGTTGCGGGATTGCTATAAGAGAATTATATAGAAAAATCCGATCGGTGTCAAGAGCATTGTGCAGGAGTTGTGGAGGATTTTGCAAGAAAAAATGCAAAAAGATGATCTTTCTATGAAAACAGATACCTCGACAGATTCTGCGGTCTGTCGGGGTATGCGGTGCTTTTTTAAGTTGTGAGGCTTTTATCCTTGTCCCGTCATGAGCTTGATGATCTCGACGTCGGTTTCCTTCATGCCGACGCGGGCGATCTTGCTGACGTTGCGGATGGTGTTTTCCACGCCCTTGACGACGATTCCTTCACCTGAAAAGAACTGGACGCCGTGCTTTTGCATTTGCATGCCGAGCAGACCTGCCTCAACCGCCGATGCAATCTTTGCCGCGCAGCTGGGCTTGGCGCCGTCGCAGATCATGCCGGTGAGGTTGGC
>JAZQVI010000016.1:0-5122 GCA_045631745.1 Eubacteriales bacterium
CATTTTCTGTGAGGACAAGGTTGATTTCATCGACTACAAGGACAGCGCAAAGCTGAAGAAGTTCATCAGCGAGCGCGGCAAGATTCTTCCCAGAAGAATTTCCGGCACCTGCGCTTTGCATCAGCGCGAGCTGAACACTGCGATCAAGCGTGCTCGTAACGTTGCTCTCCTTCCCTTCGTAACCGACTAATTCGGTCACAGAAGATGAGAAAAAGGCGGATCAAATGCCAACGCATTTGATCCGCCTTTTTCATATCATAGAAACGCTCCGCCCCAAAAGGTGCGGAGCGTTTTCTTCACAGAATCTGTCTGTTTACTGCAGTTCCAGTCTGCCGTACTTCTCGGCAACCTTGAGAACCTCTGCCTTGGGGCGCATACCGTCCACCGAGTTCTCGGCAAAGAGGTTGCACGCCGCTGCGGCGGATGCAAACTCCAAAAGCTCCTTGTCGGTGTAGTTGTTGTAGATGCCGTACAGGCTCGCCGCGCAGAAGGTGTCTCCCGCGCCAACGCTTCCCTTGATCTCCTCGCGCGGAATCTTGAGCGAGGGAACCTCGGTCAGAACGCGATCTGCGTTCATGGCAAACGCACGCTCCTTGCAGTGAATGATCACACGGTCGCGCACGCCTGCATCCATCGTCCGGCGCATTGCCTCGGCAACCGCGGCGCGATCGAGCTTGCCGCTTTCGTCATACGCCTCGAGCCCCCATGCTCTGCAGATCTCGATCTCGTTGATGATGACGTAGTCGCAGTATTTGAGCGCGGGGAGAACCATCTTGGAGTAGTCCGCCGTGCTGTCGCTGACCATATCCACAGAGGTCTTGATGCCCGCCTTCTGCAGGGTGTGCAAGAAGCGCGCCATCACCGTTCCGTACTCCTCGTCCTCTGCATCAAAAGCGTCCAGGAGCAGGATGTATCCGATGTGGAAAATGTCGCAATTCAGGGAAGAAATATCAATGTCCGCAGGGCTGAAATCCTTGTTTGCGCCCTTCTGATAGAAGAAGGTACGCTCGCCCGAGGGAACGCTCATGACGTCGGTGAAGCTGGTGGGAAGCGTGTCGGAGACGATCACGCGGCTCACGTCCAGTCCATACTTCTTCAAAAAATCCAGCACGAATTTGCCGTACTCGTCGTTTCCGAGCTTACCAATGACGCTCACAGGCGTGCTGCCGTCGATCTTGGCAAGGTTGACTGCCGTGTTGGGAACACAGCCTCCAACCGCGTAGGACACGGAGTTGATATGGGTCAGAAGTCCGCAGGGCGGATAATCGGTAATGCTCTTGACCACGTCCAGGAGCATATTGCCCGCGATGGTAATGCCCTTCTTTTCAAGCTTTTCTATCTTTTTTCCAACAGTTTCGCAATTCATATGCGATCCCCTTTCCACTTTTTCATTTTTTTAATTATAACATATCACACGGAATTTGTAAACCTGTGCACAAAAGAATTTTTCAAATCTCGCGCATTTTTTTGTCAGTCACCCATGGTCAGGATCTTCTCGCAGAGATCAGGATAAGCGATCCCCACCGCCGCCGCCTCCTGCGGAAGCAGACTGGTCGGGGTCATACCGGGCAGCGTGTTTGCCTCCAGGCACCAAAGCTGTCCGTCGCCATCCAAAAGAAAATCAAATCTCGCGTAGTGAGAGAGGCGCAGCGCCGCAAAGCCCAGCTTTGTCAGGCGCGACATCTCCGCCACGATTTCCTCGGACACCTCTGCCGGGCAGATCTCCTCGGTCGTGCCTTGATATTTGTTTTTGTAATCGTAAAAGCCTTCCTTCGGGATGATCTCCACAGGGGGAAGCGTCTCGCCACCGAGTATCCCCATCGTGAATTCCCTGCCCGTGATGCGTCGCTCTACAAGCAGTGCCTTTTCCCATTTTCCAGCCTCGGCGATCGCTGCCTCCAGCTCCTCTCGCGTGTCCGCCATCGAGACACCCACGCTGGAGCCGCCGCCGACCGGCTTGATGACACAGGGCAAGGAGATTTCCGAGAGAAGCTCCTCCACGCGATCCGTCCCAATCCGAAAAAGCCTCCAATCGGGGGTTTGCACGCCCGCCTCCTTGAAAAGCCGCTTGGAAATATCCTTATCCATCGCCAAGGAGCATCCGAGGTAGCCCGAGCCTGTGTAGCGAATCCCGCAGCAGTCGAGATACGCCTGCAGCTGGCCGTTCTCCCCCATGCCGCCGTGAAGGGCGAGGAAGACCTTGTCAGCCATGCGGCAGAGCGTCTCCACGTTTCTGCCAACCAGAGCGTCTCCGTTGTTCACACGCGCGCGCAGAGCCGCGAGGTCGGGAGCCGTGTCGCTGATGCGATGCTCGTAGTGCCCGTTCTCCAAAAAAAGCGATTCGGGGTTCTCCGAAAGATCGGGAATTCCCTCGTAAACGTCCAAAAGCAGAACGCGATGGCCCTTTTCCATCAGGGCGTTGGCGATCAGACTTGCCGAGCAAAGAGAGACCTCACGCTCGGGGGAGTATCCCCCTGCCAAAACAACGATCTTCATATCTATCCTCCAAAAAACACGTTCCTTATCATATTATTGCAAAGGGTGCAGGATTGCCACTCGGTCGCAGCCCCCGAGATCCTTTTTGATCTCGCAGGAAAAGCCATGCTCCGCCGCCAATTCCTTGAGCGCCTCCCCTTGGTCATAGCCGATCTCAAAGAGGCAAAAGCCACCATCCGCCAGCCATTTGCTTGCCAAATCCAACAAGGCACGGTAAAAGACCAGCCCGTCCTCCCCGCCGTCGAGCGCCATGCGCGGCTCGTGCCCCACCTCGGGGGAAAGCCCCTCGATCACGTCGGTGCGAATGTAGGGGGGATTGGAAAGGATCGCCATCGGCTTTTTTCCCGAAATCCAATCAGCAGAAGGCTCCAAAACGTCTCCGTGGATCGCCGTATAGCGCCCCTCAACGCCGTTTCTCTTGGCGTTGCGCTTTGCCAGCTCCAGCGCGTCGGGGGATAATTCCACCGCCAAAGCCGAGGTGTCCTGGCGTTCGGAGAGCACCGAAATGCCAATGCAGCCGCTCCCCGCGCAAAGATCTGCAAAAAATGCCCCGCGCGGCAGCCGCTTGACCGCCTCCTCCACCAAAATCTCGGTGTCCGAGCGCGGGATCAGACAATGAGGGGAGACCTCGTAGGTCTGATGATAAAACTCCCAAACACCCAAAAGATACTGCAAGGGCTCGCGCGCGCATCTGCGCCGAACCGCCTCGTCGAGCGAGGGACACGTCAAGTCCTTTTGGGGATCTGCGAGGATGGCGATGCGATCAAGTCTGCAAAAATACTCGATGAGAAGCTGCGCGTCCCACTCGGGTGATTCTATTTTCGCGCCGCGAAACGCCCGGCAGATCTCTTGGTAGGTCATCTTCCCGTCCCCCTCACTTTATTTCCTCTATTTTATCACACAAAAGGAGAAAAAGAAATACTTTTTTGATTTTTTTCGGAAAAAATTGAAAAAGCCCTTGCATTTTCTTAAAAATGTGGTATACTTATGATATGAAAGTTTGTCCTGTTTGAAATTACCTGGGACAGACAAAGGAGTTTGAAAATGGGAAACGATTGTACGGGAAAGAAGCGCAGCGGCTTGTGGAACCTGATCAAGGCAATCCTTATCATCGCGGCGATCGTCTTTGTTGCGTATAAAATTTATGATAGATACTTCAGAAAAAAGGTCAAGCAGGACGTATTGGCAGATGACGCTGCCGATCCCATGATCTCTGCCGAGAACGACTGATTTTTCCGATTTTTTCGCTCATATTCAAACGGAAGCAAAACGCCGGCGCTTTGCTTCCGATTTTTTACCCAAGGCAGAAAGGAGCCAATCATGGCAAAATACAGACAGGATCGCATCAACGATCAGATGCAGAAGGAATTGATGAGCATTCTCCGCCGCGTCAAGGATCCCCGCGTGCAGGACGCATTTCTGAGCGTAACCGCAGTGGACTGCACGGCAGACCTCAAATATGCAAAGATCTACTACTCCGCCCTCAGAGGTGACGCCAAGGAGATCGCAAAGGGGCTCAAGGCAGCAACGGGCTTTATCCGCCGCGAGCTGGCACACACGCTCAATCTCCGCATCACCCCCGAGCTGACCTTCCTGCAGGACTCCTCCATCACCTACGGCGCGCACATCGCGTCCATTCTCAACAACCTTGAGATCTCCGAGCCCGAGGACGAAGAGGAAGAGATCATCGACGAGGACGATTTCTGATTTTTCAAACAATTTTTGGTTTTCATGAATAAAATCCTCCCAATGCGTTCATGCTATGAGCATCAAAACGATTGGGAGGATTTTTTCAATGCAAAAGAAGTTACTTATCGCCTTTCTCTGTCTGACCTCTGCCCTCTTGGTCATCGGACTGATGCCCGTCCACGGCGAGGCAGAAATCTACGATTCGGTCATTCGTCTGCACGTGCTGGCAAACTCCGACTCTGAGGAAGACCAAGCGCTGAAGCTGGAGGTACGAGACGCGATCCTGGAGGTCACCGCCCCGCTCGTGTCGGATTGCAGCGATCAAGCAAAGGCACAGGAGCGCCTTGAGGCGCACCGCGCCCAACTTGAAGCAGCCGCGAGAAGCGTGATCCTGGAAAAGGGCTACGACTACCCCGTTTGCATCACGTTTGACACCGAGAGCTACCCTCGCCGCACCTACGACAGCGTCTGCTTCCCTGCAGGCGACTATCTCTCCATGCGCGTCTGCATCGGAGACGCCGAGGGACAAAACTGGTGGTGCTGCCTCTTCCCGCCCCTCTGCCTTGGCACCAGCTCGGTATCGTCAAAACAGGCGGAGGACGCCTTTGTGGACGCAGGAATGACACCGTCGCAGTACAAGATTATCACCGAGAGCGATAAGCCCGTGTATAAGGTGCGCTTCAAGCTTTTGGAGATCCTGCGGGGGAGATAATCAGATTGCAGACCAACGGCACACAGGCTGTAACAATCTACAAACGTGTTAGCCACTTTTTCTTTGCAGGAAAAAGGCGCAAAGAAAAAGTTCACAAAAAGAAACGCCGAAAGGGGAATTTCGCGCTCTGCGGAGCGCGAGGAGGGCGTTGCCCCTCCCCCCCAAAAACATTTGTAAAAAGTTTGTCAAAAATTTCCATCAAAGAGCGGGGGGGGAGACTTTTTT
>JAZQVI010000017.1:0-3168 GCA_045631745.1 Eubacteriales bacterium
GGTAGATGGTGCAGCCGTCTCCGATCTCGGCGGTTTCGCCGATGACGACGCCCATGCCGTGGTCGATGAAAAGACCCTTCCCGATGGTCGCGCCGGGGTGGATTTCAATGCCCGTGAAGTGACGGGAGAGCTGGCTGACGGCTCTCGCCGAGAAGTGTTTGCCCTCTCGGTGCAGGCGGTTGGCGATGCGGTGTGCCGCCATGGCGTGTACACCCGAGTAGAGCAGCAGGATCTCCAGCGTGCTGCGCGCGGCGGGGTCTCTTTGCTTGACTGCCACCACTGTATCGGCGATGGACTCGAGAAAGGCCTGCTTGTCAGCACGTTTTTTCTCAATGTATTGGGAAAGACTCGAGGTCTTTTTGGTTGTTTGGTTCATGGGGGCTCCTTTGCGGGAAATGTCTATACTACATTATACACGCCTTTGGGAATTTTGTAAATAGATTTTTTAAAAAAAGGGGGAAGGGATGCCCTGTTCCTGTGTTTTTTCTTGACATATGGGGCGGCGTATGGTATAATAAAAAAGTTGTGACAAAATCATGATGTTTTTGATTGGAGAAAGTATATGACACCGGAGTTTTTTTTGACAAGCATCCTGCTTGGCATGGGGCTGGCGATGGATGCCTTTTCGGTTTCCTTGGCGAACGGGCTGAACGCTCCCTGCATGAAGCTGCCGCGGATGAGCATGATCGCGGGGATCTTTGCAGGCTTTCAGGCGGCGATGCCTCTCCTTGGCTGGGTTTGTATCCATACGATTGCCGAAAAATTCAACGCCTTTCAGAAGGTGATTCCCTGGATCGCCTTGATCCTCTTGTGCTGGATCGGTGGCAAGATGCTGTGGGAGGGACTTCACGGCGAGGAAGGTGATGAAGGCGAGCGCGACTGCGCGGGCAAGCTGACGCTGGGCGCGCTTTTGGTGCAGGGCGTGGCGACCTCGATCGACGCCTTGTCGGTCGGCTTTACCATTGCAAATTATACCGGCATCATGGCGGTGGTGTGCGCGCTGCTCATCGCGGTGGTTACCTTTGGTATTTGCATGGGCGGACTTTACATCGGTAAGAAATTCGGAACGAAGCTCGCCAGCAAGGCATCCATCCTTGGCGGCGCGATCCTGATTGGAATCGGATTTTGGATCTTCTTTTCATAAGCAAACAACACGGAGCGTCGCGCGGCGCTCCGTGGTTTTTTGTTGGAAAGCCTTTACAAATCGGGGGAAGGGTGCTATAATAGGGACACAGCCTCGACAATTTTACCATTTTGGAGGAATACAAAGATGAAAAAAGCGCTGTTTCGTTTGTCCGCGATTTTGATTCTGGCAGCGATGCTGGCAGGGATGATTCTGCCTATGACGGTGGTTGCTGAGGAGTCCGAGGAGGTTCAGACTATTCAGCCACCCGCAATCCCCGAGCGTCCGGTGACCGATCCTGAACAGAGCGATGCATACGAAGTGATTTTGTCTCCCGAAACCGATGAAGCCAACTGGTGGGGCAAGCCCTACGGTGCATGGATGGCAGGCAGCAACACCCTGTACTACCTGTCCGACATGACCTACCTTGTGTCCTCCAATACGCCTAACCCGGGCTATCCACAGGGTCAGCCTACTACCGTGAACGATGCTTACGGAGATCCTGTTGGTGACGCCTTCGTTTTCGGTGTCGCGGATTCGGAGTATGCGATTGAGATTGAGAATGGAATTGGGATGCATCCCAAGAACCCAGGTGAACAGTCTAGCCTTGGCCGTATCGACTCTTGGACCATTTACGACATCAGCGAGTATACCGAGACGGGTGCGGTGGATACCTTCTATGCTCTCGTTGGTTTGACTGCAGTCGCCAACTCTTGGGGAAGCAGACTGAACTCTGCGGGTGTAAATGTATACATCTACGGTGACAAAACCGGTGACGGCGAGCACTACGAGCTGCTTGCACAGTCCGAGCTGGTGAAGGGCTACGAAATCGGTGAGTTTAACGTTAACGTTGAGGGTGTTGAGCTTCTTCTGATCGATGTAATCCTGCCCGAGATTGCAACCAATCACGCATACAGTGCGGTTGGACTCGGTAACGCTTGTCTCTTCAAGGCTGACGAGGATGCAGTGAAGCCCGATTACACCGGCGACTGCCTCTGCCCCGACGGCTACCACGTTTATGGAAACAATGATTGGGAGGTGGTCTCCGCCGACTATCACAGGGTAACGTGTGATTGCGGAGAAAACACGATCTACAACGTCCACGTTTGGAACAACGGCATCGTTTTGGAGCCTGAGGCCTGTTTGCGGCCCAGTGTCAAGGTTTATACCTGTCTGGAATGTGGCTACCAAAAAACAGAGGAGCTTGGCGAGATCCAACACGGTTTTGGCGCATGGCAGAAATATTCCTATAGCGACCATGTCAGAACGTGCCTCTGTGGAGACGTTGTGGAATATGGACTCCACCATTGGGACAACGGTGTGATTACCCAAGAGCCTACGTGCGCGCAGACGGGCATCAAAACCTATACTTGTTCCGACTGCGGTGAGCAAAAAACCGAGATTCTTGCAAAGAAGTCTCATGAATGGGACAACGGTGTGATTACCCAAGAGCCTACGTGTGCGCAGATGGGCATCAAAACCTATTGCTGCATGGGCTGCAGTGAGACCAGAACCGAGATCGTGGACATGATCGCTCATGAATGGGACGACGGTGTGTTCACCATTGAGCCCACGTGTATGCAGGCGGGGATCAAAACCTATCGTTGCATAGATTGCCGCGAGCAAAGAATCGAGATTCTTGCAAAAGTGTCTCACAAATGGTCGGTTGTGTGGATTATCGAGGATGACGAACAGCACAAGCATCTTTGCGAGTGCGGTGAGGTTGAGTATTTCGATCATGCCTATACGGATGAAAATGACCGTTTCTGCAATGATTGCGGTTATCAAAGAACGATCTCTGATTCCGGAACGACCGAGGAGGACGATCCCGACGCGCCTGTGACGACGGGAAAGGACAGCCTATCCCTTTTGGAGGACGAGCTGGACGAAGAAATGGAAGAGGAATTGAGATCGATTCAGTCGAGCTGTGAATCGGTCACCGGAGGCAGTGCGATCTCGATCGCGCTCATGGGTCTGTCCGCAGGCTGGTTCGTGATGAAAAAGAAGAAGTCCGACGACGAGGACTAAAAGAGCATAAAAAAGAG
>JAZQVI010000018.1:0-2432 GCA_045631745.1 Eubacteriales bacterium
ATGTTCGCACTACCCTCCTTTGGGATTGCTATTCCTTTTCGTCGGAAAGTTTTTGGGATTCTTAACCCCTTTTTCCCAAAAAGGGGTTAAGCGGAGCGCGAGGCAGAGCCTCGCGACCTTGGGGCAAAGCCCACGACCTGCCTTCTCCTCACACCACTCTGACCGACCGGACGCCGGTGATCTCGCGGATGCGGGCGATGGCGGCATCGGAAGGAGCGGGAGCGGCGTCGATCACGGTGTAGGCGTTGTCGCCCTTGGACTTGCTCGCCATGTTTTCGATGTTGATGCCTTCTTTAGCGAGGGCGTAGGTCACACCGGTAATGACGGCGGGGACGTTTGCGTGCAGGACGCAGATGCGGTGATGAGCGGCAGTTCGGGGAAGCTCCAGCGCGGGGTAGTTGACGCTGTTGCGGATGTTGCCGTTCTTCAGAAAATCGTCAAGCTGACGGGCAGCCATGACGGCGCAGTTATTTTCAGCTTCCTCGGTGGACGCACCCAGGTGGGGGATTGCCACGACAGAGGGGGCTTTCAGGATATCCTCGGTGGGGAAGTCGGTTACGTAACGGGAGATTTTGCCCGATTCGAGCGCTGCGGTCAAGTCCGCCGCGTTCACGAGATCGGCGCGTGCAAGGTTGATAATCTTGGCACCGTCTTTCATTTTTGCAATGCTGTCGGCGCAGATCATGTTCTTGGTGTCCTTGGTTGCGGGAACGTGCAGGGTGATGTAGTCGCACTTTTCAAAGATTTCATCAAAGGTAGACGCGCGGACGATGTGATGGTCAAGATTCCACGCCCCCTCAACCGAGAGGAAGGGGTCGCAGCCGATGACCTTCATGCCAAGCGCGAGCGCGGTGTTGGCAATCATGCCGCCGATCGCGCCGAGTCCGATAACGCCAAGCGTTTTGCCTGCAATCTCGGAGCCTGCGAACTTGGATTTGCCCTTTTCCACCTGCTTTGCGACGTCGGGGGTGTCGGCGATGGACTTTACCCAATCAATGCCGCCAACCACGTCACGCGCCGCCAAGAGCAGAGCGCAGACCGCCAGTTCTTTCACGCCGTTTGCGTTGGCGCCGGGGGTGTTGAACACCACGATGCCCGCTTCGCTGCAGCGGTCGAGGGGAATGTTGTTCACGCCCGCACCTGCGCGTGCGATTGCTTTGAGCGCGGGGCTGAACTCCATGTCGTGCATGGCAGCCGAGCGAACCAGAATGCCCTCGGCGTCGGCAATGTCTTCGCCGATCTCGTAGCTGTCGTCCAGCTCGTCGAGACCGATCTTTGCAATTTTATTTAAGAGTTGAATTTTCATGACGGTAAGAGCTCCTTCTTATGCTTTGGGATTTTCTGCGGCAAACTTCTTCATGAAGGCAACCAAAGCCTCCACGCCTTCGTAAGGCATCGCGTTGTAGATGGAGGCACGCATACCGCCCACCGAGCGGTGACCCTTGAGGTTCTTCATGCCTGCCTTGCCGGCTTCAGACGCAAACTTCTTGTCGAGATCGGCGTCACCGGTTACGAAGGTCACGTTCATCATCGAGCGGCTGTCCTTGGCAACGGGAGCGATGTAGTAGTTCTGCGAATCGAGGTAATCGTAGAGCAGCTTAGCTTTCTTTTCGTTCATTTCCTTCATGACGTCAAGGCCGCCCAAGCCGATGATCCACTCGTAAACCAGCTTTGCCATGTAGATGGTGTAGCAGGGAGGGGTGTTGTACATCGAGCCGTTCTCTGCCATGGTCTTCCACTCCAGCATGGTGGGCATCTTTTCCTCGGCATAGTCGAGGAGATCCTCGCGCACGATCACCAGCGTTATGCCGGCAGGCGCCATGTTCTTCTGCGCGCCGGCGTAGATCACGCCAAATTTGCTGACGTCGATCGGCTCGGAGATGATGCAGGAGGAGAGGTCTGCAACCAGGGGAATATCACCCGTGTCGGGGATGTAGGAAAATTTGGTGCCGTAGATGGTGTTGTTGAAGCAGATGTGCAGGTATGCAGCATCGGGGCGGATCATGTCGCGCGTCACGACGGGAATGTGGCTGAAGTTGTCATCCTTGGTGGTGGCGATGCACTTGACGTCGTAGCCAAGCTTCTGCGCCTCCTTGAACGCCTTGCCCGAGAACTGACCCGAAACCACGTAATCGGCCTTGCCGGTGCGCTTGATGAGGTTCAGCGGAACAGCCGCGAACTGGGTAGACGCGCCGCCCTGCAAGAAGAGCACCTTGTAGTTGTCGGGAATGTTCATGATTTTGCGGAGCATTGCCTCCGCGTCGGCAATGATCGCTTCGTAGTCCGGAGATCGGTGTGACATCTCCATGACGGACATACCCGACTGACCGTAAGCAACCATTTCAGAAGCTGCTTTCTCAAGCACGGGAAGGGGAAGCATGGAAGGCCCCGCCGAAAAATTGTAAACTCTGTTCATAATCAAAAAACCTCCG
>JAZQVI010000019.1:0-33631 GCA_045631745.1 Eubacteriales bacterium
AAGAAGCGTGTTGACGGCAGAAGAATGGATCAGATCCGTCCCCTCGGCTCTGAGGTTGGAATCCTGCCCCGCGCACACGGATCCGGACTCTTTACCAGAGGTCAGACCCAGGTTCTCACCGTTGCAACCCTCGGCACCCTCAATGAGGCACAGATGCTGGACGGTATCGACAGCGAGACCTCCAAGAGATATATGCACCACTACAATATGCCCGGCTTCTCCACCGGAGAGGCAAAGCCTGTCAGAAGCCCCGGACGCCGCGAGATCGGCCACGGTGCACTGGCTGAGCGTTCCCTCGTTCCCGTGCTTCCCTCCGAGGAGGAGTTCCCCTACGCAATCCGCCTGGTTTCCGACGTGGTTTCCTCCAACGGTTCCACCTCGCAGGGATCTGTTTGCGGATCTACCCTCGCACTTATGGATGCAGGTGTTCCGATCAAGGCTCCCGTTGCGGGAATCTCCTGCGGTCTGATCACCGCTGAGGACGGCTCTTGGGATACCATGCTCGACATTCAGGGTCTTGAGGACTTCTATGGCGACATGGACTTCAAGGTAGCGGGAACGCACAAGGGTATCACCTCCATTCAGATGGACCTCAAGATCGACGGTCTGACCCCCGAGATCATTAAGAAGGCATTCGAGATGACCCACATCGGACGTGATTATATCATCGACGAGGTGATTCTCAAGGCGATCGAGGCTCCCAGAGCCGAGGTTTCCAAGTACGCACCCAAGATGACCACCATCAAGATCGATCCCGACAAGATTCGTGAGGTCATCGGTAAGGGCGGCTCGGTCATCCAGAAGATCGTTGCCGACACAGGAGCTAAGATCGACATTGAGGATGACGGAACCATTCACATCGCCGCAGTCAACGGCGAGCAGGCAGCCGCTGCCAAGGCTTGCATCGACGCAATCGTGTTCGAGCCTGAGGTTGGCGCAATCTACACCGGTACCGTAACCGGTATCAAGGAGTTCGGCTGCTTCGTGGAATACGCTCCCGGCAAGGAGGGCATGGTCCACATTTCCAAGATCGCACCCCGCCGCATCGAAAAGGTTGAGGACGTCCTCAAGGTTGGCGACGTGGTGAGAGTGAAGTATATCGGCCTTGACAAGAAGGGCCGCATGGACTTCTCCATCAAGGATGCCCTTGAGGGTTGATTTGTGATTGAATCTGTGAAAGGAGAGCGATCATGAATTACCGTACCGGCGGGCCGCGCAGCTTCAACACCATCAAGCGCAGCCATCGGGAAGAGCGAAAAAGGCGCCGTATGCTGTGTGCCAAGACGCTGGTTGCAATGATGGTCGTGTTCCTTTTGCTGACGCTGACCGCGTTAATACTCCTTGTGTGCAATGTGGCGGTTGAAATTCAAAACCGCCGCGCACCCGAGGCAGGGAATGAGCCCGAGATCCCCGCATTGACCTACCTGCCCGTCACGGTGCCCACCGACTCCTATCTGGAGGGCGAGGCAGTGATTGTGAACGGGAATTATGGATACACCTTCCCCAAAAACGACACCGATAAGCTGGTGCCTTTGGCGGATTTGCGCCGTTTGGTGGATGGGAAGAACCCCTATGAGATCAATACCGTCAAGACCCAGCTTTTGCAGAGGGGCGCGGCGGAGAGCCTCAATGAGTTTCTGACGGCGTACTACAAAAAGACCGGTGTGGCGCTGGTGGTTTACGACACCTACCGCACCAAGGACGAGCAAGCTAAGATCGGTTCCGTTCCTGCAGGATATTCCGAGCACCATACGGGGCTGGTGGTTTCGCTCTCTCTCTCCAAGAACAGCTTGACCTTGGATATGGGCGAGTACCCCGATTTTCTTGCCATGTGCCATCAGTACGGATTCATTCAGCGCTATCCCGACGGCAAATCGGCACTCACGGGTGTCGGTAACTACGGCGAGTGCCTGCGCTACGTTGGCGTGGCGCACGCCACCTACATGGCGCAGAACGGACTGTGCCTGGAGGAATACACCGAGCTGCTCCGAAAGAATCACGTCAGCACGCAGGGCAGCGACGGCAAGCATCTTGGAGTTGATACCAACGGAGACGGCGTCGCCGATTACGCGGTGTATTACGTTCCGAAGAACAGCTCTGCCGATCTGACCACCGTCTACATTCCAAAGGGAATGGAGTACACGGTTTCGGGAGATAATGTGGGTGGGTTTATCGTCACCGTCACCCTGAAATCTTAACAATTTTCGTGAAAACGGAGGACAATCATATGTCTTATGAAGAATACGTAAACGAGGAAGCGATGGAGCTGACCGAGGAGACTCCCGCAGAGGAATCTGCCCCCGCACAGGAGACCGAGCTCGTGCAGGAGCTTAGCCTTGTAGAGGATGATCTCGTAGACGAGTCTCTTATCGTGGAGAACGACCTCGTGGAGGAGGACATCGCCGACGCGTTTGAAATTGAATATTCGGTAGATGAGCCTTTGACCGTTCCTGCCGTGGACGAGGATCTGTTCGAGGTTTCGGAGGAGGATTTCGGCTTTGAGATCGAGGAGGATGTGCCCGCAGCCGCCGCTCCGGTGGATCCCCTGCAGGCAAAGTGCGACGAGATCCGCGAGGTTTGCCGCGATACGGTGAGCCGTGTCGTACACGACCTCAAGGCGACCAATTACAATCCTTATATCCGTTCCACCACCACCTATCGCTATGAAATTATGAAGAAATCCACCGACGAGGAGCCCATTGATGTGTTCGAGTTCCAGAGAACCTCCGGATTCTCGCTTCGCGCCATGGCAATCACCACCGCGCTGGTAGCGGCGGCTGATTTGGCGGTTGGAAAGTTCATCAAGAAAAAACTCAAGAAGTAATTTCAAGAATAAAACCTCCCCGCCGCTTGCGGGGAGGTTTTCGGTTGGAGAGAAGACATGAAACACAAACAGACCGAATTTGACGCCGCCGCAGTCACGACGATCGAGGCGTGCATTGGATATACTTTTCAGAACAAGGGGCTTTTGCGCCAGGCGTTCACCCGCTCCTCTTATCGCAACGAGCATCCGTGGGAGCCGGACAACGAGGTGCTGGAGCTGATCGGGGATAGCGTGCTCTCCCTGTCGGTTTTGACTTATTTTAAAGAGACGTACGCAAAGAACACCGAAAAAGGGCTTCTGACCGACTGGGACGAGGGCAGGCTCAGCGCACTCAAAAATGCGCTGGTCAACAAGCGTCAGCTCGCCGCGCGCATGGATCAGCTGGGGCTGCACCGATATCTGCTCCTGGGACGGGGGGACCTCGCGTCAGAGATCTGGCGGGAGGCCTCGGTCAAGGAGGACCTTTTCGAGAGTATTTTGGGCGCGGTTTACGTTGATTCGGGTATGAATTTTGAGGTGGCGTCAGGGACGGTTCGTCGGATGCTGGACATCCGTCAGCTGGTGGAGCAAAGCTCCGAGCGGGTACACCTGAGCTATCGAAACGACCTGCAAGAGTGGTGCCAGCACAAAAAACGGCGCTTTGCCACCCCCACCTACATCGAGGAGCAGTCTGCCGACGATGCCTTCCGTTCCACCGTCTCCATTCCCGAGATCGGACTCTCGGCAGAGGGCAGGGGAAAGAACGTCAAAGCCGCGCGTGAGGATGCGGCAAAAGCCCTGCTCTGCACCCTCTCCGCCTACCCCGAGGAGGCTTTTTACGTCCCAGAGGTCGCCGCGGAGAACTTTGTCGGACGCCTCCAAGAGGCGGTTCAGCGCGCAAAGGGCAACCCTTCATCCATTCGCTATGAGGACGCGGGCGAGGAGATCCTCCCCGACGGTACGCACCGCTTTACGATCTCCTGCTGCTACGCCAACCTCACGTCGCACGGCTCCGGCTCCTCCAAAAAGGATGCCAAGCAAAACGCCGCCCGCGAAATGCTGGGGAAGATCTGATTTAAGGCCGTGGGCTTTGCCCAAACCGGAAGGTCGCGAGGCTCTGCCTCGCGCTCCGCTTGAAACCTTTTTGGGAAAAAGGTTTCAAGACTTCCAAAAACTTTCCGTGGAAAAAGAATAGCAATCCTATTGGAGGGTAGTACGAACATCGTGCGCCCTCCTTTGTTTGTGCGTGGAAAGTTTTTTCTCTGCCCCGACCCTTGCTTCAATGCGACATCAGCCTGCTTGGGAAAGTTTCTCCAACAGACGGAATGGTACTACCGAAAGAATCCAGGGGCCGCCGAGACCCTGGATTCTCACAATTTAAGTTTACGATGGGATAATGATTTAGGGGGATGCGGCAAAAGATTTTTGAGGTACGAGGGGCGAGGTTCAAGCCGCACCGCAGGTGCTCGCCATGACCCTGGATTCTCACGATGTAAGTTTACGATGGAAGAATACCCTCGGGGGATGAAGCAAAAGATTTTTGAGGTACAAAGGGCGAGGTTCGAGCCGCACCGCAGGTGCCCGTCAAATCCGTAAGGCGCGCCCTACAAAAGCCTCCCACAAATAGAAAGAGCTTGCCGAAGCACCCGTTCCATGACGGAATGGGAGCTTTGGCAAGTTTCTTGAAGTGGGGGGCTTTGGGGGGAGGGACTTCTTTTCAAAAGAAGTCCCTCCCCCCAAAAAATATCTCCCTCATTTCAAAACCTTTGAAAAAGCACAATCGCAAGAGCGGCTTGCCAAACGATGCCGAGGAACCCCACCACCCAAAAGGAGGTGTGGCGCGTTTTGTGGCGGAAGCACTTCATACCTAGGAGCGCGCCGCAAGCCCCCCCGAGGAAGGAGAGCGAGAGCAAAACCGACTCCTTGATGCGCCATTTACCGCGCTGCGCGCGGCTTTTGTCAACCCCGTATAAGACGAACGCCACCGCACTCATTGCGAGGCAAAAAATCAAAAATGCTTCAAACATAGCCAAGTCCTCCGTGGAAAAATCCTGTTCTACTCTTATTATACGTGATTTTCTCCCGTTTTTCAAGCGTTTTTTTCATATGCAGTATGAGAACACCGAAAAAACGCCAATCATAGGGGCAGGGAAGAGGGGGAATGTGAACTTTATTTAACATTTCTCCCCTCGCTTTCCCAAATGTTGTTGACAAAACAACATTTTTGTGATACAATAAGATAAAATCGTATGGAAATTCCGCCCTCGTGTGTGGAAAATTCCCTAAAATCGAACACAAAAAGGAGCACCCGATATGAATGAATATGTAATTATGACCGACTCCGCCTGTGATATGAGCCCCGCGCTCTTGGCAGAGTGGGGCGTTCCCTTCAAGAGCTTGACCTTCCGCTTTGACGGCTCGGATACGGAATACACCGATCAGGACATCCCGGCGGCTGAATTTTATGCAAAGATGAGAGCGGGCAGCGTGGCAAAGACCTCTGCGGTCAACTCCGAAACCTTTCTTTCGATGTTTGAGGAAGCGCTCAAGGCAGGCAAGGACGTTCTCTATCTCGGATTTTCCTCGGGACTTAGCACCACCTTCAACTCGGCGCGCCTGGCGTCTCTTGAACTGAAGGAGCGTTACCCCGACCGCACCGTTCGCGTGGTTGACACCCTTGCAGCGTCTGCAGGATTCGGACTTCTCGTTTACCTCGCGGTAGAGAAGAAGAAGGCGGGAGCGACCCTCGAGGAGGTTGCTTCCTATATCGAGGAGATCAAGTGGAAGCTCTGCCTGTGGTTCACGGTGGACGATCTGGTCTACCTCAAGCGCGGTGGCCGCATCAGCCCCACGGCAGCGTTCGTCGGAAACGTCCTGGGCATCAAGCCGGTGCTTCATATGGATAACGAGGGACACCTCATCAATATGTTCAAGGTCAGAGGCAGAAAGACCGCGGTTGCCAACCTGGCAGATCAGTACGGCAAGCTTGCCGAGGATCTTGCTGGCGGCACGGTGTTCATCTCGCACGCCGACTGCATGAGTGACGTGGAGGAGCTGAAGACGATGCTCCAAACACGCTATGGCGCATCGGTTCACATCGTGACAAACGTTGGCCCCGTCATCGGCGCACACGCAGGCCCCGGCACGCTCGCACTGTTCTTTATCGGCAAAGAGAAATAAGCTTTTGAAGGCTTCGTCCTTCCCGAAAAAATGAAGCATGAGGATATAAGCATGACGAAAAAAGAGAAAAAGCCCTCCACCGTGAGCATCAAGCAGATCGGCGGCTGGCTGATGAAAAAAATGGCGATCGGAGGCGCAAAGACGCTTCGCTCCAACGCTGACGAGGTCAACAAGCTCAACGTGTTCCCCGTTCCGGACGGCGACACGGGCGACAATATGCGACTGACCATTGAGAGCGGTATTCGCGCGCTGGAGAACACCAACACCGATAATCTTGCGACCGTGATGAAGACTTTCTCGCACGGGATGCTTTTGGGTGCGCGCGGCAACTCGGGCGTCATTCTCTCCCAGTTCTTTGCCGGAACGGCGAAGGGACTGGAGGAGGTGGATTCCGCCGATGCCGTGACCTTTGGTAACGCGCTCCGCCGCGGTGTGGAGCAGGCGTATTCGTCGGTCATGACCCCCACCGAGGGAACCATTCTGACCGTTGCGCGTGAGGCAGTGGAGTATGCGGTTGCACGCATCACCCCCAAGAGCACCATTCGTTCGCTCTTTGCCGATTTGGTCAAGGAAATGCACGCATCCCTCGACCGCACCCCCGAGATCCTGACCGTTCTCAAGGACGCAGGCGTGGTGGATAGCGGCGGAGCAGGACTGCTTTATATTATTGAAGGCTTTAACCGCGTGCTCAACGGCGAGGAGATCACCCAGCAGGATACGGACGAGATCGTTTCTTCCGCGCCTGCGACGGCAGTGAGCCTGCCCACAGAGGGTGGCTTTGGAGCCGACAGTGTGATGACTTATGGCTATTGCACCGAGCTGCTTTTGCAGCTGCAGAACAGCAAGACCGACGTGGAGGCGTTTGACGTCGAGCCTCTCAAGGCATTCCTCGCGGAGGTGGGTGACTCGATCGTTGCCTTCAAGACCGAGAGCATCGTCAAGCTTCACGTGCACACCTTCACCCCCGAGCGCGTGCTGGAATACTGCCGCCGCTTTGGTGAATTTCTGACGGTAAAAATTGAAAATATGTCGGTGCAGCACACCGAGATCGAAAACGAGCAGGCGACACCCGCCGCTCCCGAAAAGCCTGCCGAGCGCAAGCCCTACGGCGTGGTAGCGGTCTGCAACGGCGCGGGAATCGAGAACCTCTTCACCGAGCTCGGAACCGACGAGATCGTTCACGGCGGTCAGACGCAGAACCCCTCTGCAAATGATTTTCTCGACGCCTTCTCGCGCATCAACGCCGACGTGATCTACGTTTTCCCCAACAATGGCAACATCTTTATGGCGGCACAGCAGGCGGCAGACCTTTACACCGACGCGCGCGTGCTGGTCGTTCCCAGCAAGAACATCGGAACGGGCTACGTCGCTCTGTCTTCGCTGGATTTTGACAGCCCCGATGCCGACGCCAACCTCTCCAACATGGAGGCGGCGATGAAGAACGTTTCCGCAGGCTACATTTCGCCCTCCATTCGCGACGCCGATCTCAACGGCGTGCACATTCTCAAGGGTGACACCATCGGGATTCTCGAAAAGGAGATCGTGGTCTCCGAGGCGAAACGCGACGACGCGGCGCATGCCCTCGCCAAGAAGATGCTCGATCTGCCCGGCAAGTTCATGCTCACCGTCTTTACCGGAATCGACGCGACCGACGCCGAATGCGCCGAGCTTGAGAGCTACCTCAAAGAAAATTGCCCCTCCGCCGAGATCTATTTCGTCAACGGCGGCCAGGACATCTATCCTTATATTATGATTGCAGAGTGAGAAAGCAAGGTCGTGGGCTTTGCCCACACCCACTTAGGGGACTTTTCGTAAAAGTCCCCTAAGAACCCCCAAAACTTTCCGACGAAAAAGAATAGCATTCCCAATGGAGGGTGTACGATCAATGTGCGCCCTCCTTTGTTTTGTGCGTGGAAAGTTTTTTCTCTGCCCCGATCCTTGCTTTCGGTGCGAACATCGGTCTGCTTGGGAAAGTTTCTCCAACAGACGGAATGGTACTGCCGATAGCATTTGGGTGCCCGCCACCCCAAATGCTCACGATGTAAGTTTGCGATGGGATAATGACTTCGGGGGATGCGGCAAAAGATTTTTGAGGTACGAGGGGCGAGGTTCAAGCCGCACCGCAGGTGCCCGCTACCCAAAATGCTCACGACGTAAGTTTATGATGGAAGAATACCATCGGGGGATGTGGTAAAAAAAATGCAACACAAAAACCATCCCATAAAAAAGAACTTGCCAAAGTTCCCGTTCCATGACGGAATGGGAGCTTTGGCAAGTTTCTTGAGAGAGGGAGGGTTTGGGAGGGGGAGGACTTCTTTCCGAAAGAAGTCCTCCCCCTCCTAAGGTCTTCTCCCTCCCCCTCCTAAGGTCTTCCTCTCCCTCCTAAGGTCTTCTCCACCCGCTCAAAAACAATGCTCTTTTTTTAAAAAATTTCTTTACATATCTCTCTTTTTGTGGTATAATAAGCCATCCAAAACAATAGGAGGCTTGAAAATGAGGAAATTATCTTTGTTTTTAGTTACTATATTGATGTTGACGACGATCGCGACGGGGGCATCTCTTTCGGTGTCGGCGTCCGACGTCGCTTTGAGCGGAAATTGCGGCAACTTTGGGGACAACGTCACCTTTTCGTACGACGCCGCAACCGAAACGCTGACCCTGTCGGGCGAGGGAGATACCGAGATGATCCCCTTTATGGTGCCTTGGAACAAGAAGGGATATCCCAAGGTTTCCGCGCTCGTGATTGAGGAGGGCGTGACCTCTGTTTGTGATGACCTGTTCGGCACTTGTTCGGATTTGATCCGTGTCAGCTTGCCCTCCACGCTGACCTCGATCGGATCCCGCGCGTTCCAGGATTGCACGTCGCTGTCCGAGATCAATCTGCCCGACGGTCTGACTTCAATCGACGATGATGCCTTTTCGAGATGTACGTCGCTTGAGAGCATCTCCCTTCCGAGCGGCGTTTCGGCGATTCCGTCCGGACTTTTCAGCGAATGTGAAAATCTTGCAAGCGTTACCATCGGAGCCGGTGTTACCGCGATCGAAAGCAAGGCGTTTATGGATTGCAAAAAGCTTGCAAGCATCACTCTGCCGAATAGCGTGACCGAGATCGGGGAAAAAGCATTTTCGGGCTGTGAAGCGCTCTCGAGCATCACCCTTCCTACAGGCTTGAAGACGATTGGAGATCAGGCGTATGCCTACTGCGTGAACATCGAGCGCGTGGCGATCCCGAACGGCGTGACCGCCATTGGGGATAGCGCGTTCTACGCTTGCACGAGCCTTTCCGAGATCACAATTCCCGCCGGCGTGACCGAAATTGGCTACAATGCGTTCTCTACCTATGCGGAAGCGGTCCGCATTTTCTACAGTGGCACCGAGGAGGCTTGGAACGCCATGGAGAACACCGCCGATTACAAGGAGGGCTACACCATCACGTTTGGCGGCGAGGATACTTCCGCACCCGATGCAAGCGATTCCACCGATTCCGAAAAATCCTCGTCCGGCTGCGGCGCATCCCTTTCCCTCAGCGCAGGACTTTCGCTCCTGCTCACCCTCTCCGCCGCAGGCGTGATGATCAAAAAGAAGGAAGACTGATATGATATCGTCTGTCTCAGTTGCAAAAGCAGTTGAGACAGACCTTCTTTTTTGCAAAAAAGCACAAAACGTTTTGAAGATGTGTATTTTCTTCCCGGATTTCAAAAAGCTATAGACAATCGGGCGCGAATGGTGTAAAATAAAGAGAGGAAAAGTTCCACAACAAATGAACGGTGAAAGGAGAACGAATCAAGGCAATCATGGACAACAAGCAAAGCATTGACTTCAACTCCCCCCACTACAAGCGCTCGCGGAGCGTGTATATGGCGCAGTGTACCTTTGAGTACCTTTTGGCGCTTTTGGTAACAGATGCCTTTCTGACCAAGCTCCTCGGACACCTGGGACTGGACGATACCACCATCGGTATCATCGCTTCCTTTATCACGCTGGCGTTTGTGATTCAGATCTTTTCGCTCTTTCTCTACAAGATCCGCGCAAGCTCAAAGGCGATGACGCTGGTGTTCTACCCCCTGAGCCGACTGCTTTTTTCCTTTTTGTACGTGATCCCATTCATTCCGATGGGAAGTGCAACGGTCAAGGTGATCGTCATGGCGTGCATCCTCTTGGCGTATTCCAGCAAGTATCTGGTGCTCAACGTCCTGTACAAATGGGCGAACTCCTTCGTCGAGCCCACCAAACGCGCGTCCTACTCAGCGACCAAGGAGATCCTCTCCCTCGCATCGGGCATCCTCTTTACCGCGGCGGTGGGGTACATCTTTGACGCGATGGAGGCAAGCGGAAACATCGAGCGCGGCTTTCTGATGATTGCGATTCTCGCCTTTCTCATCTCGGCGTCCGACGTGCTTTGCCTGCTCCTGATCAAAAAAGAGGAGCCCCTTGCAGTTACGACGGAGAGAAAGCATATGCGCGACATTCTTGCAAACACCCTGGGCAACAGGAATTTTCGCTCGGTGATCCTCTACACCGCCATCTATAACATGGCAGTTTACCTCACCATCGGTTTCCTCGGAACCTATAAGGTAGGGGATCTGATGATCAGCGTTTTTCTCGTACAGGTGTTCAATATCGGGGCAAACGTCATCCGTATGGCGATCTCCCGTCCCCTCGGAAAATTTTCGGATCGGCATTCCTTCGCGGCAGGCATGTCGGTGGCACTCGCCGTTCTCTCGGCGGGATTTCTCACCCTTGTGTTCACCACGCCGCGGACGTGGTTCCTCATGGCGCTCTATTCGGTGCTCTACGCCGTTGCCATCGGAGGACTGAATCAGAATTCCTTCAATATTGCTTATAGCTACGTGGATTCCAATTATATCACCGAGGCGCTCGCCATCAAGAACTGCCTGGGCGGTGTCTGCGGATTCCTGGCATCCCTGGCAGGCGGCGCGATTTTGCGCCACGTGCAGAGCAACGGCAACACCCTGTTCGGCATCCACGTTTACGGTCAGCAGGTTCTTGCCGCCATCTCCTTTTTGCTCGTGCTCGTTGCCCTCGCCGTCATGGTGAAGGTCATCGGCAAGCAGCAGGTGATGAAACAATAAAAATAAGAAGAAAAAGCACCCCACGGGGTGCTTTTTTCTCTCTTAAAATTTCACGCGGCGGACAGAAGTGACCTTGCCGCCGTCCAAATCAAAGATGGTGCCGTGGGCGGTGATGGGCCCCTCGGCGATCTCAAAGCGAGAGGGCATGAGATTCCGCATCCGCTCCAGCACGCAGTCGGTTCGCGTGCCGATGATGCCGTCGTGAGGGCCGCACATTCCAAGATCGGTCTGGTAGCCGCTGCCGTGGGGCAGGATCTGTTCATCGGCAGTCACCACGTGGGTGTGTGTGCCGAAAATGACGTGGATTCTACCGTCAAACACGCGCGCCATGGCGATCTTTTCGCTGGTCGCCTCGGCGTGAACGTCGAGAATGGCGTAATCGTATCTTCCCGCCTCGCGCGAAAGGATCTTCTCCACCGTGTCAAAGGGATCGGCGTAGGTGTCCATGTTCACGCGGCCGCAAACGTTGATGCAGAGCATCCGATAACCGCCGGCGTCGGCTATGGTGTAGCCCATACCGGGCGCTGCGGGGGGGAAGTTTGCAGGACGGACGATACGCGCGTCCGATTCGAGCAACGGATAGAGGTCGCGCTGACCGAATGCGTGATTTCCAAGCGTCATGACGTCCGCTCCTGCCTGGAAGAGCCGAAGGGCGTCCTTTTGCGAGATGCCGCGAATGTCGTTGGCGTTCTCGCCGTTGACTACCACAAAATCAATCTTCTCGGCGCGTCGCACGCTCCACAGCCGTTCCTCCAGATAGTCCACCGCGCGCTTTCCAACCACGTCGCCCAATGCCAAAATTCGCATACCGTACCTCTTTTCTTTCTTCTTCTGCACCATTATAACATATCCCTTTCGAAATGTCAATGGGAGGGAAGACCTTGGGAAGGGGGAACTTCTTGAAAGAAGTTTCCCCCTTCCCACACCCATCCCTCTCAAGAACTTTCCACAGACTCCCATTCCGTCAAGGAACGGAGTCTGTGGAAATTCTTTTTATGGCATGGGTGTGATAATTACGCTTTGCGTAAATGATGCTTGCACTCCGCGTACAAAACAAAGGAGGGGATGCGATGATCGCAATATCCTCCATAGGACTGCTATTCTTTTTCGACGGAAAGTTTTGAAGGTTCTTAGGGGACTTTTACGAAAAGTTCCCTAAGTGGGTGTGGGCAAAGCCCACGACCTTTCTCGCGACCTTAGCTCTTACCTCATCTCCCCAAACGCTTCGTCAGCGCGGCGGGCGATCTCGGCGATCTCTGAGGGGGAGGCGGTGCGAAGGGGCTTCTTTTTGGGGAGTCCCCAGACATCGAAGAGGCGCGGGCCGATCCAGTGAGAGGGCGCGGTGGCGTCAAAAAGTCCCGACAGGATGCAAAGAGCCGCCTTTTTGGGGGGCATGAAGATCACCTTCATCGGATGCTTGATGATAGCAAAAAGGAAGGGAGGATAGTGAGACGTGATGTTGGTAAAGGTAATGCCGGGGTGGACGATCGCAAGACGCGCCGAGTCCTCGCCCCGGAAAAGCTCGGAGAGGGCGTACATCAAGTGGCGCTTGGCGTTGCCGTAGACCTTGGATGCGGCAGCGTAGGTGGAGAAATCCACGTCACGGGGGTCGATTTTCGAGTAATTATGTGCGATGCTTCCCACCGCGACCACGCAGGCGGAGCGCTCACGAAGGAGGGGCATCAGCTCGCGAACCATGTAGTAGGGGGAGACAAAATTGATCTGAAAAACGTTGTCGTAGCCGGTTGAGCAGGTTTTGCGAGGAATGCTGTACGCGCCCGCGTTGAGAATGAGGGCGTCAAGGGGATAGCCCTTCAGACGCTCGGTCAGCGCACGAACCGAGTCGGCGTCCTCCATGTCCCCTTCGAGACAGTCCACCGAAAGGGAGGGGAAGTCGGAGAGAAGCGCTTGGCGTTGACGCTCGGCACGTGTGGGATTGCGGTTGATCAATAAAAGGTTTGCGCCAAGGGAGGCAAGATGGCGGCAGAGCTCCAGCCCAAGCCCCCCGGTGCTTCCCGTGACGGCGACCAGCTTGCCGTCAAGACGCGCGGTGTTGTTTTCGATCCAGCGTGACAGTTCCATGATACAGTCTCCTTTTTCAAAAGGTTTTCTGACCTTATTATAACACAACCAAAAGAAAAAAACAATTTGCAAGGAAAAATTTTTTTGCATAACAAATCAATCGTCCTCGCATACTAACAACGGCATATGATGCCGAAAAAAGGAGATGAAAAGAATGTTTATGGATAGAATTGCTCTGATCCTGACCGTCATCGGTGCGCTCAACTGGGGAAGCATCGGCTTGTTCCAGTTTGACCTGGTGGCGTGGATCTGCGGCGGTCCGTCAACGCTTCTCGCCAGAATCATCTACACCGTGGTTGGATTGGCAGGAATTTGGTGCATCTCGCTCCTGTTCCGTTCCAGAGACTACGACCGCGTAGAGGACCGTCATTCGTAAAAAAAGGAAGGCAAAAAAGCCCCCGTTTTGCTTGACGGAGGCTCCTTCGGAGGGCGCGCAATCATTGCGCGCCCTCCTTTTTCGTTGCAACACAAGCCACCCACCCCAAAAAAGAATTTCCCAAGGCTCCCGTTCCATGTCGGAATCGGAGCCTTGGGAAAGTTCTTGAAGGGATGGGTTTGGGAAGGGGGAACTTCTTTCAAGAAGTCCCCCTTCCCAAGGTCTTCCCCCAAGCATATACTGTTCATAGGGAATTATGTTCCCGAAAATGAGATCGGAACATTCCGAGAAAGGAGTCGACTATGCAACCGGAAACGGAGCGCAAAAACTGTCTGGTCGTGATCGGCTCGCTGACACAGACCATGAAGGCGCAGAGCGCTCTCTCCAACGCGGCAATCTTTTCCCGCGTTGAAAAGGCGGATTCCTCCACCGCACGGCGCGGATGTGCCTATGCCTTGTCCTATCCCTGCTCGCAGGAGGCAAACGTGCGCACGGTGCTGAGGAGCGCAGGGATCAGCACACGAGGAGGATTTTGATGATTTATCTTGATAACGCCGCCACCAGCTTCCCAAAGCCGCGTCGGGTGTGGGAGGAGATGGAGCGATGTATGAAAAGCTACGGTGGAAATCCCGGGCGCGGCTCACACCGCCTTGCCATGCGCGCGGCGGAGAAGATTTACGAATGCCGCGAGCTGCTCGCCGACATGATGGGGAGCAGCCACCCCGAAAACGTCATTTTCACATCCAACGCCACCGCTGCCATCAACCTTGCCGTCAAGGGACTTTTGCGCGAGGGGGATCACGTCTTGATCTCCGACCTCGAGCACAACGCGGTGTGGCGTCCCGTCTGCCGACTGGCACGGGAGGGGAGGATCAGCTATGGAATTTTTCCCTCTTTTGCGCGCTCACTTGATCGCAGCCCCGCGCGTATTACGCGTGCCATCGAGGAGATGATCCGCCCTAACACGCGGATGCTCATTTGCACCCACGCCTCCAACGTGTGCTCGCTCACCATGCCCATTCGCGAGATTGGCGCACTCTGCCGCCGCCGTGGAATCTTTTTTGTGGTGGACGGTGCGCAATCGGCAGGGCATCTGCCCATCTCCATGGCAGAGGACTGCATCGACGCCCTCTGCCTGCCGGGGCACAAGGGGCTGTTTGGTGCGCAGGGGTGCGGCGCGTTGCTCCTGGGGGAGGGGATCTACGCCGATACTCTGATCGAGGGAGGGAGCGGACTGAACTCGCTGGACGAGGCGATGCCCGACGAATCCCCCGAGCGGTACGAGGCGGGCACCCTACCCACGCCCTCCATCGCGGCGCTGTGCGAGGGGATCAAATTCTTGCGCGAGGTGGAAATCGAGAACGTCTCCCGACGTGAAAACGAGCTTTGCGCCCTCATGCGAGATCGCCTCTCGGATTTGCGCGGAATCGAGCTTTCCGCACCCCATGCAGACGGTGGAATCCTATTGCTCACCTCGCCTCGGATGCCCTCCGATGCCCTTGGAGCCGAGCTGGATCGACGGGGCATCTGCGTGCGTTCGGGCTTTCACTGTGCCGCCCTGGCGCATCGCACCCTGGAGTCGCCCGGCGGAGGTGCTGTGCGCGTGAGCCTTGGGTATTTCAATCGCCCCTCCGATGCCGACGCCCTCCGCCGCGCCCTGCGCGAGATTGTTGGGTAGGGTTGTTAAGTGGGAAAGACCTTGGGAGGGAAGACCTTAGGAGGGGGAGGACTTCTTTCGGTAAAGAAGTCCTCCCCCTCCCAAACCCTCCCTCTCTCAAGAAACTTGCCAAAGCTCCCATTCCGTCATGGAATGAGAGCCTTGGCATGCGCTTTTTATGGGTGGGTTTGAATAAAATGTAGATGCTGGGAAATTTTTTTCCGCTTTATCCCTCCGCAAACTAACTTCGTAAGAATTTAGGGTCGCGGGTCCCTAAATTCTTTCGGGAGTACCTTTCCGTCTATCACCGAGACTTTCCTATGCAGGCTGATGTCGCATTGAAGTGCAGACAGAGGCACACTTTCCGCGCAAAAACTTAGGAGGGCGCACATTGATCGTACACCCTCCATTGGGAATGCTATTCTTTTTCCACGGGCACCTGCGGTGCGGCTTGAACCTCGCCCCTCGTTCCTCAAAAATCTTTTGCCACATCCCCCGATGGTATTCTTCCATCATAAACTTACATCGTGAGAATCCAGGGTCTCGGCGGCCCCTGGATTCTTTCGGCAGTACCATTCCGTCTGTCCGATGAACTTTCCCAAGCAGACCGATGTTCGCACCAAAAGCAAGGATCGGGGCAGAGAAAAAACTTCCCACGCACAAACAAAGGAGGGCGCACATTGATCGTACACCCTCCATTAGGATTGTTATTCTTTTTCCACGGAAAGTTTTTGGGATTCTTAAACCCTTTTTTCCAAAAAGGGTTTAAGTGGGTGTGGGCAAAGCCCACGACCTTCAATCCACGACCTTTCCTCGCGACCTTCGGGTTTATCGTTTCCGAAACACAAGGAGCTTGCTGATGACGTAGTTCAGCACGACAACGGCGACAGCGATGAGGATACGGAAGAGGTACTTGTTGCCGCCAAGGATGGTGACAAAGAGCACCATGGCGCCCTCCTGCAAGAGCAGGGTCAGCACGCGCCCGCCTGCAAAGGTGAGGAGCTCGCGCGAAACGGGGAGAAATCCCGTTTTGGTGCTTTCGAACACCCAAATGCGGTTGGTGACAAAGGCAAACGTCACGGCAGCCGCCCATGCAAGGGTGTCAACGGCGTGGAGCGCCACAGGGGGAAGGGAGGCGGCATCCAGCCAAAAGCGATAGAGCAGAAAGGACACCGAAAAATCCACCAGTGTGGTCATCACGCCAAAGACCAGATAAAGGATCTGCTCCCGATAGGTCTTAAAAATCGTTTTGATGCGATCGAGCATATCAGCCTTCGATCTTGTAGGTCGTGCCTTCGCGCGTGTCGATGAGGGTTACACCCATCGCAGTCAGCTCGGCGCGGATGCGGTCGGCTTCGGCGAAGTTCTTTTCCTTCTTTGCCACGCGGCGAGCCTCAATCATTGCCTCGATCTTTGCCACCAGCTCGCCGTCAGCGGCGGGAGCTTCCTCTTTTTCGGCAAGCGTGCTCGCGTTTTCAATGAGATTCAGGCAGAGCACCTGATCAAAGTCGCGGATGAGCGCGAGCTTGGTCGCGTCGGTAGTCTTTGCCTTGAGCACATCATAGAGGGCGGTCACAGCAAGAGAGGTGTTCAGATCGTTGTCCAGCGCCTTGACGAATCCCGCCTTCAGCTCGTCGTAAGCGGCGGCGTCTACGTCACCGCCGTCCTTGAGGGAGGCGATGCGTCCGAGCAGCTTCTGGTAAGCGACCTTGGCGTTGTCCAGATTCTCATAGGAGAAGACGAGAGACTTGCGGTAGTGAGACTGCAGGCAGAAGAAGCGGTAGACCATGGGATCATAGCCCTTGGACTCGAGCAGGCTCACGGTGAGAAATTCACCCGAGGACTTGCTCATTTTGCCGGCGTTGGTGTTCAGATGCAGCACGTGGAACCAGTAATTGCACCACTTGTGACCGAGATAAGCCTCGGACTGCGCGATCTCGTTGGTGTGGTGGGGGAATGCGTTGTCAATTCCTCCGCAATGAATATCGAGGTACTCCCCGAGATTCTTCATGCTGATGCAGGAGCACTCGATGTGCCAGCCGGGGTAACCCAGACCCCAGGGGCTTTCCCACTTCAGCTCCTGGTCGTCAAACTTGGATTTGGTGAACCAAAGAACGAAATCCGCCTTGTTGCGCTTGTTTCCGTCCTCCTCTACGCCCTCGCGCACACCGACGGCGAGATCCTCCTCCTCAAAGTTGTGGAAGACATAGTACTGGGGGAGCTTGGAGGTGTCAAAATAGATGTTTCCGCCTGCCTCGTAGGCAAATCCCTTCTCGATGAGGGAAGAAATGACCTTGATAAACTCGTCGATGCAGCCGGTTGCAGGCTGAACGATCTCGGGACGGCGGATGTTGAGCTTTCGGCAGTCGTCAAAGAAGCAGTCGGTGTAGTACTGCGCGATCTCCATGACCGTCTTCTTTTCGCGGCGCGCGCCCTTGAGCATCTTATCCTCGCCGCTGTCGGCGTCGGAGGTGAGGTGCCCGACGTCGGTGATGTTCATCACACGGGTGACGTCGTAGCCGCTGTAGCGCAGGTAGCGATCAAGAATGTCCTCCATGATGTAGGTGCGGAGGTTTCCGATGTGGGCGTAGTGATAAACCGTGGGGCCGCAGGTGTACATGGACACCTTGCCTGCTTCGTGAGGAACGAACTCCTCTTTTTGATGGGACAGGGAATTGTAAATCTGCATATGTATCTCCGTTCTGCCTTTCGGCTCAAGTCATTTTCGTTTGCTTTGGGGCTGCTTCTTTTTCTTTTTTGCGACCGAAAATCCAAAGCTGCCCAGCTTTTTGCCCAGCTCGTAGTAATCTCCGTGGGCGTATGCCGCGAGGTTTGCACGCTCCAGGTGAAGCTTGCCGTCGCGGTCGATCAGCTCCTCATTTACGTCTACCGCCACGATGTCTGCAAGAAACATATCGTGCGAGCCAAGCGGAATGATCTGTGTCACGCGACACTCCAGTGTCAGGGGACTGTCGGAAAGAATGGGACACGCGATCTCCGACGCGTCTTCGGTCTGAAGGTGACATCGCTCGAATTTATCTACCTTCGCACCTGTGTGCACGCCGCACCAGTCGGCGGCTCTGACAAGATCCTTGGTGGTGAGATTGATGGCGAACACGCCGCTCTCCTTGATGATGTGATAAGAGTGTCTGGAGGGGCGCACCGAAATGTAGGTTTTGGGTGGTATGGTGTTGACAATCCCCGTCCACGCAACGGTGAGAAGATTCCTCTCGTCCCCGTTCGCGCAGGTTACGATAGCTGGGGGAACGGGGGCTAAAAGCGCGCCACCGCGCCACTGTATCTTCGCCATTCGGTATCCCTTCCTTTCTTCTGAATAATTACAGATTATTATATCACACCCGCCCGCTCTTGTCAAGCGGATTTTGGCGGAAAGCAAAAAGGTCGTGGGCGTTGCCCACACCCACTTAAACCCTTTTTGGAAAAAAGGGTGGAAGGTAATATCGCAACAATTCATGACGGCACATATCCTTGCATAAATTCCGCCACGCTGCAAAAATCTCATTGGCAATAGATCCACTATTGCCTGCTTCGATTTATTTGCTTTACGAAATTTCTGCTGACGGATCTGCACCATCAGAACCGTGCGATATTACCTTTAGACTCCCAAAAACTTTCCGACGAAAAGGAATAGCAATCCTATTGGAGGGGGTACGATCAATGTGCGCCCTCCTTTGTTTGTGCGTGGAAAGTTTTTTCTCTGCCTCGATCCTTCCTTTCGGTGCGAACATCGGTCTGCTTGGGAAAGTTTCACCCACAGACGGAAAGGTACTACCGATAGCATTTTGGGACCCACGACCCAAAATGCTCACGACGTAAGTTTATGATGGAAGAATACCATCGGGGGATGCGGTAAATTTTTTTCAACACAAAAACCATCCCATAAAAAAGAACTTGCCAAAGCGCCCGTTTCCTTGTGGAATGGGAGCTTTGGCAAGTTTCTTGAGAGAGGGAGGGTTTGGGAGGGGGTGGACTTCTTTGCCTAAAGAAGTCCTCCCCCTCCCAAGGTCTTCTCCTTCCCCCAAGAATCTCCCCTAATCGCAACCTTTGTCGGATTTGGGGGAATGTTTTTTAGAAAATTCAAAAGTTTTTTTGGAAAAGCCCTTTTCAAGCGAGTTTTTTTATTGTATAATAGAATAGGAATATAACAGTTGATCCCAACGGAACGACTTTGAAAGGAACGTAGTTGTCATATGAAACAGAAATACGCAATTACCGTTGCAGACATGGAGCTGAGCATCATCAGCGATGCATCTCCCGACGAGGTGGAGAATATCGTCGGCATTCTCGACCGCCGCATGAGAGAGATCAATCTCAAGAGCCCCCGTTGTACCAAGAACGAGGCGGCGATCCTCTGCGCGCTCTCCTATTGCTCGGAGCGGATCGCAATGCAGGAGGCATTCAAGAAGGTAGAGAAGGACGCCTTCCGCTTTGCAGGCGAGAACGAGAAGCTCAAGAAGAACCTCGAGCAGATGCAGGAGGAGATCGACCGCCTGCGTGCGGACGCGGCAGTGATGCGATCCATTTTGGACCACGCGGCGGCAAATGCTGCGGCGGCAGAGACCGAAAAGAAGGAAGAGGCGCGCCGCCGTTTTGCCAAGACCGAGAATGCCAAGGAAACGGTTGCTCCTATGCCTATGGGAGATCAGCTTTCCGCCTTTGACACGCTTCCCATTGCGGAAACCGCAGAGGTTGCCGAGGGCGAGAAGCCTGCCGAGGAGAGAGGCGACGCTCGCTTTGGAGACAAGTCCAAAACCAAGAACCGTGTTGGATCGATGTTTGATCTCTTGACCTTCAGCGATGTTTAACAAGCATTTACCGGAATTGCTATGCCCCGCAGGCTCAGAGGCGTCTCTTCATGCCGCCATTGAGGGCGGGGCAGATGCTGTTTATTTAGGGGGCTCGGCAATGAATGCCCGAATGTTTGCGGGGAACTTTACTCCCGAGGCGCTCCGTGCGGCAGTCAGACTTTCGCACGCCCATGGCGTGAAGGTCTACCTCACCCTCAACACCCTCGCCCTGGATCGTGAGATCCCTGCCTATCTGGAGGCAGCGCGTGATGCGGCGAGAGCGGGCGTGGACGCCCTGATCGTTGCCGATCTCGGAGGCGCGAGACTGCTTCGCGAGGCACTCCCCGAGATGGAGCTGCACGCCAGCACCCAGATGTCGGGGCACAACAGCCTCATGGCAGAGGAGCTGAAGGCATACGGCTTTACCCGCATGGTGGTCGCGCGCGAAATTTCCGAGCGGGATCTGCGCCTGCTCATGCAAAACTCCCCCATCGAAACCGAGCTCTTTGTCCACGGTGCGCTCTGCGTGAGCCATTCGGGACAGTGCCTCTTTTCCTCGGTCGTAGGGGGAAGGAGCGGAAACCGCGGAGAATGTGCCCAGCCCTGCCGCTTGCCCTATGCAAGAGTGGGTGAAAAACGAGGCACCGAGAAATACCCCCTCTCCCTCAAGGATCTCTCCTTGGCGGCGCACGTGCCGACACTGATCGAATTGGGCGTGTCCTCTCTTAAGATCGAGGGTAGAATGAAGTCCCCCGAGTACGTCTTTGAGACGGCTCGCGTGTGGCGTAGTCTTTTGGATGAAAATCGAGCCGCAACGCCCGAGGAGATGCGCCGTATGGCAGACGCTTTCTCGCGCAGCGGATTTACCGATGGCTATTTTACCGAGAAGATCGATTCCTCCATGCTGGGGGTTCGCCGCGAGCAGGACAAGGAGATCAGCCGCGCGGTTCAACCCTTTACAGGACTGAAAAAGAAGATCCCCCTGTCCCTTTCCTGTGAAATGGGAGCAGGCAAGCCCATCAAACTCACCCTCTCTGCAAGAGGGGCGGAGGCGACGGTGGAGGGGGACGTACCCGAGGCGGCAAGAACCGCCCCCTTGTCCAAGGAGTCGGTGCTGCGAAGCCTTTGCCGCTTTGGCGGAACGCCGTACGAGGTGACCGAGGCAGATGTCACGGTTGGAGAAGGTCTGATGGTGCCCGTTTCCAGACTGAATGATTTGCGCCGACGTGCCCTGGAGGCTTTGGAGCTCCGGTTTGCTCCCAAGGCACCCGTTGAGCGCGAGGCGGTGCTGAAAAGACCGACAGAGGAACGAAGAAACAGCAGAAGCGCGCGCTTTACAAGCGCCGAGCAGATCACGAGGGCGGCAAGAGACTATTTTGACCGCATCTATCTGCCGCTTCACAAATACAGACCCATCGCCGACGGCGTGATCCTGCCCCCCGTGATCTTTGACGGGAAGATTGGGGAGATCGCCGAGGAACTTCGCCGTGCAAAGGAGGCGGGGGCGTCTTACGCCATGATTACCAACGCAGGGCAGATCTCTCTTGCCCTCGACGCAGGGCTGATTCCCGTGGGGGATTTTCGCCTCAATCTTACCAATGCACAAAGCGTTGTGGCATGGGAGGCAAGGGGACTGGAGGAGATGATCCTCTCTCCCGAATTGACTCTCCCACAGATGCGGGACGTGGGCGGAAACACCGCTGCCATCGTCTATGGACGGATCCCTCTGATGCTGCTTGAAAAGTGTGTTGCGTCTGAGCTGACCGACTGCAAGAGCTGCACGAGGTGCGGCGCGCGCATGGTAGACCGAAAGGGAATCACTTTCCCTGTTTTGCGCGAGTGGGAGCATCGGAGCGTGGTATACAACAGCCTGCCCACCGTCATGTCCGACCGCGAGGAGAGCCTTGCGCGGGGAGGACTTCGAAATTGGCATTTTCTCTTCTCGACTGAAACGCCGAGAGAGGTGGACGCCGTGATCGACGCCTACCGCCGCGGAATTCCCATGAGCGGCACTGTGCGCAGAATGTGAGGAGGTTCCTACAAGGGAAGACCTCGCACCGGATCGGAATATACGAGCACATATCTCAAAAAAGGAGAACAGATTTTTGGTCAGAGCATTTTTTTCAAAGCTGAAGGAGTCGTTGGTGTCGGTGCTGCCCGTCACGCTCATCGTGCTCCTGCTCAATCTCACACCCCTGGTCAGTTTCACGCGACAGGAGACGGTTGTCTTCCTTGGGAGCGCGGTGGTATTGATCCTGGGAATGGGACTTTTTAACCTTGGCGCAGATATCGCCATGACCCCGATGGGGGAGCAGGTCGGCTCGGGACTTTCCCGAACGGGCCGTGTGAGTGTTTTGCTCCTCGTTTGTTTCATTATGGGCGTTTTCATTACGGTTGCAGAGCCCGATCTGACGGTTCTGGCAACGCAGGCGGCAGGATTGATCAACGGCACTCTTCTGATCGTGACGGTAGGGCTTGGCGTGGGCATCTTTTTGTTGCTCTCCATTCTCAAGATTGTTTTCAAGATCCAGCTGTCCTCCCTGCTTATGTACTTCTATATGCTTCTTTTCGCGTTGTCGGCCCTGCTCATCGCAAGCGGCAACGGCGGATTTCTCCCCATGGCGTTCGATTCGGGCGGCGTGACGACGGGCCCCATCACCGTGCCCTTTATCATGGCGCTGGGCGTGGGCGTTGCGGCTACGCTTGGCGGTAAGGATGCGGGAGAGAATAGTTTTGGTCTGGTTGCGATGTGCTCCATCGGCCCCATTCTTGCTGTCATGGCGCTGGGGATTGCCGCGAGGGGAGAGCTGACCTACGAGCTGCCCGATTATTCGATTGAAGCACATCTTGGTGACGAGATGCTCCGCACCGTTCTCTCGGTGGCAGAGGAGGTCGCGATCGCGCTGGGACTGGTGGTCATCTTCTTCCTCGTCATTCAGATGCTCTTTTTGCACCTGCCTCGCAAGAAGATGGTGCAGATCGGCGTGGGAATCGTGTACACCTTCCTTGGTCTCGTTCTGTTTCTGTCCTCGGTGACGGTGGGATTCATGCCCATCGGCTACAAGCTGGGGTGCGAGCTGGCGGCGAGAGACTGGAGACTTTTGGTGCTGGCAGGCTTTGGACTGGGACTCGTGGTGGTTCTTGCGGAGCCCGCAGTGCACGTGCTCAACCATCAGGTGGAGGGTGTCACCAACGGAACGGTCAGCCGCCGCTCCATGCTCGTAGCACTTTCCTGCGGTGTGGGTGTCTCCATCGGACTGTCCATGATCCGCATGGTCTTTGATTTCAGTATTCTCTACTATCTCATTCCGGGATATATGCTTTCTTTGGGACTGTCCTTCTTTGTTCCCAGACTCTATACCGCCATCGCGTTTGACTCGGGCGGAGTTGCGAGTGGCCCGTTGACCTCGACCTTCATTCTGCCCTTTGCCATCGGCGCGTGTGCTACGGTGAGCGGGGTGGATTCGGTCATGTCCAATGCCTTTGGTATCATTGCCATGGTTGCCATGACGCCTCTGATCACCATTCAGCTGCTCGGTTTCCGCGCGGTGACTACCGCACGTGTGCGCGAGAAGATCGCTATGAAGCGTATTCTCGATGCCGACGACGAGCAGATCATCAATTTCATGTAAAGGAGCGGAAAGATGGAAGACCATAAAAAGAAAAAAGCAAAAGCATCCGACCGCACCGTAGCCCCCAAGAAGCTCAAGCTCTTGGTGGTGGTCGTGAACAAGAACAAGGCGGATTTTTACATCGACTATTTGCAGTCTTTTGATGCCAATCTCCAGGTGCAGATGCACGCCGCAGGCACGGCAGGATCAGAGATGCTGCATTATTTGGGGCTGGAGGAGACCGAAAAGCGCGTGATTTTCAGCATCGTCCGCGAGGACATCGCGCGCGACGCCATGAAGGGCTTGGAGGAGAAATTCGCCAGCCTGCGCGGAGGGAAGGGAATTGCCTATACCGTGCCGCTGTCCAGCGTGGCAGGCGTCGCCATTTATCAGTTTTTGAGCAATCATCGCAGCAAGTAAGGAGGATTGAGTGACATGGAATATACACATGAGGTCATCGTTTGCATTGTCAACGCGGGATTTTCCGAAGCGGTGATGGATGCGGCAAAGGAATATGGCGCGCGCGGAGGAACCGTCCTCTTTGCACGCGGAACGGCGCCCAAGGAGGCGGAGAGTTTCTTCAAGATCGCCGTGCAGCCCGAAAAGGAGATGGTCATGATCCTTGTTCCCAAGGAGATCCGCGACGATATTCTCCACGCCCTCTACAAGAGCGTGGGACTGAATACCCGCGGACAGGGAATCGCCTTCTCGATGCCCGTCGACAGCGTTGTCGGCCTTTCCGCACCCCAGACGGAAGAATAAGACGTGGGGCTTGCCCCACAACCTATTTAAAACATTCTACAAAAAAGAATCGCAATCCAAACAGAGGGCGCACGAGCATCGTGCGCTCCCTTTTTTATTTGCGCGTCCCCCTTCCTTGGACTGCATTTTTTGGCGCAATTTTGGTGGAATTGACATTAAAAAGTGATCTTTTTTTCAAAAAAACTATTTACTTTTCATCAAAGGCGTGATATAATTGATGTTGAAAAAATATTTGCATGATTTTTTGCAATCAATTCAGGAGGTCTATTCCCATGGCTATTGAAAGAAAAAAGCTTTCCATGGACGGTAACACCGCGGCGGCGCACGTATCCTACGCGTTCACCGAGGTTGCCGCCATCTATCCGATCACCCCGTCTTCTCCGATGGCAGAGGTGACCGACACCTGGTCTGCGACCGATAAGAACATCTTCGGCGAGCCCGCAAGAAACATTTTGGGCGACACCGTAAAAGTAATGGAGATGCAGTCCGAGGCAGGTGCTGCGGGTGCCGTTCACGGTTCCTTGGCGGCAGGTGCGCTGACCACCACCTACACCGCATCTCAGGGACTTCTTTTGATGATCCCCAATATGTACAAGATCGCAGGTGAATTGCTTCCTTGCGTCATTCACGTTTCCGCGCGTGCGGTTGCATCCCATGCGCTGAATATCTTCGGAGATCACTCCGACGTGTATGCTTGCCGTCAGACAGGCTTTGCCATGATGGCAGAATCCAATCAGCAGGAGATCATGGACCTGGGTGCAGTTGCACACCTTTCCACCATCAAGGGACGTGTCCCCTTCCTCAACTTCTTTGACGGCTTCCGTACCTCTCACGAGGTTCAGAAGGTCGCGGCTTGGGACTACAAGGATCTTGCCGAGATGGTTGATATGGACGCGATCAAGGCGTTCCGTTCCCGCGCGCTCAATCCCGAGCATCCCGTGCTTCGCGGATCTGCCGAGAACGGCGACATCTTCTTCCAGCACAGAGAGGCGTGCAACCCCTACTACGATGCGCTTCCCGCGATCGTTGAGGAGTACATGGACAAGGTCAACGCTAAGCTCGGTACCGATTACAAGCTCTTCAACTACTACGGCGCGCCCGATGCAGAGAGAGTCATCGTTGCGATGGGCTCTGTTTGTGACGTTGCCGAGGAGGTTATCGACTATATGCTCGCGGCAGGCGAGAAGGTAGGTCTTGTCAAGGTTCGACTGTACAGACCCTTCGTTGCTGCAAAGCTGGCAGAGGCTCTGCCTGCAACCGTGAAGAAGATCGCGGTGCTTGACAGAACCAAGGAGCCTGGTGCTTTGGGCGATCCTCTCTACCTCGACGTTGTGACCGCGCTTGCACAGACCGGCGTGAAGGCAACCGTCGTTGGCGGTCGCTACGGTCTGGGATCCAAGGACACCGCTCCCGCATCCATCTTTGCCGTGTTTGCAAACCTTGCAAAGGACGAGCCCAAGAACGGATTTACCATCGGAATCGTGGACGACCTCACCGGTCACTCCCTGGAGGAAGTACCCGCTCCCGATACCGCTCCCGAGGGCACCGTTGCGTGCAAGTTCTGGGGTCTTGGCGGAGACGGAACGGTTGGAGCAAACAAGAACTCCATCAAGATCATCGGTGACTACACCGACAAGTTCATTCAGGCGTACTATCAGTATGACTCCAAGAAGACCAATGGCGTGACCATCTCGCACCTGAGATTCGGCGACAAGGCCATCAAGTCTCCTTACTATATCACCAAGGCAAACTTCGTAGCCTGCCACGTTCCCGCATATATCCTCAAGGGATACAAGATTGTTCAGGATGTTAAGCCCGGTGGCTCCTTCCTGCTCAACTGTCAGTGGACGGTGGACGAGCTGGATCAATACCTCCCCAACTCGGTCAAGAGCTATATTGCCAAGAACAACATCAATTTCTATATCATCAACGCCATTGACAAGGCTCGTGAGATCGGCATGGGCAAGAGAACCAACACCATTCTCCAGTCCGCGTTCTTCAAGCTGGCAAACATCATGCCCATCGAAGAGGCTGTCGACCACATGAAGTACATGGCGAAGAAGTCTTACCTCAAGAAGGGTGAGGCTGTCGTTGAGATGAACTACAAGGCGATCGACACCGGAGTAGATGCCATCGTAAAGGTAGATGTTCCCGCATCCTGGGCAACGCTTGCCGATGAGGCTGCAGAGCCTGCGGCAACCGGAGCACGCGAGGATCTCGTGAACTTCGTCAACAACATTGTGCGTCCCGTCAACTCCATGAACGGCGACACGCTCCCCGTATCCGCCTTCAAGAATTGCGCGGACGGCACCTTCCCGCAGGGATCTGCCGCTTATGAGAAGAGAGGCGTGGCTGTGGACGTTCCCGTTTGGAACGAGGCAAACTGTATCCAGTGTAACAGCTGCTCTTTCGTTTGCCCGCACGCAGCGATCCGTCCCTTCGCAATGACCGCAGAGGAGGCTGCAAATGCTCCTGCGGCAACCAGATTCACCGCAAAGCCGGTCATCAAGACCGAGTATAAGTTCACCATGGCAGTAAGTCCTCTTGACTGTATGGGTTGTACCCTCTGTGTCAAGGCGTGCCCTGTGACCACCAAGGCACTCAAGGACGGCGCACCCGAGAAGGCAGCGCTCGCCATGACCTCTCAGGCAAGCCAGCTCGATCAGCAGGCTGTGTTCGATTACGGCGTGGCAAAGGTTTCCGAGAAGAAGGATATCATCAACGGTACCGTCAAGGGAAGCCAGTTCAAGCAGCCTCTGCTTGAGTTCTCCGGCTCCTGCGCAGGATGTGCCGAGACCTCCTATGCGCGTCTGGTTACCCAGCTCTTCGGTGAGAGAATGTATATCTCCAACGCGACGGGATGCTCCTCCATTTGGGGTGGTTCCGCGCCTGCAACGCCCTACACGGTCAACCGCGAGTCGGGCAGAGGTCCTGCATGGGGCAACTCCCTGTTCGAGGATAACGCAGAGCACGGCTTGGGTATCACCCTCGGTCAGAAGACCATTCGCCAGCGCCTGATCGGCAAGGTTCGCGACATGGCGGCATCCGACAAGGCAAGCGATGCGTTCAAGGCAGCAGCGGACGCATATCTCTCCACGCTTGAGGACGGCGAGAAGAATGCAGATGCGACCAAGGCACTCGTAGTGGAACTGGAGAAGGCTGCAGAGATGGGATGCCCCGTAGCACCTGAGATTCTCTCCGAGAAGGAATACCTCTCCAAGAAGTCGGTATGGATCTTCGGTGGAGACGGTTGGGCATATGACATCGGATTCGGCGGACTTGACCACGTTCTGGCATCGGGCGAGGACGTCAACGTCTTCGTATTCGACACCGAGGTCTACTCCAACACCGGCGGACAGGCTTCCAAGGCTTCCAACATCGGTCAGGTCGCACAGTTTGCGGCTGCAGGTAAGGCGATCGGCAAGAAGAACCTCGCAGAGATCGCGATGTCCTACGGCTACGTTTACGTAGCACAGGTCGCAATGGGCGCGGATATGAACCAGCTGCTCAAGGCACTCAAGGAGGCAGAGGCTTACAACGGACCTTCCCTGATTATCGGTTACGCTCCTTGTGAGATGCACGGTTTGAAGGGCGGTATGCAGAACTGCCAGTTCGAGATGAAGAAGGCTGTCGAGGCAGGATACTGGCAGATGTTCCGCTACAATCCTACCCTCGAGTCCAACAAGCTCACCATCGACTCCAAGGCTCCCACCGCAGACTACGTGGACTTCATCAAGTCCGAGACTCGTTACGCGCGCCTGGCGCAGTCCTTCCCCGAAAGAGCAGAGGCGCTCTTCCAGAAGGCGGATGCCAACGCAAAGGCGAAGTACGAGCGTCTGCTCAAGATGGGCAAGCTGTACGAATAAAACAAAAAATGAATGGGGCGCGTGGATTTCCACGCGCCCCTCTTGCTTTATTAAAATGATTCGCACTGACAATTCGCCGAAACGTTTTGATCAAACTTTTTCAAAAGTTTGTGGGGTGGAGGGGCAACGCCCTCCTCGCGCTCCGCAGAGCGCGAAAGGTTCCTTTCGGCGCTTCTCTTTTGTAAGCTTTTCTCTTGCGCCTGCATCGCCAAGAGAAAAGCGGCTAACCGGCTTGTGCATGGTAAAAACGTGTGCATTTGTGAGGGGGCACCTGGGTTACCACGCGCCCCCTCTTTTTCCACACCTAAAAAGGGCGTGCAGCTCTGCACGCCCCAATTCGGTCAATTAGGATTCTGTTTTTTCGATTGTCTCCGCTTGTATCTCTGCGTGATCCTCTTGATACATATAGTAGCGAACCATGCAGGCGCGCACGAGGAGAAACGCGAAGACAAGTGTGACGGCGATGGGAATGAGAGAGAAGGTCAGAGAGACCTCTGCGGGATTGCGGAGGAAAATCTCCTCGCCGCCGATGGTCGCGGTGATCTCACCCACCGTGGTGTAGGCACCGTCCATAATCTCGCGTGTGTCGGGAAGATAGACGGTCGAGCGGGGGAGAATCTTGATGTTCTCGATTACCAGCGTCTTGGTGTTGTCCCCGTCCTTGGCTTGCAGGGGGACTTCCAGCCGCTCCACGGTGATGGTGTCTCCCGTGACGTTGCGGAGCTGTCCCGATACACTGACTTCATAGTCGGGCTTCAGACCCGCCGACAGAGGGGACGCCGACGCGCGGATGGTTTCGGAAATCTCCACGTCGGTGGAGACGGGAATACAGGCAAGGATGCTGACAAAGGCGGAAGCGAGGGTGCAGACGGCAAAAACAGCGATCAGCACCGTTTGTATAAGTCGGTTTTTTATCATGATATTATCCTCCAAGAGAGATTTGCTGGCCGGCGGCAAAGACCGCGCGGATACAAAGATCGTCGTCCACAAGCAGGAGATCGGCACGCCGATCTGCTTCAATGCAGCCTACCGTTTGTTCGATTCCCACCATGCAGGCAGGGTTAACGGTAGCGCAGGCGATGGCTGTGGCGAGCGGAATATTTGCAAATTGCATGAGGTTTTTGACCCCTTGCCAAAGGTTAAGGGTGCTGCCGGCTAAAGCACCGTCATCGGTCTCGGCGCGGCCGTTTTTCACAATTACGTGCTGACCCGCAATGGCATAATCGCCGTCAGGAGCGCCCGTCGCCTCCATCGAGTCGGTTACAAGCACCACACGGTCGGGCGATTTGCAACGCCATGCGAGGGCGATCATGTCGGGAGAGATGTGCAGCCCGTCGGCGATCAGCTCCACCCAGGCATCGCTCGTCAGCCCCACTGCCACAGCGCCCCCCTCCCTGTGATGCAGGGGAGGCATCGCGTTGAACAGATGGGTAAAGGAGGTTACGCCACGTTCCATAGCAAGCCGAGCCTCACTCGCCGTTGCGGCGGTGTGGCAGAGTCCCATGGTTGCGCCGTGGTGTCTCGCACAGGCGGAAAATGATCCGTCAGCGTCCAATTCATACGCCGCCGAGAGGTGGCAGGGAATGGTGATGGTGGTCAGCACGCGACTCAACTCCGCAGCGTCCAGGGGCGCAAGCAGCTCGGGCGCGTGTGCGCCGCGCTTTGCGGGATTGAGGTAGCGTCCCTCCAGGTGGATCCCGTCAAAGCCGCATGATTGAATGTCTGCGATGGCGCGAAGCCAGTCGGATTCAGTGGCAGAGGCGAGAGTGGGAAAGAGGGAAGTCACGCCTGCTTGCGCGTAGGAGGTCTTCATGTTTTGCATCTGCTCGAGCGTGGCGGTGGAAAAATCAAATCCCGCTCTGCCGTGCGTGTGCACGTCCACCAGTCCCGGCAGGAGCGTCAAACCACTCGCGTCGATGATCTCGTCCGCGTCGGCATCTACCCCAGCCGACAGGATTTTTCCGTTCTCGATGAGCACCGGGCAGTCCGACAGAAAGCGGTGATCTCGGCTCCAAACGCGCGCTCCCTTGATCAGAAGTCTCACGTTTCATCCTCCGTTTCAAACAAATTCTGTCTTCATTATATCTTTTTTCATAGAAAAAATCAAGATGTTTGGGAGATAAACTTTGAAAAGCGGTACAAAAAAACACCGTCTGTCGAGCGTGGAACATGGAAATACGTCAGACATCGACAAACGCCCCATATGTAGCAACAAACGCGTTCCATTAAAAAGGCGGAAATGAGTACCCAAATTTAGAGAGGTGACCGTTTTCAAAGAAAACAAGACGCATATCCAATTTTAAATGATAAGAGCCAAAAGCAAAGATTTTTCCTTGACAAAAACCCCGAAAACGGCTATAATATTAGAGGATTTTGAAATAAAAAATGTGATACGTTCAGCAAAAAGAGCGGTCACAGAAGGGCAGGAACAGTTTTATGGGCAAGTATTTTGGAACAGATGGATTCCGTGGCGAGGCGGGCGTCAATCTGACCTCTGCACACGCATATCAGATTGGCCGCTTTTTGGGATGGTACTACTCCGATGGGGGCAAAAAGAAGGTAAAGGCTGTGATCGGCAAGGATACCCGCCGCTCCAGCTATATGTTTGAGTATTCCATCGTGGCAGGTCTGACGGCATCAGGCGCTGACGCCTATATGCTGCACGTGACCACCACCCCCAGTGTGTCCTACGCGGTGGCGAGCGGCGACTTTGACTGCGGAATCATGATTTCCGCCAGCCACAACCCCTTCCACGACAACGGCATCAAGCTGGTTAACAATAAGGGAGAGAAGATCGACGACGATACCATTTCTCATATTGAGGCGTACATTGACGGAGACTACGCATCTCTCGGACTTGAGGGGGACGTCCCCTTTGCGACCGGGGAGAACGTGGGACGTATCGTGGACTATGCGGCAGGCAGAAACCGCTACATCGGCTATTTGATTTCTCTCTCCAAGCACTCCTTCCGCCCCTTCCGCATCGGACTTGACTGCGCCAACGGAAGCGCGTGGATGATCGCTCCCAGCGTGTTTGAGGCACTGGGTGCCGATGTTTCGGTGATCCATGCAGAGCCCAACGGTACCAATATCAATACCAACGCAGGATCCACCCACATCGAGGTATTGGCAGAGCATGTCCGCAAAAACGGACTGGATCTCGGATTCGCCTTTGACGGTGACGCGGACCGATGCCTTGCAGTGGACGGCAAGGGCAACGTGGTCAACGGCGACCACATCCTCTACATTCTCGGCAAGATGATGAAGCAGAACGGCGAGCTGGTCAACAACACCGTCGTAACCACCATCATGTCCAACATGGGACTTTACCGTGCGCTGGATCAGGCAGGCATGGATTATGCGCAGACCACCGTGGGCGACCGCTATGTGTATGAGAATATGCTCGAGACGGGTAACTGTGTGGGCGGCGAGCAATCGGGACACATCATCATGAGCAAATACGCCACCACGGGTGACGGAATTCTGACCGCCATCAAGATCATGGAGGCGGTGATCGAGAGCAAGCAGACGCTGGAGAAGCTGGCGGAGCCTGTCAAGATGTTCCCCCAGGTGCTCAAGAACGTCCGCGTGAAGGATAAGAAGGCGGTCCGTGAGGACGCCGAGGTGCAGGCACTGGTGAAGAAGATCACCGAGGAGCTTGGCAATTCCGGACGCATCCTGCTCCGTGAGAGCGGAACCGAGCCTGTGGTTCGCGTGATGACCGAGGCAGCGACCGAGGAGCTCTGCGAGAGCTGTGTGGATCGCGTGGTGGATCTTATTTACGCACGCGGATTGGTATAAGGAGACAAAACAATGGCAAATACATTTGAAAAGCTGACGGTAAAGGCGCTCTATCACTATCCCGAGCACACCTTGGCGTGGGCGTATCTGAATCGCTTTACCTACCCCTGGGAGGCGCTGGACGGGCTGAAGAATTTCATTCTCGAGCTTGGCGCGACGCTCCCGAAGGATCTCTATGATGAAATCAAAGAGGGCGTCTGGGTGGCAAAGTCCGCCACGGTCGCTCCAACGGCATCCATCGGTGCGCCCGCTATCATTGGCGAGAATACCGAGGTGCGTCAGTGCGCCTTCATTCGCGGCTCTGCTCTCGTCGGCAACGGCTGTGTGGTCGGAAACTCGGTGGAGCTGAAAAACTGCATCCTCTTTGACGGTGTTCAGGTGCCTCATTTTAACTACGTGGGCGATTCCGTCCTCGGGTACCTCTCGCACATGGGTGCGGGATCGGTGACCTCCAACGTCAAAAGCGACAAGACCCCCGTCTCGGTTCGCGTGGATGGCGAGACGCTCTGCACCGGTAGAAAAAAGTTTGGTGCCATGCTCTCTGACCACGTTGAGGTGGGATGTAACAGTGTCCTCAACCCCGGAACCGTTATCGGTCAGCACTCCAACGTCTATCCTCTCTCCTCCGTCCGAGGCTACGTCCCCGCAAACTCCATTCACAAGTCGCAGACCTGTATTGTGGAGAAGCGGTGAGGAAGGTCGCGAGGCTCTGCCTCGCGCTCCGCTTAAACCCTTTTTGGAAAAAAGGGTTTAAGAATCCCAAAAACTTTCCGACGAAAAGGAATAGCAATCCTATTGGAGGGTGCACGATCAATGTGCGCCCTCCTTTGTTTTGTGCGTGGAAAGTTTTTTCTCTGCCTCGATCCCTACTTTGGGCGCGAACATCGGTCTGCATGGGAAAGGTGCTCCAATAGACGGAATGGTACTGCCGAAAGAATCCAGGGGCCGCCGAGACCCTGGATTCTCACGATGTAAGTTTGCGATAGAAGAACACCATCGGGAAATACGTCAAAAATCTTTCGCGGCACCAAAATTGATCTCGTAGGGGAGGGGTCTCCCCTCCCGCAAAAAAGATCAAATTCTGCACGCGCGGGAGGCGACCCTCTCACCCGCTTCGCGGGAGCTCTCCCTTGGGGAGAGCCTTTTTTTAACCCGTTGCCCTGCGGCAAAAATCCTTCGCGGTATGTAAATTGATCTTGTAGGGGAGGGGTCTCCCCTCCCGAAAAAAGATCAAATTTCGCACACGCGGGAGGCGAGACGCCTCCCCCACAAGGAATTTTATTGTTTTTTCAACAGAACCGCAGGTGCCCGCCGAGACCCTGGATTCTCACAATTTAAGTTTACGATGGAAGAATACCATCGGGGGATGAGGCAAAAGATTTTTGAGGTACGAGGGGCGAGGTTCAAGCCGCACCGCAGGTGCCCGCCGAGACCCTGGATTCTCACAATTTAAGTTTGCGATGGGATCATGACTTCGGGGGATGCGGTAAATTTTTTTCAACACAAAAACCATCCCATAAAAAAAGAACTTGCCAAAGCACCCGTTCCAAGACGGAATGGGAGCTTTGGCAAGTTTCTTGAGAGAGGGAGGG
>JAZQVI010000020.1:0-9582 GCA_045631745.1 Eubacteriales bacterium
CCCGCCGATCCGGAAATCCGGATCGGCGGGGGCTTTTTTGTTATGAATAAGGCAACAGGACTTGAACTCTGCACACGCGCCCTCCGCAGTTTGGAGCAAGACGGAATGACATTTCGGCGCGGTTCCCTTTTCTTGCGCTCACGCCTTCGGCTTTCGAGCGCATTTCGCGGCTCTGCCGCAAAACCGCAAAGGGAGGTGCAGGTGGCGGACTGTTTGCCCGTACCAAAAGAGGGGGAGGCATGCGCCTCCCCCTCTTTTGGTACGGGCAACAGGACTTGAACCTGCACATCTCGCGATACAAGATCCTAAATCTTGCGCGTCTGCCAATTTCGCCATGCCCGCGTATAGTGCGGATGTGGCGAAATTTCTTCGCACATGCCCGCGTATGATGTGGGCATGGCGAAATTTCTTCGCACATGCCCGCATATGGTGTGGGCGTAGCGATTGGTCGCTCATGCCCTTTCTTTTCGTTCGAACGAACGCTATCATTCTACCACGATTCCCCCGAAAAGTCAAGCCGTTTTTGGAAAACGCGGTCGAAAGATTTTTCGTTTTTTCCTCAAAAAAACAGATCAAAGGCATTTACAAACCTTTTTTGTCATGATATAATATATCTGTATAGCAAATTTTTAGAAACGGAACGGTATTTCATTATGTCAATCAACGTTTGCAATCAAATTCAAGATCTCGTGGCATATGCGATCAAGACAGGCCTCTCCAATCCTCTGGATCGCGTGTTTCTGACCAACCGCCTCATGGAAAAGCTCCGTGTCCCCGCCTTTGAGCCCGACGCCGAGCCTAACACCGATCGTCCTTTGGAGGAGATCCTTGGCGCTCTGTGCGACTATGCCATCGAAAACGGCGTGATCCCCGACAATGGCATCACCGGCAGAGATCTCTTTGACACCGAGCTGATGGGAATTCTTACTCCCCTCCCCAGCACCGTCATTGCGGAATTCAACCGTCTCTATGCAGAGTCTCCCGAGGCAGCGACCGAGTATTACTATGCCCTGAGCTGCAACTCCGACTACATCCGTACCTATCGCGTAAAAAAGGATTTGAAATGGCTTTACGAGGGTAAATACGGCACGCTTGACATCACCGTAAACCTTTCCAAGCCCGAGAAGGATCCCAAGGCGATCGCCGCTGCCAAGCTGCAAAAGCAGTCGGGCTACCCCAAGTGCGCCCTCTGCCGTGAGAACGAGGGCTTTGCGGGATCGCTCAACCAGGCGGCTCGTGCATCTCACCGCATCATTCCCATCACCATGGCAGATCAGGACTGGTTCCTCCAGTACTCCCCTTACGTTTACTACAACGAGCATTGCATCGCATTCTCTGCCGAGCACACCCCCATGAAGATCGATCGCTCCAGCTTTGTCAAGCTCCTGGACTTCGTGACGATCTTCCCACACTACTTCCTCGGCTCGAATGCAGATCTCCCCATCGTGGGCGGATCCATTCTCACTCACGATCATATGCAGGGCGGACACTACTGCTTCGCCATGGAGCGCGCAGAGATCGAGCGTGAGATCACATTCCGCGGCTTTGAATCCATTCGCGCAGGCATCGTCAACTGGCCCATGTCGGTCATCCGTCTGACAGGCTCGGACAAGGCTCAGCTCGTTGAATTGGCAGACCGTATCTTGGTCGCATGGAGAGGATACTCGGATGCTGACGCATCGATCTATGCCGAGACCGACGGCGAGCCTCACAACACCATCACTCCCATCGCACGCCGCCGTGGCAACGATTATGAATTGGATTTGGTGCTCCGCAACAACATCACCACCGAGGAAAATCCCCTGGGGCTCTTCCATCCCCACGCAGACAAGCACAACATCAAGAAGGAAAACATCGGCCTGATCGAGGTCATGGGTCTGGCGGTGCTTCCCGCGCGACTGAAGAACGAGATAAGCGTTCTTGCGGACTGTCTGAAGGCAGGAAAGAATCCTGCCGACGACGAGCTGATCGCAAAGCACGCAGAATGGGTCAACACCTTTGCAGATCGCTATGATTTCGCAAAAGAGGACGTCACCGAAATCCTGCATCGTGAGATCGGCAAGACCTTTGAGGGCGTGCTTGAGGACGCAGGCGTCTACAAGTGCACCAAGGAAGGACGCGAGGCGTTCCTGCGCTTCGTGGACACCGTAAACGGCTGATATGAAGGAAAAAATCATTACATATCTCAAAAAAAACGCGCTGCTCCTTTCTCTGCTCGCGGTATCGATCGCGATCCTTGTTTTTCTGATCCTCAATCTTTGCCAAGGCGGCCTTTGGGTCATCTCGGGCATGAACGGCAAAAGCTCCTATGAGATCGCCGTGGAAAACGGCTTTACAGGCAGTCGCCAGGAATGGATCAACGCCCTGCAAGGTAAGGACGGGCAGGACGGCACAAACGGAAAGAGTGCTTATGAGCTTGCTCTGGAAAACGGCTTTGAAGGAACGCTTGAGGAATGGCTTCTCTCATTGCAATTCGGAGAGGACGGCAAGGACGGACAGGACGGCATTAACGGTCAGAACGGCAAAAACGGAAAAGACGGTCAAGACGGAGCTCCCGGTGCAGACGGCGTTGGAATTGTAAACGTCTACATCAATGAGCAAGGCCACCTCATGGTGGTGCTCTCAAGCGGAGCAACCATTGATGCGGGGGACGTTCTAAATCTTGCCGAATCCCCTACCATGACCGACTACCACCGCGCAGTGATCAACGGATTTGCCGGCACACGCCACGAGTGGCTCTGCTCCTACAACGACGGTTCCCGTCCGGGCGTCTCGGTCAAGGATGTTCAGGTGAATGAGGATAACGAGCTGATCCTCACACTGAACGACGACACTACCTTGAATGCAGGTACGATAGAGGAAGACGGAAGCATCTCGACGGCAACCGATGAAATGGGATTTTCCGAGCGCTTTGAACAGGTAATCCTCCAAAGTGCGCTCAATCTGCGCGACGCCCCGAATATTGACACAGGTGGCGTGGTGGTCTCTCTGCCGAGCGGCACCGAGCTGGTTTGCATCGGAGCAGGGATTGTTGAGACCAGCGAGGATGTCTTTTACCGATTCTGCTACAATGGCAGGATCTGCTACGCCAAGGCGAAATTTTTTATTCCAAAGCACGAACCTAACTGAAAGGATTCCAACTCTACATGAAAAAGAATCTGAAAAGCTGTATGGAACAGGTACATTTTGAAGAGCCGAAATGTATTCTGAACATGAATGACTATGAAATGATTCGGGACTGCGGTCTTGAGCCCGACCTCGGACATAAAAAGAGCGCGCATATCACCGCGCGCTGGGCGCTTGACCGACTCTCCCGTGTACGCATCTCGCTGGGAGATCCCGATCTCTCTGCATACCGCTATCTGACCTTCTCAGTCTTTGCTGTTGGAGGTGAGGGAGGCTCCTTCCGTCTCCGATTTGAGAGCGACGAGAGCACAGGTGGCGAGAGCGGATACTTCTGTACCCTTCCCGTCTCCAGAAACGGCTGGAATGACTACCGCCTGGAGCTCCCCTTCCTGCAATCCAAGGGAGCGGTTCAGGGCTGGGATCACATTCGTGCCATTGAATTGGACGCGGTAGCAGGAGGGCAGGCAAATCCCCACGGAGCGATCCTATCCCTTGACAACTTCTTCGGCTGGGAAACGCTGGCACCGCAGATCTACGTCAAGATGCCCGAACTCAAGGGGGGCGCGATGTTCTCTAAGACCGCTTCCTACGCGGTGGTGGACCGTCGCCGTCTTCCCATCGCCCTCGATTCCGATCCAGATGCCCGTCCCTTTGAGGAGGGAGGCATTCTTTGGCTACCCATGGCCCCCATTGCTGCCGTCATCGGTCACCGTGCAGTGGCAGACAACAAATCAAATACCCTTTCCTTTGCCTACCGCAGACGTCAGTACGTCTTTGAGGGAAACACCGACACCTATACCGTTGACGGGGAGCGCATCAACCTTCCCTTCCGACCGGTCGTGCGCGGCGGCTCTCTCTTCTTCCCTTCGGGTTACCTCGCCCAATTCTTCCATTGGAGACAAATCTTCACCGATCCAACGGGGCTGGTGATTCTCTCCAACCGCAAGCATATTTTTGACAACCGCCGCGACGCCGATACCATTCGCGCACTCAACGCGGAGATCACCTTCCTTCATCCAACGGGGGAGAAGATTTTGGACGATCTTCGCCGCAAGATCCCGAATCCCGATAAGGGACGCTTGCTTCTCTTGCCCGAGGAATGGATGGCGCTTCGCAAGCGCGTCAAGACCGACGCGACCTTTGGAGAGCTTCTCAATCTCTTGAAGGAAACCTACGGCACAAAATCCTCGGCATATACCGACGAACCTCTGTTTGCGAAAGCACTCCCTTCAGATACCGATCTTGATGCCACGATCGCACAGACGTGCGACCGTCTGCAGGGCTTTTCGGCACTCTATCGCCTCACGGGTGAGAAGCACTACGCCGAGCGTAGTGCCGCGGAATGCGAGGCACTGGCAAGACTTGACGGCTGGGGTGCACAGACTGCAATCCTTCGCACCGCCGCCATCGGACTCTCGGTCTCCCTCGCATACGACTGGTGTCACAGTGTTTGGAGTGAGGCAAGAAAGGCGCTGGTTGAGCGCGCGCTCCTGCGCTATCTGATGCGCCCGGGCGTAGAGGCCTACAACGGAAGATCCAATATGTGGAGAGCCGGTTCTCCCGCCGCTGCAGAAATCAACTGCGCGCTGACGGCATCGGCTCTTGCATTGGCATATGTTTATCCCGAAACCTCTCTGAAAATTCTGCAAAATTCCCTTCGCAACGCCCTTCTCTGTCTTGACGCCTACGCGCCGGACGGAGGACACTCCGAGGGACTTGTCGCGTGGGAAAGAACCACCCGCGCCCTTGCCCTTCAGATCGCGATGCTGGAGAGCGCTACAGGCAGCGATTACGGAATGGCATCAGCCCCCGGATTCTCTGCGACTGCGCGCTTTGCAATTTTTGCCGAGACGCCCAACGGCTCCTGGAACTACAACAGTTGCCCTGTAAAACGCCTCGACACCTCTGTGTTCGGTTGGTTCTCGAAGAAATATCAGACCCCTGCCTATACCTGGCTCCGACAAAAAGACGTGCTGGCAGGCAGAAAGAGGATCAGCGTTTCGGACCTCTTCTGTTATACTCCCGTGATTGAGGAATCCGCCCCCTCCCTTCCCCTGGACGCGGTTTACCGCAGGGCAGGACTTGCAATGCTCCGCTCGGGATGGCGTGACGAGGATGTCTTCCTCGGGCTTCACGGCGGACGGAACAACGTATTCGGCGGGGAGCTGGATGCAGGGAGCTTCCTACTTGAGATGGGAGGCGAACGCTTCTTCTGCGAGACAGGAGGATGTGAGGAGCTTCCGCTCATGCTTCGCGCTCGCGCCGAAGGTCAGAACACCATCGTGGTCAACCCCCAGGACGCTCCAGCGCCCGATCAGAATCCCGACTCCGATGCAATCCTTTGCGAGGCAAGAAGCACCGCTACACGCGCATACGCCATCATGGATATGGCAACCACCAATGATTTGATTCTGCGCGGCAAGCGCGGGATCCTGCTCACAGATAACCGTCGCGTGGCGATCGTGCAGGACGAGCTGACGCTCTCCGAGCCTGCAAGCATCGTTTGGAGGGCTTACACCGCGGCAAAGATCCGCTCTGTCTCCGCGCGCACGCTGATTCTCGAGCAGAACGGAAAGTGCCTTCTCTGCAAGCTCATGGGAGGATCGGGTCGGTTTGCCGTCACCTCAATGGAGAACAGCAACTTCTCTCGCATCACGGTAGAAACCGCAGTTAAGGACAAGCTCCGCATGGCGGTCGCATTCCGACTGATGGAGGACGATGTAAAAAAATCCGACAAGCTCTACGAATTGCGTCCGATGAGCACCTGGATGCAATAAATAAGCATAAAAGGGATCCTCGCACAAAATGTGCGAGGATCCCTTTTATGCTTGTACTTGACCCGCTTCCGATTTTGGGGTCGACTTCTTTTTCCGTCTTCTTCGTCTTTTTTTCTTTTGCACAGGAGGCGTTTCCTCTGTTGCAATCGCGTTTTCGGTCTGCTCCGTTTTTGCAGCCGGTTTCTTCTTTAGTCGCTGTCGGCGCTTGGGCTTTGGCTCGGGCAATGTCATGGAGGACACCAGTTGATCCTCAAACATATGCCTAAGCTTTTTGGGAGAGATCCCGTGCAGCTCGCAAAAAGCACGGAGCAGCATCATGGTGGCATACGCATCGCCGTCGCTGCGGTGCTGATTTTTCGGCTCCTCGCCGCAATATGCGCGGACGTAGCCACTCAGTCCGTGCGCCTCGGGGTGATCCTTATAGGTTTTGCACACCCATTCCATGTCCAGACACTGAAACTCAAGAGGCTTGAGCCCATACCGCTCGCAAGCACGTCGGAGGGCAACGGTATCATTCTTGACCGCAAATCCCACCACAAGATCGGCATGGCAAAGCAACCTCTTAAGCCTCTTGTAGTACGCCGGGAAGAGCGCCGCCTCCTTGACGATCCGCATAGGGTACGCAAGAATGTTCGACCGCACGTAAGCATTCCACTCACAGTCCGGATTCATCAAAAGATCGGTCTGCGGCTCTGTCAGCTTAAATTTGTGATCGGTCTGTACGTACCCAATGGAGTATACCGATCCGGGGATCTTCCCGTTGGCAAACTCCATATCAAAAAACACAATTTTCATGAACTTCTCTTAATCCAATCTCACTCAAGCATTTCCCCGATCCAAACTAACAGGAAGCGCGTATTTTTCCTCATACTGCTGATGCTCACGGTTGTAGATTTCTCCGCCCTTGTGCACGCGCTTGAGGTAGTTGTGCAGATCAAGCGACTCGTTCTGAGAAATCTCGATCAAACAGCCTGCAATATTGGAGCAGTGGTCGGACACTCTTTCAAGATTGGTGAGGATATCCGAGAGAATAAATCCAAGCTCGATGCTGCAAAGATTCTTCTGCAGTCGAATGGTATGACGAAGCTTGATCTGATCACGAAGATCATCAATCACCTGCTCGAGCGGCTCAACGCTTCTCGCGCGTTCCAAATCTCCCGCAAGGAATGCGTCCAGCGTGATGGAGAGAATCTCATCCACTGCATTCTTCATGACCGCCAGCTCGTCAACCGCATACTGCGAGAAGGCAACGTTCTTGTCGCGGATCTCTTCGGCAGACTCCAGAATATTCACTGCATGGTCGGAAATACGCTCCAGATCTCCGATCATGTGCAGGAGTTTGGTCGTTTCCAAACTATCTTGCTCGTCCATACTTCTCGCGGACAGCTTGACCAAATAAGAGCCCAGCTCGTCCTCGTAAATATCCACCTTGCCCTCTTCGTCTCGGACCTCTTGCGCCAGCTTGGCGTCGTAGGTATCCAGCATACGAATCGATTTCTGGAAGGATTTGATCGAAAGCTCTGCCATGTGACAAGCAACTCTTTTGCAACGGTCGATTGCAACCGCCGGAGTCTCCAGAAGACGCTCATCCAGCATATCCGTGTACTCATCGCCCTTTTTGTCGCTTCCCTTGACAGTCGCGCAGGCGAGCTTTTCAAGAAGCTTTGTAAAGGGAGTGAACAACAGCACTGCCAAAATCTTAAAGATGGTGTGGATGGATGCAATGCCCCACATATTGACGGTTGTGCCGTATGCAATCGAGAACACGTCAACGGCACCCGTTGCACGCAGAATCGTTCCGACAAGATAGTACATACCAAGCCAGAATGCCACACCGATAACGTTAAAGTAGAGGTGCGCGACTGCCGTTCTCTTACCATTCTTATTCGCACTGATCGAGGAAATCATTGCGGTAACGCAGGTACCGATGTTCTGTCCGAGAACAATCGGAATGGCAAGTCCATAGGAGATCGCGCCCGTAACAGACAGCGCCTGCAAAATACCGACGGATGCCGAGGAGGACTGCACGATCGCCGTGAGAATCATACCTGCCAGCACACCGAGAATGGGGTTCTTGAATACCGTGAGGATCTGCGTGAATTCGGGACTGTTCTTCAGCCCACCGACCGCGTCGGACATCAGAGACATACCCACCATCAGGACTGCAAAGCCCATGAGGATGGATCCCATATCCTTTTGCTTGTCCCGCTTTGCAAACATGATCATGCAAATTCCGATCAGTGCCAGAACGGGCATCCACGCATCCGGCTTGAGATAATTGAGCCATGCGGTTGCATTTGCTCCGCCCTCAATTCCGTTGAGCGCAGTCAGCCAAGCAGTAACAGCCGTTCCCACATTCGCGCCCATGATGACGCCAATCGCCTGGGAGAGCAGCATCGTACCCGAGTTTACAAAACCAACCACCATAACTGTGGTCGCAGAGGAGGACTGAATGATCGCGGTAACGCCAAGTCCCAGCAAAAAGCCCTTGAGCTTGTTGGAGGTCAGATTTCCGAGAATGACCTTCAGCTTTCGTCCTGCACTTTTCTTGAGTCCGTCTCCCATGACGTCCATTCCATAAAGGAAGAGAGCCAGTCCGCATACCAATGATAAGACCTCAAAAATTCCCATAATCGTTCCTTTCATCGAACCCTTAAATGTGTTTTTTCAATGCCTAAATTATCGCATTGTACCATCAGTTTACCGAATAATTGTAAACACGATATAACCATTTTATGAACGAATCAAAAATATTCATTTTATCCCAAATATTTTTCTTTTTTTCCTTTTTCGTGCTCTTTTTCGATCAAAACTCTTTACAAATCGCGCAAAATCGTGTAAAATAGAGGCGTAAATAAGCAAGTTTGCGCAAAGGAGAATTTCACAATGTACAAATGTGAGAGAGAGGGCGAGATCCTGTCGCTTTTGGGCGAAACCGAATATGCCACCGTCGAATACCTTGCAAAAAAAATGAACATCAGTCCCTCCAGCATCAGACGGGATCTGAAGAATTTGGAGGAACGGGGCTTCGTCAAGCGCAGCTACGGAGGAGTCAAGCTTACCCAAACGACGGGAAAGCACATTCCCTTTTCCCTGCGAAGCCATGAGAACAGCTCCGAGAAAAAACAGATCGCCAAGGCTGCGCTTCCTTTCATCAATTCGGGAGACGTCGTCTTTCTCGACGGTTCCAGCTCGGCGTATTTTCTGGCAGAGCTGCTCCCCTCGATAAGTGGGCTGACCGTCATCACCAACAACATTGATGCCATGTCCTGCTTTTCTGGCTACGACATCAAAGCGTACTGCACGGGCGGTGTCATTTCCGAGGACAACAAATCGGTCTTGGTTGGCGGCTACGCGCAAGACTTTTTGCGCCAGCTTCGCGCCGACGTGATGATCTTCTCGGTTCAAGGGATCAACGCGCAGGGAGAGTTCTTCGACTGCTACCCCGAGGAGGTTGCCGTTCGCAACGTCATGCTTGCAAACGCACGCCGCAAGATCCTTCTCTGCGACAGCACCAAGCTCGGTCAGGATTCTACCTTCTATCAGGGAAAGCTCTCGGACATCGATTACATCATCTGTGACAAGCCTCTTGACGGATTCTTTGACGAGCCTGCCCCCGAAAAATTCATTTTGGCATAACTTTCTTTATTAAAGGAAGAAACGCCCGCGCAAAGCGATT
>JAZQVI010000021.1:0-27797 GCA_045631745.1 Eubacteriales bacterium
AAAAACGGTTCGCCATCCCATTTGCTCATATATTCTTGTAAAACGGGGGGATCACGGAAGGGATCGTTTTGTTCTTCTATCAACAGATCATAATGATCGATTACATCCATAGTAACTGCCTCCGTCAAATTCTTATTTATCGATGAGATTATTATACCACAAAATAGTAAAAACCGCAATCCTTTTATCAAGAATTGCGGTTAAATGGCGGAGAAGGTGGGATTTGCACCCACGCGGCGCGTTAACGCCCTACGAGATTTCGAGTCACGCCTCTTCGACCACTTGGGTACTTCTCCGTATAAAAATATGAAATTGTTTGGGAAAGCTATCTCATGAAGATGTCGGGAATCGGCGACGCCTCTTCGCCCTGTTGCGGTGCCCGAAATTTATTGCTCGCATTCGCTCGCCAAATTTCGACCGCTGCCACTCCTTATTGCTCGCTTACTCTGCCACAGGCAGCGCTCGCAAACGTCCCCACTTGAGTACTTCTCCGTTTAATATGAAATTCAACTTTGATATTATATCACAGTTTTTTTGAAATTGCAATACCTTTTCGGAAGAAAAAAGGTTCTTTTTTCAAAAAAAGACGCTCCGAAAGAATCAGAACGTCTTTTTTTATTTATTGCTTCACTGAGAACTGATAAATGGTGGTATGCTCGTAGGTCTCACCCGGCTCCAGGATCACGTTTGTGAAGTTGGGGTGGTTAACGGCATCGGGCATCTTCTGCGTTTCCAGGCAGAACGCCCCCTGCTTCATTTGCGGGCAGCCGCCCTTGAGAGGATGCTCAGGATTTCCGAGGAAGTTACCCGTATACAACTGCACGCAGGGCTGATTGGTGAACATTTTCATCATTCTCTGCGAATTTGGCTCATAAACCTCTACGCGGAGCACAGGCTCCTTGGTCTCTCCCCCCGTAAAGCACATACAATGATCGTATCCTGCAGCGATCGCGAGATCCTGATCTTCCTCATAAAAATCTCTGCCGATGGTCTTTGGCTCACGGAAATCAAAGGGTGTGCCCTTGACCGAGCGGATCTCGCCCGTAGGAATGAGCTTACTGTTGAGGGGAAGATATGCGTTTGCATCCATCTGCAGAACGTGATCCAGCACCTTGCCAGACGCATAACCGCCAAGATTGAAGTAGACGTGATTGGTCATGCTCACAGGAGTGCGGCGATCGGTAGTTGCCTGATAATGAATGGAAAGCGCATTGGAAGCAAGAAGCGAATACGTCACGGTGACATCCACGTTTCCGGGATAGTTCTCTTCTCCGTCGGGAGAATGAAGCGTCAGAATCAGCTTGGGCTCGTCGCCATCCACCGCCTTGACATTCCAAACTCGGTGAGAATAGCCCACCTTACCACCGTGCAGGGAGTTAGGGCCGTCATTGATATCGAGGCTGTATCCTACGCCGTCCAATGTGAAGCGTCCGTTGGCAATACGGTTTGCGGTTCTGCCGATCAACGCGCCGAGATAGCCGTCGCCCAGCACGTAATCTCTGAGCGAATCATAGCCAGCAACCACATTGGAGTGTCTTCCAAGCTTATCGGGCACGCAGATCTCGGTGATTGCGCCGCCAAACTCGCAGATGGTGACGGTCATACCCGACTGATTTTTCATCGTATAGCAGTAGACGTCCTGTCCACCGTCAAGGGATCCGAAATACTGTTTGGTAATCATGTGCGCGCTCCGTCAGTCTTCGTATCCGTTGGGATTCTTCTTCTGCCAGTTCGCAAGATCGCGGCACATATCCTCGATATTGTACTCCGCTTGCCAGCAAAGCACCTCATACGCCTTCTTGGGATCGGCATAGCAGGTTGCAATGTCACCGGGACGGCGGTCAACGATCTTGTAGTTAACGGTGAGACCGGATGCCTTTTCATATGCCTTCACAATCTCAAGAACCGAGTATCCCGTACCCGTTCCAACGTTAAAGTGCTCAACGCCCGTGATCTTTTCCGCGCGCTCCAGCGCCTTGATATGCGCCTTTGCGAGGTCCACAACGTGAATGTAATCTCTCACACCCGTGCCGTCCTTGGTGTCATAGTCGCCGCCAAACACCGACAGGAACGGAAGCTGACCTGCTGCAACCTTTGCAACGTAAGGAAGGAGGTTGTTGGGGATTCCCTTGGGATTCTCACCGATCATGCCGCTCTTGTGCGCGCCGATGGGATTGAAATAGCGCAGAATGGATGCGCTCCAAGTGTTATCGGATACCCAAACATCCTTGAGAATTCGCTCGATCATGAGCTTGGTCTCGCCGTAGGGGTTGGTGGTAGACAGCGGGAAATCCTCCGAAATCGGCACCGTCTTGGGCATACCGTAAACGGTTGCAGAAGAGCTGAAGACGATTCTCTTTGCATCGTACTTGGAAAGCAGCTCCACAAGATTGAGGGTGCTGACAAGGTTGTTGTAGTAATATCTTCCGGGCTGTGCCACAGACTCACCAACCGCCTTCAGTCCTGCAAAATGAATTGCACCGTCAATGTCGGGATTCTCCACAAATACTTTTTCCAGAGCTGCCTTGTCGCAAAGATCCACCTCATAGGAACGGAATTTCTTTCCCGTGATCTCACTGATGCGATCCAGCGCCTTGGGGGAGCTGTTGATGTAGTTGTCGGCCACGATGATATCGTATCCTGCGTTCAAAAGTTCGACCGCGGTATGCGATCCGATATAGCCTGCGCCGCCTGTTACCAAAATTGCCATGGTTATATGTCCTCTCTTATGTATGATTTTCTTATTTTTTGATCAATCTGCCCAAAGGTCGGCGGGATACTCCCCTGCCTCAATCAGCTTGCCGATTGCCGCCTTGACCCTCGGCTTATCCTCGGAATAGGTCACGCCGTACCAAATCGACTGCGTGGGATAAACGCGAACATCGCAGAGCCCTGCATCCTTCTGCTGTTGAACCGCAGACGGAAGATAAAACTCGGATTTAAGGGGATTCTCTGCGTTCTTTGCGTAAAATTCACGGAACTGCTCCTCAAGCTTTCCGAAAATGTCAGGGGTAAAGCCCCAGCAGTTCATCGATACGATGGTATCAAAAGCAAGATCCACCCAAGTCGTTCCATCCTCTGCAAGGTATGCTGCAGCGGTATCGCGCTTTTCAATCTTGGTTCGCTCCACCACCTCGGTCAGCATTCCGTCCGAATTTACCTCGCAAACACCTCTGGAGACGGTTCCGTTCTCGGTCAGGGTGTTCCCGACGCGGAAGCCGATCATACAGTGATGCGCGACCCCGTTTGAAGAGTCCGCACCCGAAAGATGCTTTGCAAGCTGATGGAAGGTCTCTCTGCCGTAGAAATCATCGGCATTGATGACGGCAAAATTATCCTTGATGACGTCGCGCGCGCAATAAACGGCGTGTGCCGTTCCCCACGGCTTGGTTCTGCCATCAGGAAGTGTCAGTCCTGCAGGCAGATCCTCCACTGACTGAAACACGTAGGAAACGTCGATCTTTTCGGCAATACGGTTTCCGACCGTCTCGCGGAAGAGCTCGAGATTTTCCTCCTTGATAATGAAAACCACGCGGTCAAAGCCTGCCTTGATGGCATCATAAATCGAAAAGTCAAGAATGAAGTTTCCCGCATCGGTCATGGGATCCAGTTGCTTCAGTCCTCCGTATCGGGAACCCATTCCCGCAGCCAAAATCAACAGCGTCATATCTACCAATCTCCTTTAATTCGTTATCATTCCCATTATACACGAAACAGACCGAAAAGTAAAGAGGTATCTATAATTTTTTCTATTTATTTTGGAAATCAAAAACGCAAGAAAAATCCACAAAATCATTGACAAGCGGTTGAAAATTTGATATAATTGTATCAAATGAGACAAACGGAGGGCTTTATGCTATCTCGAACAGAACAAACCACACTTTTATCTCACCCCTTGTTTGAAAAGGTGCCCAGCGAATGGATCCTCGAATCACTAAAATCCACCGCAGACTGCGTGGCCACCTTTAAAAGCGACGAACCGCTCCCTGTCTGTGATCGCGTGGGACTTGTACTCTCAGGAAAGGCGACCGTCCACACGACGGATCCAAGCAGAAGAGCTTTGATCCGGATTCTTTCCAAGGGGGATATCTTTGGACTTGCAGGAATCTTTTCCGATGAGCCTGAGATGAGCAAAATTTATGCAAACGGTGAATGTCGATGCGTATTTTTGTCAAGAGAATCGATGTTGCATCTCCTTGAAAAAAGCGATGTCTTCCGACAAAATTACATTGGCTTTCTCAGCAATCGGATCCGATTTCTCAATCGAAAAATCGCCTATCTAACCGCCGGAAGCGCCGAGCGTCGACTGGCGCTCTACCTTCTTTCCTTTGAGACAAACGAGGTGGAGCTGAGCGATTCCATCCGCTCGCTTTCCGATCTCCTAAACCTCGGGCGAGCCTCCTTATACCGCGCGTTTGACAAGCTCTGCGAGGATGGCTATCTCCTCAAGGAAGGCAAAAAGTTCACAATCCTTAATTCCGAAGCAATGCTTCATGCTTATCAATAATTTTTCCTAAAGAAAGGACTTCTATCATGAAAACACGTATTCTTTCCCTGCTCTTCGCACTCGCAATTCTCTTCTCTTTGGCATCCTGCAGTCTCAAAGATATCTTTAACACAAACGATGACACCAATTCTTCACAGAACTCCCCCGTTGACATTCGCGTTTACACGCTCAACGGAACCACCGGCTTTGGAATGGCAAAACTGATGGAAGACGCCGCGGCAGGTGCTTTTACGACTGAAAAATACGATTTTTCCGTAAAAACCGACGCCGCTGAGGTGCTCACAGCACTTGCCAACGGATCGGTTGACATTGCAGCGCTCCCCACGAATGCTGCGTCTGTGATCTATAACAGAACGCAGGGAAAAGTAAAGATGCTGGCAATCAATACGCTGGGCTGTCTCTTCCTTTTGAACCGCGGAGGAAATGCAGTCACGTCGGTTTCTGACCTTGGCGGGAAGACCGTTTACGCCCCTGCACAGAATCCCACGTTTATTCTTACCTATCTCTGTCAGCAAAACGGCTTGGAGGTCATCACAAGTGGAACTCCCGGTGCAACTCAGGTTCTGATCGATTCCACCTCCTATGCACAGCCTGCAAATCTGCGCGATGCTTTTGTAGCAAAGGATTCAAAGGTTGAGCTTGCCGTGCTTCCCGAGCCGATGGTCACCATTGCCGAAACCAAGGCAGCAGCCGCGCAGATCACACTCAACACAAAGCTTGATCTCACTGCCGAATGGGATAAGATCCCCGGCAAGGCAAACTCCTTGGTTCAAGGATGCGTTGTCGTTCGCACCGAATTCCTTGAGCAGAATCCTCAGGCGGTAGCAAACTTTATAACAGCGTACGAAGCATCTATCAACTATTTGAACGAGAATGTGGACGATGCCGCAAATCTTATTGCAAAGCACGGCATTTTTGAGAACGCAAACGTTGCCAAGCGCGCGATCCCTAAGTGCAACGTTAAATTCGTGGACGGCGCAGAAATGAAGGTCGCGGCAGCTGCATATCTTGACATCATCAAGGGAATTAACCCAAATGCTATCGGCGGCATGGTTCCTGCCGACGACTTCTACTACCATGCAAACAGCTAAAAAAGTTCTCCGCGTGCTCTTTCCCATCCTCTTTTGGATTGGAATCTGGGAGCTTGCCGCTTGGAAGATCGGGAACGTACTGCTTTTTCCCAATCCGAGAATCGTCCTTTCTACCCTTTGGCGACTGATGCAGACGAAAGATTTTTATGCAATTACCGCAAATTCCATTTGGAATGTATTGTCGGGAATCCTTCTGGCAACCCTACTTGGCATTTTACTTGCGATTCTGACGCACCGCATCTCCATTCTGCGAGACCTTTTGATTCCTCTCATGACTGTGATCAAGGCAACCCCAGTTGCATCCTTTATTGTTCTCCTTCTGATCTGGATCGGATCGGTTAAGGTTCCCTCTGTCATCACCTTTCTGATCGTTTTACCCGTTGTGTGGACAAACATGGACGAAGGGCTTGGCCAGCAGGATCCAAAGCTTTGTGAAGTTGCGGACGTCTTTCACTTTTCCACCATCAAAAGACTTCGTTTGTTAACAATCCCAACCGTTCGCCCCTACTTTCTGTCTGCTTGCAGATCCTCGTTTGGGCTTGCATGGAAGGCAGGGATTGCTGCCGAGATCATTGCCATGCCGCGGCAAACGGTGGGAACGATGATCGGCGAGGCGAGGCTTTATCTCAACACAGAAGAAATGTTTGCCTGGACATTGACCGTGATCCTGCTCAGCCTTCTTTTGGAGATTGGAATAGTCAAGCTGATCGCGTGCCTGGAGCGAAAGAAAAAAGGAGGGAAAATTCATGCTTAAAATCGAAAATCTCTCCTTCTCTTACGATCGCGAGCATCCTATTTTCGAGGGATTTGATTTAGAGGTGCAAGATGGTGAGCTGCTTGCCGTCATGGGCCCGTCAGGATGCGGCAAAAGCACCTTGCTTGGGTTGGTTGCAGAATTTCTCACGCCAACAGCAGGCACAATTACCCGAAACGCAAAACAAATCTCCTATGCGTTTCAAGAGCCTCGGCTTTTTCCATGGCTGACGGTTGAAGAAAATCTGAGAGCCGTTCTCCCAAAGGATGCGCCCCCATCTCAAATCACCAATATGCTTGCGTTTGTAGAGTTGAGCGGCACCGAAAAGCTTTACCCGGATGAATTATCGGGCGGCATGAGAAGCAGGCTCTCCTTGGCACGTGCGCTTTTGTATGGCGGAGATCTTTTTCTCCTCGACGAGCCCTTCTCGGCGCTCGATCGCGAGCTGAGTATTTCTCTTTCCAAAAAGGTTAGAGAATATCTCAAGAGCATCGGAGCATCTGCGATCCTGGTAACACACCAGCTTGAAGACGCCAAGCTTTTTGCTGATCGAATCATTGAAAAATCCCCTTAACCGGGGATTTTTCAGATTTAAAAATTTTCATTTATTCTCCTTGATGTTGTTGACTTTACTGCGATATTATGCTAAAATAAGAAAAAGATCTACAAAAAGGATGATACGCTTTGAAAAAGAAATTTACCCTTTACGGGATGTTCAGCAATAGCTGGTCAAACAAGCCGGATGCCATTGAAGAAGACACCACCCCTACACTGAAACGCTTCTTTAAGCTCTTTGGAAGAAAGTTTTGGAATATCGTAACACTCAATCTCATGATGTTCCCAATGATTCTCCCTCTCCTGATCGTGGCGGGACTTTATCTCGGCATTAACAAAACCCCCACGGCTTATACCGCTCTCCTCGCGCCTCTTTACGGCGCAAATATGATCGAGCAGTCAACGGAATCAATCTTTCTCCTCGATCTCTTCGGCGCCCCCTATCAGCTCCCTGCCTTCAATGCTACGGGAACGTATATCGGCATGGGCATTTGTGTGCTGTTTTTGGTTGTAACCTTTGGCTGGCAAAATATCGGCGCTACCTATATCTTGCGCGGGTTGGTCAGAGGAGACCCCGTTTTTCCGCTGTCCGACTATTTCTACGCGATCAAACGAAACCTCAAGCAGGGCTTCTTTTTGGGATTGATCGACGCCGTTGTGCTCTTCCTTTTGGTCTTTGACTTTATTTATTTCCAGGGCGTGGTCGGCAGCTTTGGAATGGATCTCATGTATTGGGCGATCCTTGCGCTGGGAATCCTCTATTTCTTCATGCGCTTCTATATCTACCATTTACAGATTACCTTTGAATTGTCTATTCGCAAGATTCTGAAGAACGCGCTGATTTTCACAACGCTCGGCGTCAAGCGAAACCTTTTGGCAGCATTGGGAATGGTGCTTCTGACCGTCGTCTGCGCGGCGATTATCGGCGTAGTCATTTCCATCTTCGGACTCACGCTCCTGCCCATTCCCCTTCTCTTGACCCTCTTCTTTTATCTTGGTGCAGCATCGTTTATGGCATCTTATGCGGCGTATCCCATCATTGATCGCTACATGATCGCCCCTTACGTCAATCAACAAAACGACACCGAGGAGGATACCGCATCGGATTTACCCGATGCCGAGTAATTCCCCGACCGTTACCGGTTCAAATCCTGACGCCAGAAGCTTCGGAAGAATGATTTCCAGAGCTTCGGGCGTTTTGCTTTTATAGACGTAATCGTGCATCAGTACAATATCTCCCGCCTGGATCTTGGAAAGCACCGTCTGTGAAATCTTGGATGCGTTTTTGCACTCCCAATCCCTCGTATCCACGCTCCATAGGATCAGATCATACTCCCCTTGCTCCGCGCACTGCAATACGTCACTGCTCAAATACCCCTCGGGAGGACGGAAGAGATGCGGTCTGCAGCCGCACACACGCTCCAACACATCCTTACACTGTTCGATCTCGTCACTCGTTTGGGATTCTCCGAGATTTTTCAGGTGCGAGTGATGGTAGGTGTGATTGCCAATCTCATGACCGCGCCGAACCACCTCCTGCGCCGCATCGGGATAGTTTTCCACGTTTACACCAATCATAAAAAAGGTAGCCTTGACGCCGTATTGATCTAAGATATCGAGTATCCGCTTCGTTTGTGAGGGGTGAGGCCCATCGTCAAAGGTCAGTGCGATCTTTTTGGTCTTGGTTGGCACGGTGTGATAAACGTTTGCCGAGACGTTTATCACACCAAATCCGATACATAGGCAGAGAGAAAGCAGCAGAAGAACAGCCGTTTTTATCGCTTTACGAATTCTCATTTCTGCCTCCGGTCAGCTCCTCCAGCGTTCCAAAGCGATAGCCCTGTCTTTTTGCCTCTCGGATCACCTCTGACAAAATCTCGGCGTTAACTGACGATGTTGGATGCAAGAGCATCACCTCGCCGTTGTGAAGGTTCTCTAAAATGATCTGCTTTGCCTTTTCGGGTGACATCTGCTTGTTGTTATCCCAGTCAGGATAGGCAAAACTCCAAAAAACAGTTTTGTACCCATGCTTTTGCAAGACCTCAAGGTTACTCCTGCTGAATCTTCCCTCGGGCGGTCGGTAATATTTTGGCATTTGTTCTCCTGTGAGCGCTTGATAGCGATCCTCAAGTGCAGTCAGCTCGGCAAGCAGCTCCTCCTCCGAAGCCAAACTCATGTCTCGGTGACGCACGGTATGATTGCAAACCAAATGTCCCTCTGCCCGCATTCGCTTGATAAGATCGGGATTTTTCGAAATCAAGTGCCCCAAAACAAAAAATGCCCCCGGAACGGATTCTTCCTTCAAAACATCTAATGTCTTTGCCACATTTCCGTTTTCATACCCTGCATCAAAGGTGAGATAGATCACCTTTTCGCTGTCACTTTGCGATATATGTGTGTGATCAATATAATACCCCCCGCAGTCCTCTACAAAAGCCAATTCCTTTGCAACGGCAGGCTGCTTGTGATCCTTGACATGCGCGCAATACCAGCTGCAGGACCTCTCCGCTGCCAAAGAATTCATGCACAAGAAATTTGAAACGAGTGACACGGTCAACAAAAACAGAATCGTTTTTTTGATTTTCACATCATTCACCTCCTCTTCCTTGACAGTATTCGTTCCATGAACGACTGCCAATCAGAGAAAATTTGTTACGCGTAACAATCAATGCCTCTTGACAAAAATTCGTTTGATGTGTATAATGAAAAACAGAAAATCAGAAAGGGGGACGGCTATGTCTGAAACAAAAAAAGCATTGATCGCCATGAGCGGTGGCGTAGATTCGAGCGTTGCAGCACTTTTGATGCAACAGCAGGGATATGATTGCGCGGGCGCGACCATGCTTTTGCACAAGTCAGGCGATTCCGCTCAGACGTGCGGTGCCCTGTCAGAGGTCGAAAGCGCTCGATCCGTTTCGGAATCGCTCGGAATGCCCTTTCACACCATTGATTGCTCCGATCTCTTTGAATCGGCGGTGATTGAAAGATTCGTGCAAGCATATGAAGAAGGCAAAACGCCAAATCCCTGTATTGATTGCAACCGTTACCTGAAATTTGACGAATTTTTCAAGAACGCGATGCGCCTCGGCTTTGATTGTATGGCGACCGGTCATTACGCCAACATAGAATTTTGTCCCGAGCGAGGCAGATATCTTCTGAAAAAAGCAGCCGATCCCTCAAAAGATCAAAGCTATGTACTATGGTCTCTGCGTCAGGAGCAGCTGGAACGCACGGTCTTTCCCCTGGGAAAACTTACAAAAGCAGAAGCACGGCTGATTGCCGCTGAGCACAACCTCTCCACCGCGAATAAAGCAGACAGTCAGGACATCTGCTTTGTTCCAAACGGCAAATACGTCGATTTCGTGGAGCGCTATCGTAACAAAATCTATCCCACAGGAGACTTTGTGACGACAGACGGCACGGTGCTTGGGCAGCACAAGGGCATCATTCGCTACACGGTTGGGCAGAAAAAAGGACTTGGACTGGTACTTCCCGAGCCGCTCTACGTTCAAGCGATTCTCCCCATCTCCAATCAGGTGGTACTGGGACACTCCGAGGAGCTTTTTTCACGCGAACTGATCGCACACGATATCAACCTCATTTCCCTGCCTGAAATCAAGGGTGAGATGCGCCTGAAGGCAAAGGTTCGCTACCGCCACACCGAGGACTGGGCAACCGTAACACAACCGGATTCCGACACGCTTCGCGTTGTCTTTGACCAACCGCAAAGAGCGATTACCAAGGGTCAATCGGTCGTACTCTACGACGGAGACATTGTGGTGGGCGGCGGCGTGATCGCATAAAAAAATCTGTGAGATTCAAACTTGAATCTCACAGATTTTCTTTTTTATCAGTAAAAGAGTTCAATGTGCTTGACAACGTAGCTGACCATTTTGCTGCGAATGTAGCCCATGTTTCTGCGGAGGAACTCCTTGATCTTCATGTTATCCTTCGGCTCGCGCTCCAGAATCAACTTGAAGGCCTGCATCATCTTCTTCTCGCCGACACGTTCCAGCGCCTCGCAAAGCGCATTGATGTTGCATTCGGGTGCTTCTCTGAAATAAGTCCAATAGCTGGTCTCAACCCCTTGCTCACCCAGATCAAACAGCATCTTGTATGCCACCAAGGGCTTATAGACACTGCGGTAGCCGTAGGTCTCGGACTCGTGCAAAAGCACGTCACTCTTCCAAAGTGCCTCGGGAGAATCTGCAATCTGACCGAGGAGAAAGGTCATGCGATCGCTGACCATGGTAAACTTCAGCTTTTCAACGGGAATATTTCTCTTTTTCTTGCGGTCAAACAAGAAGTAATTGGGGTAAACGTCTCGGGAAAATACCCAGTACAAAACACAAAGTCCCGTCAAAAGAAGCATAAACACCGCAATCACGATGCTCAAAACCTGCTTATAAACGTAATCTGCCTTGGGTGCAACCAAGGTAAGAATGAGGACTGCCCCCACCAAAAACACAACGCCTGCCGCCAAAAGCAGTGTGGGCAAAATTCTTTTGAGTTTCATTCGTTTTCTCGCTCCTTTGATACAAGAACAGGCAAAAAAGCCCGCCCCTGACTTCCTGTTTCATTTGCATTTATTATATCATACACAAATTTGGATTGCAAGTGTTTTTTCCATTTTTGAATATTTTTTTCGGTCAAACACGTAGCAATCGTTCCAAAATATTTGCGATCCGAACAGATGCTCTGCCGTCGCCAAACACATCTGACGGTCTCTTCATCGCCGCATATTCCCTTGAATTCCACGCAAGAAGCTGATTCGCCGCGTGAACGATTCCCCCTTCTCCGCTTCCCACCAGGCGCAGACACCCTGCGCGGATTCCTTCTGTTCGCTCTGTGGAATAGCGCATGACAAGTGTAGGGATTCCAAGCGCTGTTACCTCCTCCTGGATCCCTCCGCTATCGGTCAGAACCAGATCACTCCGCGCAAGCAGACGGTGAAAATCTACCGTTTCAAGAGGCTCGATCATTTCCACCCGCTCACATCCGCACAGAACCTCTCTGGCAACGGATCTCACATCGGGATTGGGGTGAAGCGGACAAACCGCTAACACATCTGCGTGTGTCTCAACAATCGTTCGGAGTGCGCGAAACATTCCCCTCATATTCTCACCAAGATTTTCCCGTCTGTGCGCTGTGAACAGAAGGATCCTACACCCCGTCGGAAAAGTCAACCGTTGGGTTGATTTCCCGTATTTAAGTGTATAACGGAGTGCATCTACAACGGTATTTCCGGTCAAAAAAACCGTTTTTTCGTTCTTCTCCTCCCTGAGCAAATTGTTTTTTGCCGCAATGGTCGGTGCAAAATGGAAATCCGCCATCATGGAGATACTTTGCCTATGAAACTCTTCCGGAAAGGGGGAGCGAATGTGATAGGTTCGGAGCCCTGCCTCCACGTGACCGATGGGAATTTTACGGTAAAATGCTGCAAAAGCCGCCCCAAACGCCGTTGCTGTATCTCCCTGTACCAGCACAAGGTCGGGCGAATATTCTTCCAATACGTCTTCCATTCCCGAAAGGATCCTTGACGTGACCTTGGACATACTCTGCCCCGCCTGCATCACGTTCAGATCACAGTCCGCCTTGATGGAAAACGCCTTCATCGCGCCGTCCAGCATCTCGCGGTGCTGCCCTGTGGAACAGACGGTGACCTGCATGGTCTTCCTGCGCCTGAGCTCCATAACCAACGGGCATAGCTTGATGGCTTCCGGCCGTGTTCCCATCACCACCATCACGTTCTTCATTTCCAACGCCCCCTTTTCCCTTTATCGTTACAGTTTACGAATGGCGCTTGCAAATTAGAACGCAACCCAAGCCGATCGGGCGTGTACTTTATTTCGTACAAAAAAGAGGCACTCGGAGGAGCGCCTCTTTTCTAAATTCTTATTTTTTCTGCTGCATACACCAGATCTTCATTACAATTCTGTGTGGCAAAAGTTTGGTAAGGAGTACCTGTGCACGAATGGACGCACCGCAAACCGAGACGTCCTTGCCTTTCTTCATATCTCGGAGCGCACGCGTGATAACCTCCTCCGCTGTGAAGAATTTGTTGTAATACACGATGGTATCGTCATGCACTGCATGATCAAAGAACTCGGTTTTGACCCAACCCGGGCAAACCGCCATAACCTTGATGCCTCTCTTTTTAAGCTCCACGTTCAGCGCACGGCTAAAGCTGAGCACAAACGCCTTGGTCGCCCCATAAACGCCGATGTAAGGCACGGGCTGGAAGGATGAAAGCGAATCGAGCTGATAGATCTCGCCGCCCTCTTTCATGAAAGGAAGGGTTACGTAGGTCATAGCAACATAAGCCTTGTCATTGAGGTCGATCATGCTCATCATGCTATCCAAAGACATATCTGTAAAGGTTCCAAACTTTCCAAATCCGCTGGCATTCATCAGAATAGCGATGTCGGGCTTCTCTTCCTCCAGCATGGAGCGATAAGCTTCAATGCTCTCTGCCCGTGTCAGATCCAAGGAAATGGGGCGGATCACCGTGTTGGTGATCTCCTTCTTAAGCTCCTCCAAGCGATCAATTCTGCGCGCAATAACCCAAATTTCATCCAGCTTTTCGGTTCGGCTGATCTGAAGGACAAACTCCTTTCCCATTCCCGAGGATGCGCCTGTTACCACTGCAATTCTCATATTCTATTCTCCTATTATCTCAAATTGATGTGTCGGGGCAAGCCGTTCTCATACACAACCTCCGCCTCGCCCTGGATCAGGGGGAGCAGATACTCACAGCAAGCATCGGTAACATGGTTGCCGGCCTCGTTGATGTATTCACCATCCACCTTGCGGATCTTGTTTGCAATTTCCAATACGTTTGCATGAGCATAAGTGACCTCGTAGGGATTGGTTGCCACTCTTTGAATACTCATCATTTCCCCGCTGATACCGTTGGTCGCGCATACAACAGCATATCTGCCTACGCCCACCGACTCATCCAAATCGGTCTTGGAAGCCAGGTGAGACGCGCAACGCTGCGGAAGATTCAATTCGATCGAACGAACCTTGCAACCGATTTGATCTTTAATCGCAAGCTCAAGCGCCTTGCCCGTTCCTGCGAGATATGCGTGCCCAAACGCATCCTTGGCTCCGCTCTGCGTACCCTCTCCAACGTATCTGCCATCGGCAAAGCGAATTCCTTCCGAAACGGCGACCACAACGTTTGGATGCTTCTTCAGTGCATCGCGCACATCGTTCATAAACTGATCCAAATCAAACACACGCTCGGGGAGATACACAAGGTCGGGCTCCAGTCCCGTAACCGTTCTGCCAAGCGCGGCAGATGCCGTCAGCCAGCCTGCGTCTCTTCCCATAATCTCAACGACGGTCACGGCAGGAATGGTGTACACTGCACAGTCGCGCAGAATTTCCTGCATGGTAACAGCAATATACTTTGCCGCCGAGCCAAAACCGGGCGTATGGTCGGTACCGACAAGATCGTTGTCGATGGTCTTCGGAACACCGATTGCAACCATGGAGTAATCGTGATCCTTCAGATAAGCTGTCAGCTTTGCGACAGTGTCCATGGAGTCATTTCCGCCGATGTAGAAAAAATAACGAATATCGTACTTTTTGAACAGCGCGATCAGGGATTCAAAGAATTCCGGATCCTTCGCAGGATCGGGGAGCTTTTTGCGGCAAGATCCAAGAGCCGCCGCAGGGGTATGCTCGAGGAGCTTGAGCTTCTCCTCCGAGTCAAAGAACTTGGTCAGATCGATCAGATCCTCTCTCAAAAAGCCGTCAATTCCATTGTGCATACCGTAAAGCGTTTGGATATTTCCCTCAGCCTTCTGCTCCAGCACTCCGCGAATCACGCCTGCAAGTGTTGCGTTGATGGCTGCCGTGGGACCTCCGCTCTGTCCGACGACCGCATTTCCTACCAATTTCATAAGCATCTCCGTTCTGCCATTCCATGGCACATTGTATTACCATAATTTTATCATATTTCTTCCCGTCTGTCAACGATATTTTCATATTTCACACGTTCGCGCCGAGAGATCCTTGCGATTTCTCAAAATAAAATTCGGTCGGACACGCAAGAAAGAGAGAGACACAACATAGGATACCTTTGAATCGGGAAACAGGAGGCTACACTTTATGTTTTTGACACTCTTCTCTATTTTTACGAAAATGATACATCTGATCCTTGGGATCAACACACCTCAGAAATTTCCACCCCCTCTTAGTACAGCCGAGGAAAAGGAGTATTTTCTTCAGGCGCGGCAAGGGGATGAAAATGCACGTCAAAAGCTGATTTTGCACAATCTCCGGCTCGTCTCCCATATCGTTCGGAAATACTACTCCACCGCGCAAGATCCCGAGGATCTGGTCTCCATCGGCACCATCGGGCTTGTAAAGGCGGTCGACACCTTTCACGTAGAAAATGGGGCGAAATTTGCAACCTACGCTGCAAAATGCGTGCAAAATGAAATTCTGATGCACTTTCGATCACAGAAAAAGCACGCCTCCGAGGTCTCTCTCAACGAGACAATCGACATGGATCGAGATGGCAACCCGCTCACGTATATTGACGTCATTTGCAGCGACGAGGACATCGCAGAGGAAATCGACCGCAAGATCATGACCGGAAAGATGGTAAAGTGTATTAACACGATGCTCACCCCGCGCGAGAGGCAGATCGTAATCATGCGTTACGGTCTTGGCGATCAGCCCCCGCGCGCCCAGCGCGAGGTTGCGGCACATCTTGGGATCTCCCGATCCTACGTTTCTCGGATCGAGAAAAGCGCGCTCGAAAAGCTTCGCAGTGCGCTGGGCTGATTTTTCTGTCATTTTTTGAAAAGCGGTTGCTTTTTCGATGAATTTCTGTTATAATGGAATACATAAAAAGGCCGTTTTTCGAAAGGAATGACACACCATGAGAATGAGAAAGAAAAAGCACGGCGCAGAGCGTATTGCCGCCTGCGCCGAAATTTTGATAGACCAACCCACGCAAACGGTAGATCCGCAAATCTATTTTTCCGTCAAACGTCCGATCCATTTGGAGATCGGTTGCGGCAAGGGAGACTTTGCGGTGGGAATGTCTGCTGCAAATCCCGATCAGAACTGGATCGCCATGGAACGCGTTGCAGACGTAGCATGCCTTGCTCTCGAGAAGGCCATGCGCGCAAAGGAAAGCCGGCCCGACAATCTGCGCTTTTTGATTGGAGATGCTCGAAATGCTTCTGACTGGTTTTTGCCCCATTCTGTGGACTGCATTTACCTCAATTTCAGTGATCCATGGCCCAAAAAAGGGTATGCAAAGCGCCGACTGACCTACCAAAGCTTTCTCGAGCAATACCGCAATCTTTTAAAAGAGGGCGGCCTATTGCGACTGAAAACCGACAACGAAGGCCTGTTTTTGTTCAGCCTGGAGCAATTTGAGCTTTGCGGACTGACGGTCGAGTGGAAAACCAACGATCTCCACGCTTCCGAAAAGGCAGAAGGAAACATCATGACCGAATACGAGCGGAACTTCTCCGAAAAGGGGCAGCCGATCTATTCCGCATGGGTTCGTTTTTGAAAGGAATTGCAATATGAAAATCAAGGAATTGATTCAGGCATCCCGAAGCTTTCGCAGCTTTGATCCCGATGCCCCCATCACTCCCGAAATTCTGGCAGACCTTGTAGCGTGTGTCAGATACGTTCCCTCCTCGCGCAATCTGCAGGTACTGAAGTTTAGACTTGTGACCTCCAAGGATGAATGTGCGGCGCTCCTCCCCCTGACACGTTGGGCGGGCCTTTTGCGCGACATGGAGATTCCACCAAAAGGACACGCTCCTACGGCATACGTTGTGATCACGGTTGACACATCCCTTACCGAAAACATCACGCCCTTTCTCAAGGACGTTGGCATCTGCGCGCAGAGCATTCTTCTCGCTGCGACCGAGGCGGGATTTGGCGGTTGCATGATCGGAAGCTTTCATGCTGAGGAAACTGCAAAGCTCCTTTCGCTTCCCTCCCATCTCTCCCCTCAGCTGATTCTCGGCATGGGCAAGCCCGATGAGACCGTTATGCTGACCGATGTAAAATCTGACGGTAGCATCGCATATTACCGTGAAAACGGCGTCCATTTCGTTCCAAAACGTTCACTGGAGGATTTGATCATTTCATGAGTGAATTGAAAAGAGAACCTTCGGGCGTCCTGATCGTAAACAAGCACGCAGGCGTCACCTCGCACGATATTGTCGGAAAGATCCGCCGCCTTTTTGGCACGCGCCAGGTTGGGCACACCGGCACGCTCGATCCGATGGCGACCGGTGTTTTGGTCGTCCTGATCGGCAGAGCTGCCAAGGCATCGGAATACCTTGCAAGCGATCGCAAGCAATATCGCGCGACGCTCCGACTGGGGCTTACCACCGACACCGAAGACATCACAGGTGCGACACTTTCCAAAACCGATTTGATCCCCAACAAGCATACTGTAATGGGAATTTTGCCTCAATTTTGCGGTAAAATCCAACAAATTCCCCCCATGTACAGTGCATTGAAGATCAATGGAAAAAAGCTGGTGGATCTTGCCCGTGAGGGCGTTGTGATCGAGAGACAGGCGCGAGAGATTGAGATTTTTGAACTCTCTGCCGAGACCACCGACACACCGAGTGACTATCATTTGACAGTGACCTGCTCAGGCGGCACCTATATTCGTACGCTCTGCGCCGACATTGGCGCTGCGCTTGGTTGCGGCGGCGTCATGGCATCCTTGGAGCGCACCGAGGCGTGCGGCTTTTCCATCGAGCAAGCGCACACCGTTGCGGAGCTTGAGGGAATGACGATCGAAGAGAGACAAGCTCTCCTGATCCCGACCGAGCATCTCTTTGCCGATCTGCCCGCGGTCAAGCTGTCCGAATTTTATGAGCGTCTGATTCGAAATGGGTGTGCCGTTCAACAGAAAAAATTCAAATGCGACTTCCCTATTTCCCAACGCGTTCGTCTCTATGATAACGGCGGTCTGTTTTTTGCGCTGGGTGAGATCATGGAGTCTGACGAGGGCTTGGCGATCAAAGCCATCAAAACCTTCGTGCTGTAATTTTATTTTGAAAAAAACACCTCGGACTTCCGATGATCGGAAGTCCGAGGTGTTTTTCTTAAAGCAAATTCATTTTCTTTTTTACGTGCTTGATCTGTGCCTCAACCGACGCCACCGAGGTTCCGCCCTCGCTGATGCGTCTCTCCACGCAGTTCTTCAGATCGATTGCACCGTAAATCTCATTATCAAAGCGCTCGTCAAACTTGAGATATTCCTCAAGCGTCAAGGTCTCGAGAACCTTGTGATTTTCAATGCAGTACGCCACGATCTGTCCCGAAATCTTGTACGCTGCGCGGAACGGAAGTCCTCGGCGCACCAGGTAGTCGGCGAGATCAGTCGCATTGATGAAGCCACCCTGCGCTGCCGCCAACATCTGATCGGCTCTGACCTTCATGGTGGCAATCATGGGAGTCATAACGGAAAGACACATCTTCACGGTATCTACCGCATCAAAAATGCTCTCCTTATCCTCCTGCATATCCTTGTTATACGCCAAAGGAAGTGCCTTGAGCGTCGTGAGAAGTGCCATCAGATCTCCGTAAACGCGTCCCGTTTTACCACGGATCAGCTCCGCCATATCAGGATTCTTCTTCTGCGGCATGATGGAGGATCCCGTGGTGTAGGAATCGGAAAGCTCCACAAAACGGAACTCCCAGCTCGACCAAAGGATCAGTTCCTCGGAAAAACGAGAGAGGTGCATCATCAGAATGGAGAGATCACTCATCATCTCCAGACAGAAGTCGCGGTCGGAGACGCCGTCCAGGCTATTGAGGCAGAGTCCGTCGAAACCAAGCTGCTCCGCTTCAAAGCGGCGGTCGGTATCATAGGTGGTTCCCGCCAAAGCGCAACACCCGATGGGAGAGAAATTCATGCGCTTTTTGCAATCCTCAAGACGCTCATAGTCTCTGACAAGCATCATGGCATACGCCATCAGATGGTGTCCAAAGGTAATGGGCTGCGCTCTTTGAAGGTGTGTGTATCCCGGCAGAATCGTAGCCTTCTGCTCATTGGCACGTGCGATCAGCTCCTGGATCAGCTCGCGAACGCTCTCCTCAATTTCGTTGATCTCATCTCTGAGATACATCCGAATGTCCAGAGCCACCTGGTCGTTTCGGCTGCGCGCGGTGTGCAGCTTCTTTCCAACGTCGCCAAGTCTTGTGGTCAGAACCTGTTCCACAAACATATGGATATCCTCACTGTTTGGATCGATCTCCAGCTTGCCCGAATCAAGATCCACCAAAATTTCGCTCAAGCCGTCAATCAACGCCTCTGCATCTGCATCGGTGATGATCCCCTGCTTTGCCAGCATTGCGGCGTGCGCCATGCTTCCCTTGATGTCTTGTCGGTACATTCTGCTGTCAAACCGAATGGAGGAATTAAAATCGTCTGCCGTTTTATCTATCTTACCGGCAGTTCTTCCTGCCCACATCTTTTCCATACTACCTTCTCCTTTGCTTATTGCCATATACGACAACAGGAAGGCACCGCGCGTGGCGGAGTGCCTTCCGATTTGCCAAACATCCGAATGGGTGCTTATTTCTTGTTCTTGAGCTGCTCCTCGACCATTGCCTGAACCTTGATCGGCAGACCGAAGAGGTTGATAAAGCCCTCTGCATCCTTCTGGTTGAAATCACTCTCACCGAAGGTAGCGATCTCCTCGCTATAGAGCGAATAGTCACTCCAAACGCCCGCGTTAATCATGTTGCCCTTGTAGAGTTTGAGACGAACCTTACCGGTCACGGTCTCCTGGGTCTTATCAACAAATGCGCTCAAAGCCTCGCGCAGAGGAGTGAACCACTGACCGTTGTAAACCAGTTCTGCAAAAGTTACGGACAGCTTCTGCTTCTCGTGCATGGTCATTTTATCAAGGCAAACGGTCTCAAGAACACTGTGCGCCTTGTAAAGAATTGCTCCACCGGGAGTCTCGTAAACACCGCGGCACTTCATGCCGACCAGACGGTTCTCCACGATATCGAGCAGACCGATACCGTTCTTTCCGCCGAGCTCGTTGAGCTTGAGAACGATATTCTTTGCAGACATCTTCTCGCCATCGAGCGCTACGGGAACGCCCTTCTCAAAGTCGATCTCCACATAGGTGGGAACGTCGGGAGCCATGATGGGAGAAACGCCCATCTCCAAAAATCCGGGCTTCTCATACTGAGGCTCGTTGCCGGTATCCTCAAGATCCAGTCCCTCGTGGGAAAGGTGCCACAGGTTCTTATCCTTGGAATAGTTGGTCTCGCGGCTAATCTTGAGGGGGATGTTGTGCGCCTCTGCGTAGTCGATCTCCTCCTCACGAGACTTAATGTCCCACTCACGCCAAGGAGCGATGATGGGCATATTGGGAGCGAAGCGCTTGATGGTCAGTTCAAAACGAACCTGGTCGTTACCCTTACCGGTACAACCGTGGCAGATTGCATCTGCGCCCTCCTGAATTGCGATATCGACCAAAGCCTTTGCGATGCAAGGACGTGCATGGCTGGTGCCAAGCAGATACTCCTCGTAGAGCGCGCCTGCCTTCATGGTAGGAATGATGTAATTGTCAACGTAATCATCGGTGAGGTCAAGCACGTAAAGCTTGGAAGCACCGGTCTTGATCGCCTTCTCTTCCAGTCCCTCAAGCTCATCAGCCTGTCCTACGTTACCGGAAACGGCAATAACCTCGCAGTTGTTGTAGTTTTCCTTCAACCACGGAATGATGATGGAGGTATCAAGTCCTCCCGAGTATGCCAAAACAACCTTTTTGATTTGTTCCTTGTTCATAACAGTCTCCATTTTCTCGCCTTATCAGTTCACGGCTTTTTTGAATAATCATGCAATCATTATACTAAAAATCACATTTCTTGTCAAGGACTTTCCGAATATTTTTTCATTTTTGTCTTTTTTACCTAAAACCATCCAATTATATATGCTTTTTTTGAACATCATTCTGGTTTTGCGGTTTTCAAAAGTCCTGTAATTGCTTTTAAAACATTGTTGAGCGGATTTATTCCGTGTGAATTTATTCATTTTTCTTGAATATATTCACGAAATATTCAGTCCTTACATCCGATCTCGCCGTTTTTTCAGCAACTCAAATAATTCCGGAGAAATCACGTGCTCAATTCGGCAGGCATTATCCTCTGCCACGTCAACATCTGCGCCAAGCTCCATCAAAAAATGGGTGATCAGCTCGTGCCGCTCATAAATTTCCTTGGCTCTTTGCTCGCCGATCTCGGTAAGCGTGATCTCACCGTTGTTCCCGATTTTGATATACTCCTTTTTGGAAAGGAGCCCCACCGCGCGGGAAACACTCGGCCTGGAATACCCAAGCTCCTCGGCAATATCAATGGATCGGACAAAACTGAGGCGGTTCTTGAGCACCAAAATCGTCTCAAGATACATTTCTTCCGATTCTCTGATCTTCAATTTCTACACCTTCCTTCGTACAAACAAATCACGATTGTCCCATCACATTTGATCGGATCCGTCGGGATCTCGATCGTCGGGCTTTTGCAACGCACGCTTCCGTTCAATGAATTCTATGATGGAAATCGTCAAGCAAAACGCCCCGCAAAGATAAACAAAGGTATTCCCGATCACGCTGTAGACGGTTCTTTGTGTTCTCAAATACACCTGCTCCACGGAATACCCTTCGGTCAAAGGATCCAGCCAGGTGCAGATTTCTCCCGTCGGCGTGAGAATCGTGGAGATCCCCGTGTTTGCCGCTCTGAGTAGGTACCTTCCCTCCTCGATCGCGCGGTATTGCGCCTGCGTCTGATGCTGGTAAACGGCAGTTGAATCCCAAAACCACGAGTCGTTACTGGAGATTACCATCAGCTCCGCGCCGTCGCGAACACTGTCAATTCCCAACATTTCGTAAATAGAATCAAAGCATATCATCGAGCCGATGCGCCCCCACTCCGTTTCAAAGAGCGCAGAATCGCGTCCGGGCATCAAATCTTCCTCCAAAGCAGATACCTCTGCCAAAGGAGGAATGAGAACAGTGATCAGCTTTTTGAGGGGAACGTATTCTCCAAACGGGACCAAATGCCGCTTGTCATAGCGATCCTCTGAGATCTTCCCGTCCGGCGTCACCAAAACCAAGGAGTTATATTCGCCAAACTCGTCCTCGTACATTGTGCCCACGATCAAGGTAACCCCGTAATCTCTTGCAACGCCGGACACAAAGTTTCTCATCATCGAGCTTCGATTCAAAGCAACCGTAATCGTTGTTTCAGGCCAAATCACGAGCTCGGCGCCCTCCTTTGCCGCGCTGCCGGTCAAGTCATCATAGACCTCCATCATACGAAGGTAGGTAGAGGCATCCCATTTTTCGGCGGAATGAATGTTTCCTTGAATGACCGCTGCCTTTACCGTGCGATCGGTGGTAAAATCCGCTTGACGGCGGATCATGCCAAACGTCAGATTTCCAAGGAGAAGTCCCAACGAAAGTCCGCCGCAGAGCATAACCTTGGCGCGGTACAACAGCGCATATGCAAGAAATCCGTTGACCGCCAGTAGCAAAAAGCTGACCGCATACGCCCCAAAAACAGAGGAGATCTGCATGACGGAGAGATACTCGGCTTGTCCCATATAGAGTCTGCCCCACGGAACCCCCAACCAGGTAAGGGTGGACGTCCACTCAAAAACGATCCACAATGCGCCAAACACCAGCGGCTTGAGGATAGGGTGCTTTCTTAGGCAAGCGGTTTGACACAAAGCGCGAAATCCAAGGAATACAAGACCGCCGGGAATCGCCTGCAAAAGCGAAAGCCCCAACCAACCTGCAAGCACAACCACTACGGATGCGGCAGGACTCAATCCGACAAAATCCAACGGATAGAGCGCTAAAAACCAATGATAAATTACAAAATAATAAGCATAGATCGCCCCAAAGCCATGCCAATAGCTCTGCTTGGCGGTCAAGGTATCGCATTTTGCGAGAAGAACGCCGATCATAGGAATGAGCGAAATCCACTCCAGCCATCCAAGCTTGGGAAAGACCAGGGTGAATGCTGTCAAAATTGCACTACCGTAAAAGCAAAGCCAAGCACTTTTCGGTCGGCGATTGATCCAATCCATCAAATCCGATCTTCCTCCGCATATCCAAAATCCTTGAGAAACCACACATCCCCGGGAGAGAGCTGGAAGCACTTGCCGTTCAGATAGCCCAACGCGCCCTCATTGTTTTGAAAACGGAAGCCCAGCTTGTAGGCATAGAGCGCCTGGAACTTATATCCTCTCGCACGGTCCTCACGATTGACGCCGTATTTTCCGTCTCCAAGAAGTGGGTGCCCGATGTGTGCCAAATGTGCGCGGATCTGATGCGTCCGCCCCGTCACCAGCTCGACCTCCAGCAGTGTGGTATCGCCTCGCTCGCGCAAAACGCGGTATTTGGTGATGATCTCCTTATACCCCGCTCTTTGCGTGTCGGAAATATCAACCATATTGGACGCGCTGTCCTTGCGCAGCCATGCGCGCAAGGTGTCCTGCCTCTTTGGCATATGTCCGTGAACCACGCAAACATAGCATTTTTGAAGCTCGTCCATCCGGATCTTCTCGTTCATTTCACGAAGCCCTTCTGCCGTCTTGGCGGCAATTACGATCCCTCCCGTATTTCGATCGATTCGATTACAGAGTGCGGGAGCGAAGGATTGCTCGGACTCGGGGTGGTACTCTCCTTTTTGGGCAAGATATGCCTGAACGTGAAGGATCAACGTGTTTTCAGCGGCGGCGGTATCCTCGTGGACAAGAACTCCGGGACGCTTATTGAGCAGCATGATGTGCTCGTCCTCGTACACAATGTCCAGCTTCGGTTGAATCCGATAGAGCGCACCACGATCCCGCTCGGGAGACTCAAAAAACTCCTCCCGAATGAACAAAAGAACCTCGTCTCCCTCCTGCAAAATATAGTTTTGCTGGGTTCTGGCGCGGTTGACCTTGATCTTCTTGGTTCGGATGTATTTGTACATCAGCGACATCGGGAGCCCCTTGACTGCCTTGGAAAGAAATTTGTCCAGGCGTTGCCCCGCGTCGTTTCGGTTAATCTTGAAGCTTTGCATACTCGTCCTTCTTTGTTTTCTTTCCCTTATTATACATCCGTTTGCCCCTTTTTTCAAGAGATATTTCGAATTTGTCATCTTTTTTCATCAAAATTTATTTACTTTCAGATCAAATCGTGGTAGAATATAAGACAAGAATCAAAACCTGCTCAAAAGGAGAAATTATGTCCGTTCAACCTCTGACCGTTGGGATCCTAACCCTTGGATGCAAAGTAAATCAGTACGAATCGGAAGCCATTTCCGAGGCTTTTTTGGCGCGCGGCTACCATGTGCTCCCCATTTCAGAGAATTGCGACGCCTATGTGATCAACACCTGCACCGTAACTGCTGAATCCGATCGGAAATGCAGGCAAATGATTCGCCGCGCAATCCATCGCAATCCACAGGCATACATCCTTGTCACGGGCTGTCTCGGTCAGACCGATCCCAAGCAGCTTGCCTCTATCAAAGGAGTGGACTACATTTGCGGCAACGCCAAAAAGCTCTCGGTGGTAGACGTAGCTGACGAGCTATTCAAGCAGGGATACAAAAACAGTACTCCAAAAATTCTGCACACAGCGCCCGAGGCGCACGGCTTTGAGCCGATGTGCATCTCCGGATTTGACAGAACGCGCGTTTACATCAAGATCCAGGACGGCTGTGAAAACAAATGTGCGTATTGCATCATTCCCACAGCTCGCGGAAAGATCCGCTCCAAAGCCCCCCAAGACGTCATCGATGAGGTGTGCGCCTTCGCCGCAAAGGGATGTCCCGAGATCGTTCTGACAGGCATTGAGACAGCTTCATACGGACGCGATCTTCAGGATTGCAATCTGGCAGATCTCCTCTGTCGGGTTGACCGCATCCCCGGTATCGGTCAGGTGCGGCTGGGATCTCTCGATCCCTCGCTCATCAAGCAAGACTTCGTGGATCGCATTGCCGATCTATCATGCCTTGCACCGCACTTTCATCTTTCTATGCAAAGCGGCTCGGATGGGGTCTTGGCACGCATGAGAAGAAAATACAACACCCGCATGGCGCTGGAGGCGATGGAACGCCTGCGCGAGGCGATCCCCGGCGTACAATTTACCACAGATATGATCGCAGGATTTCCCGGAGAAACGGAAGAAGAGTTTTCAGAAACGCTTGATTTTATCCGTCGCGCAAGATTTCTCATGATCCATGCCTTTCCCTATTCGAGAAGAAAAGGAACCGAGGCAGATTCCATGCCCGATCAGATTGACGATGGCATCAAGCATGACAGAGTGCGCAGAATCATGGAGATACAGTCACAAATCCAATCGGAAATTCTTGCAGAATACGTGGGCAGAACCTGCCCTGTGCTTTTTGAAACCTATGAAAACGGAGTTGCCATCGGTCACACGCCAAGCTTCATTGAGGTATCCTGTCAAACCGATACTCCCATTCGATCCGCGCAACGCCAAGTGCGCATCACAAGCGTCTGCAACGGAAAGTGTGTTGGCAAGCTTGTGAACTAAACCAGAAGAAAGGATTCCATCATGAAGTATGATTTTGACTGTGAAAACAATATTCGCCGCTTTGGCAGATACAAGGAAGAGCAGCTCATGCAGCTCAAAGAACGCTTGGCGTTACAGATGACACCGTCTGTGCTGTCCCTTTGCGCCTCCTATTACCAGTCGACCGAAAAACGTGATCCATCTGTAGAAGAACTAAAAACACTTGACCGCCTTTCCTCGCTCTCGCTTGGAGTGGAGAGCACGCTTCTGACCGAACTGTTTACCAATGACGGGTTCTGCGCCGAGACCTACGCCGACATGATGCGCAAGCGCCGCGAGATGCTCACGGATACCGACACTCCCATTTCGGTTGGCGAAGCAATGAATCTTGCAACGGCGTATCTGAAGCGAATCGGAAAGAACTCGACCCTTGATGACCGCGAAATTTCTCTCAACTACTCTTGCGCGCTGACAGAGCGCGCGGTCGGAATCTCCGGATCCCCCATTTCCCTTGCGGTTAACGCAACTGATGACACATCGGTGATTCATGAGGGAGATGTTTTCATCCTCATGCACCGCAAAAATATGCCGTTTTGGAAATACGACAGCCTACTTGATCCTCTCTTTTCCTCACGCGAATTTTGCGAATCGGCCAAGGCGGTTTTAACCGTTCCCCGCGAGGGCTTGCTCCCCATGCTCACGCGCCGTTTTGATGGTGTTTGCTATCATCTTCGCGCACTCGCGCCCAGCATTCATTCCGAAACGATCGAACAACTGATCGGCAAGTTTTCGGGATACCGCGTGCTGGTGACCGCGAGGGAAAAGGCAGAACGCGTTGCATCTGTGGCGCGCCGCATGGGATTCCAGCCAATTCTGTTCGCAGCTGCGACCAAGGAGCCGCGCACGTCCTTCCTCTATTCGGAAAACAAGACGATTTCCTATGAAACAAGCTTTCTCCGTGCAATTACGTCAAAACAACAAATGACCGCAAAGCTTCCGACCGAAACAGTGGATACGATCGGCAAGATCTCCCATGACGCCATTGGGCTTCATTCCTGCCGCTATTTGGACGCAGCTCCCTCAAGTCAGCGTGTCCTGCTTCAGGACGGGGTCTCGGTTGCATCCGCACGAGGTGAGCTGGATGTTTCGCCCTATCGCACCGCTCTTCAAACTGCTCTGACAGCCATTCTGTCCAATGCAGCAGCCGGAGGCTCTGTCGCGGATGAAAAAATTGCATTTTCTCTGCGCACCCCCTCAATCAACACAGACGAAAACCAACTCGGACAGCTTCTTTCTGCAATTCTCGGAATCTACCGCCTCCAATGCGAGCTTGCGATCCCTGCCGCCGCATCGGAGATCCTGATTGATGACACCTTGTCCGCTCCCGAGTTGTGTGTCTTCTCGCTCTCTCCCATGCTGACAGTTCCCTGCGGATTCAGTCAGTTCGGAAACAACCTCTACTGCGTTTCCCCCATCACTGACGAAAACGGACTTCCGAACTTTGATGCACTTCGTCAGATGATGCGAGAATTGGAGGAGTTCTGCAAGCAAGCCCTCATCAAGAGTGCGCGTGTGCTTTGCAACGAACGTATCACCGATACCGTTCAGGAAATGGAAACAGACAGCCTGACCTTCCATCTGACAGATGGTGCGGCACTCGCCGGCGCAGAAATCCCCTTTGCGATTTTGCTGGAATCTAAGGAAAAGCTCCCCTACGCACCGATTGGTTACGTAACTACGCGTGGAGATCTTGGCTCGCAAAGGGATGCGATTCAACTTCCTGCCTTTGAGAAAATGCTCAATCGCGGAGATTCTTATGAGATCCTCCTTCTGTCCGCCCAAACCGACGTTGATGCCATCAACCTCTCCCGAATCCTTGGAAATGCAGGAGCAAATTGTGTCAACCTCTTCGACACAACGCCAAACGGAGTCGTTGCAAGGGCGATTATGGGCGCACAGCTGGTCATTCTGTGCGGAGAATACACCCCCGACGTCAGTGAGCAGATCACCTTTGCGCTTCGCGTGCTACATGAAGCGGGGGGACGCATCCTGCGCGTTGGAAGTGATGCCGATATCCCGACCGATGTCGCAGATTTCACCCTGCCAAACGGGCTCCCGTCCGATCTCTTGTCTCAGATTTCGCTCCAATGCGAGGATTTGAAAAGTTTTTCGTAAAAAAAAGAAGAAAATTCAAAAAAACACTTGCAATTTTGAAAAAGATATGTTATAATATCAAGCGTTGTACAGTAATTTCTGCCCCGTATGGGTTTCCCTTACGGTGAAGCGTTTTATGTAGGAGGTGTCACAAATGGCAAAGTGCTGTATCTGCGGCAAGGGCGTGG